>JACPRP010000104.1 GCA_016189905.1 Chloroflexota bacterium | reverse complement strand
GTTCTTGCCGCGTCATCAAGCTGGAATACTAGCTTGCGACACATAGGCAGCACCTCCTTGAAATACTGCCTAGCGGATCAGCAAGCTCTGTGCCAAAAGTCGGATTAAATTTTTAAAGTGCATCAAAACCGCGTCGGTCTCGCCCACTTCTGCGTGAAGATCGACGGGAAACGGTATTTGAGCCTACCCTTAGCCATCACGCAGCGCAATGTGCTTGAGCGTGATTCCAAGCGTTCTCAAGTCCCCCAGGCCGTATTTCGCGGGAATCCAGGGGGTGCTGACCAGACGCACTGTGACCTTGCCAGCCGGCTGGTCGATGGCGGCGGCTGGGAATCTCAGCTCTCGCTCGACGAATGGGTCTGATCCGCTGTAGGTCTTCGGCAGTGTGAACTCACCCACATTGACCCCTCCCACGTACACCGTCGTGGTCGCTTCAGGGACATCCGAGGGCCTTGGGCCTGCGACCAGCATCGATAGCACGACCTCTTTGCCGGACGGGTTCCAGGGCAGTTCTAGCTCGGCCGCGCCGTTCGTGTGGCGATACGTCGCCGGCGACGTGCCATCAGGCGTGTAGAATCCGGCCCCGATATATCCGTAATCTCGATCGCCGATTTGCAACTGAAAAGGATAGACGGACATCCGGCGCTCGACGCGTGGTACCATCCTGTACACGTCGACGCCAAACGTCACCCGCTGGTTCTTTTCCGGCAGCCGACCGAAGGCCATTTCTAACTGGAGGAAATCGAAGGCTGCTCGGCCCACTGGTCGGAACTCTATGTCGCGGTCGTCGATGGTCCTGGTGCCGATCTGAGTCACGTAATAGGTTTCTTTTCCCTGGTTCCACAGCTTGCTCAGGGTCTCCTTCAGCTTTTCGCTGTCCGGGCGATCGCTCTGCAGAATGACTGGGGTTCGACCGTGCAGCAGGGCGAGGGGCACCGTCAGCCATTTGGCCGCCTCCGATCCCTCGAAAACCGCCACCCCGCCTTCCGGCATCATCGTGGCGAAGGTCCGCATCTGCTGCGTGGCCTCCTGATACTGTGGAGCCGCTATCGCTATCGGCGTTACCATGGCGAGAGCGATAAGCAGCGCTGCACATCCTGTCAATCTCGCGGTCGTAAAGGCCCGGCCTGCCCACCTATCTCTGCCGAACTCGAGCAGAAGCGCCGAGGCGAAAAGGAGCAGCGATGGGATGAGCACGACGAGGTACCTGCGCACCCAGAAGACGTGGTGGGGTGTGACGTAGCCGTTATAAAGAAAGATCAGCCCATACACGGCGGCAACCGAGAAAAGGAGCCAGGTTTGGGCATCGAGACGTCGCGCCAGCGCCCAAGCCATGCCAGCGACCCCTAACGCGATGCCCAGGGGCGAGAGATACCATCCCAGCTTGACCAGGTTTGCGCCGTTGTCGTACACGACATCCTGCTGGAGAAGCTCGTGATATAAGACGACCGGTGGCGACTGGAAAGGGCGCACGAAATAGGCGTACAACGCGGCGACGAGGACGGTCGCGGCGAGCGGAAACGGGGCGCGTGTCGCCATCTCCGTGACAGAGTCCGCAACACGTCGGCCGATCTCTCGATTACTGTGCAGGAACGCGATAGCCAACAGCACCACCGCCGCCAGCACCGCAAGGGGGATGATGGCGCTGCCATAAGCTTCGAGCAAACCGCCGGTGGTGACCCGCACGTAATCGGCCCCGAACAACCTGTACTGAACGGCGGCCTGCAGCGCGAGGACGGCCAGAGGCGCGAACAGGAAGGCGTGGTCGGCGCGCCAGCGCCGAAAAGCGATCAGCCAGAGCAGCCAGAGTCCGAAGGGAACATAAATGAAGACCGCGTCGATGCGAGCCAGGAAGGTGAGGCCGAATGCGCTGCCGGCGACGAAATAGAACAGTCGCCTGTGGCTGACTAAAGAAAGGGCGTACGCAGTCAGCCCGCCGAGCACGAGGAACTGTGTGAACACTTCGGACATCGTCACGCGAGAGTACCAGACCTGCGGCAGCGACACGGCAAGGAACAGCGCCGCGGCAAATCCCACCCTTCGCGAAAAAATGGTCTTGCCGCAGCCGTACATCGCGACGACGCTCAGGACGCCGAACAGCGGAGCGATGTAGAACACGGCGGGCACCGTGAGCGGATGGCGCAGTTTTCCTATGGAGGCCAGGAATGGCAGCGCATCCGCAGGTGTCCACCAGCCGAATATCTGGAAGAATAGCGCTATCCAGACCTCGAACAGGCCGCCGAATTGAGGCACAAACAGACCTGGTGCGATATCCACGGTCATCAGCCCCAGAGGAAGCCGTCCCAGGTCAGGGTTTTCCAAAGCCAAGGTCAAAGATGAGTCCCTAAACGCAAAGCTACCTGTCCTGCCGAGGTTGACGCCGGCGTCGAAGTGAACGCCAGCATCACCAGTACCAAAAATCGGCTGGCTAGGTGGCCAGAAAAGCAGTATCGCGAGGACGATCACGCCGATCGGGGCGAGGTCCCATCTGGTAAGCGTGGGAAGCCGAAGTGACAGTCTCCCCTTCGTTGCCACGAGATATGCTATAACCAGACATACGGCTATGATGACAGCAAGATGGATGGGCAAGGAGAGCAGCCCTAGCTCCGCAAGCGTCAGGCCCAACCATGATGACAGGAGTACGCTGATGAAAACCGATACCAGGAAGTTGACCAGCAAATCCTTGCCGGCACCTTTCTCACTGAATCCGATCGCGTTACTGACCAGGTAACCCGGCACGATCAGCAGCAACACTAACGACACAAGCACAAACGTGAGCTGCAAGATTACCATCGGGCATTACACATTCCCTTCACTCCGCCTCCATACGAATCTAACCTGTACAAAGCAACCCCTCATTGGTGCCCTAAAGAATCCCGTCGATAACGGACCAGCACGATGGCCGTCCAAAGCATGAGGTAGATCAAAATGAACGGCCACAGGCCTGCGCTCGTGGCGAGAAGTGCCAGTCGTCGAAGAGTTCTACTGATCGTTCCCGGGAAAACGCCGGCCATGGTCATGTACCACACGCCTGGCAGGTCGCGAACTCCCCAATAAAGGCTATCCCCGTGTTCATTATAAACGAGCATCTTTCGTGCATGAAGGAGAATTGAAAGCACCTTGAACTTTTCATAAGTTGCCTCTTTAGTAAAGAGCACGACTTTCACGTCATAGTTGGCTCGTCTCATTTGCCACAAAATGGAAGGGAACTGCCAGATATTGCGATAGAATATAAGGTCCGTAACACGTGAATCTTGTTGCAGTTCATTGAACTCGCGCTCCTCGGTCAGGACTGCGATGTTGGCAATGGGAAAGCGCTTCTCGAGCGCGTCGAGCGCTGCCATCGCGTGGTACAATGAGCCCGTCTTCACTAGGAGGATGCGCCGTACTTCTTCCTCATGGAGGTATAGATTAGGTAGCAGGCGCCAAGCTATCGGGCTAAGTAGCAATCTCAACCTTATCCGCAGGTTCATAGACTTTCCTCTTATTGCTGAGGCCTTCACGGCAGACCGCCTCGAAGTTCCTGGCGATGATTCTCCAGTCGTAGTTTGTCTCCACAACAACGCGAGCTCGATTTGCCATCGTAATACCAAGATGTTCATCTGAAAGCAGACGCACCGCGCGTGCCGCAAATTCGGCAGGGTCGTCCGCGATCAGCAGATCGCGACCTGGCTCACATTCGATGCCTTCGGCCCCCAAGGACGTGGCTATGACTGGTATTCCAGCGGCCATCGCTTCGAGTATCTTCACGCGCACGCCTGCGCCCGTAGTAATGGGCGCGACGAACGCTGCGTGACTTTGATAACAGGGACGTAGATCGGGAACGAAGCCCATAAGATCGATGCTCGGGTCTGCGGAGAGTTCCAAGACGGCGGCTGAGGCGCCTTTCCCGGCCACGGTCAGCCGGACCTCAGGCACTTGCTCCTTGATCATCGGGTAAATCTTGCGGCAGAAGAACAGCAGCGCCTCGACGTTGGGCCGATGCTGGAGGTAGCCAACGAATAGCAGTCGCCGAGAGCGACAGGCCTTATTAGCCGGGTGATAGTGGGCCGTGTCCACTCCTGTAGGCGCGGCGCTAGATACATGCGTCAGCGGCAGTAGGCGCCGCAACATCTTGGCCTCGCGCTCTGTTACCGTGAGCACGGTATCGAACTTCTGACATACGCGCAACTCAAAATGTAGCATTTTCATACAGGCGACCAAGGAAAGAATCTTGTCAATCCCCCACGGCGCGGCGGCGAAGCGACGATACAGAGAAAGGAAAGAAAGATCGTGCTCAGTGAGCAGCGTGACATAATGGCGGCTGGGCTCAACGTATTGCGCCATCTGAGTGTAGTCGATTTGCAGGACGTGGTAATCCTGGCTAGCAAGCAACTCGCGAACCTTTTGTTTGAAGGCTGTGTCTTCAAACTCTCGCACGCCAAGGGGTGTCAGCTCCAGTGGCGAGTACCGCCACATCTGTGGCCGCCTGAGGAAGACGTGAACCTCCTGGCAGAGGCGCATCATCTCCGGGATATTGGCTCTTTCCTCTTCCTTGTCAATAAATGAGACGAGGGTCACTCGATGTCGATCGCTCAAGTACTTGATGAGGCTATAGACACGAACGGCTCCGCCATGGGCGGGCGGGTACGGAAAATATGGGGAAAGCACGAGGATGTTCAAAGGCTCACCATCCGTTATTATCGGTGAGGCAAGGCGCATCTCTTTGAAATGTAGCGGGTCGTTGGCTAGCTTGACCACGTCTCGGTCGGACACCGAACGGCTTGAGCCTTCATTCCAAATGTGTCCCAAAACGCCTCCGAGTCTGCTCATGGCGCCGAACAGCGGGCGCCATATTGGCTCCCCGTTTTTCGAACGGTTAAGAACGTGCAATGGCCAGGCTAGAGCTTGAGCAAACAGTATGCGCCAATCGGAGACGTTGGCCCATATGAATAACAAATGGTTTCGTTCAACGGTCGCGGAAATATAGTCGGGTGAGAAGTGTTTGGCTACGGTGCCTCGGTGTTTGTGGTACACAACCGCCTCGGGCTGAAACAGCGCTGACCAACCGCGCCGCCAGGCCCTGTAGGAAAGATCTGTATCCTCACCATAGAAGGGCTTAAATAAAGGATCGAAGCCGCCGAGCGCCAGAAACTTTCGACGATCGAACGCCGAGGATCCACCGCCAGCGTACAAAATCGGTCTTACCGCACTCCCGGGGTTCTCGTGTGCTACGAAAAGCCGACCGGCGCGAAACCCACCCACCGTCTGGCCGGTTTCCTCTCTACGGCGTGTAGGGTCCCAGAAGTATATCTGCGCGGTCACCGCGAACACCTGCTCCGACGTAAACGGCTCCAGGAGCGCCTTGATGGCGCCTGGCTCGATCCGCATGTCGTTATTCAGGAGTACGACGACATCGTGGGTCGCCGCACGCACTCCCGCGTTGCAGCCTTCGCCGAAGCCTAAGTTCTTTTCGAGGGCAAGCACGCGGACTTCTGGAAAGCGCTCACGAACGAACGCCGTGCTGCCGTCAGAGCTTCCGTTGTCCACGACGATGACTTCGTGTGCGCCTCGCCGGGCGGCGTCTACCACGGAGGGCAGGCACTCCTCCAGCAGGTTCTTACCGTTCCAGTTGAGCACCAGTATGCTCGCGCAGTCGTTGCGGGGCGCCGATGAGGGCTCGCCGCTCGTTCGCCGTCGAGAAGCTAGAAAACTGACAGCCACTAACCATACGGCTAAGGCCAGCAGCAGTGGCACCGTGAATATGCCGCCGATCATTGTCAGTGGAACGGCGGCAACTCTAGCGAGCCGGGCCCTTGTTATCATAGCATCTAGCCATCCAGTCCGCTGTAATCAAAGCTTGCCTATTTTACCACTAAACAGGCGCGCGACACAAACTGGACGGGCGGCCACAGCGGCCACCGAACTAACCGCAACGAGCGCAGAAGAAGGGGCTTCGGCGTCACCGGATTTGAAACGGATCCTTTCTAGGATCGTTGCGCCCATCTGCAGGAATGAGAACGGCGCGGCCGGAAACGTATGGGGACAAATCCAGAGGGATAGACATGAGATCAACTTCTTCCAATACCAGAAGACCCCGTGCGTCGCTGAATAGGTCTCCAAACGCTTGCGTTTCTCGTTCCATCTCGGTTCGGTGGCGAAAAACGTCTCAATGGATTCTTCAGGAATTGTGGCGTCGCGTGCATCGCTATGTCCTGACTTTCTTCGCATATGCCTAATCCTAACCGAGCTAATGCGAGTTGTCAACACATTTGACACCAGGCTGATAGCTTGGCCGTACAGCCCCATTAGCTTCCAAGGGCCTGGGACATCGAGTAGAGGAGCACTCCTAGAGCGACGATCTTGCCTAGACGATAGTACAGGGAGGTTGGGAGGCCGGCGGCCCACCAGAAATCCAGCCACTGGCCGTCCAGTGTCCTTTCTAGCAGTCGGCAGGCCAGAATCGCAAGCGCGGGGATCAGGAAAACGTAGTAGGTCGGGTCGGCGAGTCCGAGCACGCGGAGAATTATGAGAGAGGGGGCCAGCCACAGCAGCAAGAACACGATTTGATCGTGTTCGGGGTCTACCTTCCATAGCGCGGGAATGGCGATAAGCGCCAGCACCCACAGGAGTGGGCCGCCGACCGCGAGTATCGGCTGGAAGTTGATCGCGAGAAGCACGATATATGGCAGGGCAACCGCCAGCGCGGCGACGCCCAAGGTGAAAACCCGCGGACGCGCCCGAAAGGCATAAGCAAAAGTGCCGACGACCGCTACATAAACGCCGATCGAGAGCAATAACGGTGGCTGCGACGCGCGGAGCAACCGGGGCGAGTCGAACGCCTCCCTCCAGCCAGCGAGCGTATCGATGCTCACCCATTCATCGAGCCGTCCGTAAGAGCCCCAGAACCAGCCCAGGGCGGCGGCGACCATGAGGGCGGCCGCGAGCGCGCCCAGGATTAATCCTCGCGGCGGAGGGATGCTGCGCCTGCGGATAATGGCGTGCGCCGCGAACGGTGGCGCCAGGACCTGCGTCGCGGGATGCGACGCCAGCGCGAGCCCGAAGGCGAGGCCCCAGGGAAGCCAGCGTCGTTCTCCCCAAGCCCACACGGCCGTCGCCGCGAAGAACACGCCCGCCGCCTGTTTCTCCGACAGGAAAGATTCGGCGTAGTACCAGGGACTGAAGACCACTAGCGCCGCAGCGACGATGCCAATGTAACGCTGCTGGAAAAGGGCTCGATAGGCAAAGTAGACCCCGATGCTCCCGAAAGCGCCAAAAACCATACTGTAAGGTGTAAGTGACTGGTTGGAGCGGTAGACGAAGAATACCAGAGAAAGCGATATCAGAAGGAGAAGTATCTCCCTCCGCTTTAATCTAAAGGCAGGTTGCACGACCATAGCGGTAGTCAAAGAATCGATGCCCTAGCTTGTCAAAGAATTGGAAACGGGGCAATGATACCATTCAGGCCGGCTGGTGTCAAGGAAATCTGGACTGATGCCGTTCTGTAAAATCAACGAATGTTGTGCTGTCTGGTGGCTCAACCATTCTTCATGCAGTTCAGCAATCCACCCGCTAGCGCCATCTCGACCTCGCGCGCCGAGAGGTCGTGGCGCACCGTGGATGTCGTGTCTCTCGTGAGATTGCGAACCTCGAGTCTTGTGTCGGCAGGCAATGTGGCACGCAGATTTACGATGGCCAATTCGTCTCCTTTTGCGATGGCGTCATAGCTCGCGGTATCGTCGAAGATCAGTGGCAGGATGCCGAAGTTCACCAGATTCGCGCGATGGATGCGGGCGAAGGATTTGGCGATGACAGCCACGACACCTAGATAGCGAGGAGCGATGGCCGCGTGCTCACGGCTGGAGCCCTGGCCATAGTTCTCTCCACCGACGATGAAGCCGCCTCCTTGCTCCCTGGCCCTTTTAACGAAGGCCGGATCCACCGACTCGAAGACGTGCTCGGCAATCGCCGGAATATTCGAGCGTAGCGGCAGAATGTTGGCCCCGGCAGGCATGATGTGATCCGTGGTGACATTATTGCCGGTCACCAGCAGGACCTTCGCTTTGATGGTGTCTGGCAGGGCGCTGGCTATGGGCAAGGGCTTGATGTTCGGGCCGCGCGATATCTCGACGCTATCTGGTTCTCTCGACGGCGGGATGACCATCCCGTCGTCGACCGGATAGCTGGTGGGGAGAGCAATCTCTAATGTCTCCCCCAACTGTCGCGGATCGGCGATGACCCCCTGAAGCGCCGAGAATGCGGCTGTCTCCGGACTGACGAGAAAGATCCTGCCGCTAGGCGTTCCACTTCGGCCCTCGAAGTTGCGATTGAAGGTTCTCAACGACACACCATCCGTGGATGGGGACTGTCCCATTCCAATGCAGGGTCCGCACGCCGATTCGAGGACGCGGGCGCCGGCGGCGATGAGATCGGCTAAGGCTCCGTTGCGGGCGATGGCGTTCAGCACCTGCCGCGAGCCGGGACTGATGGCCAGGCTAACGGCCGGATGAACCTTTTTGCCTTTCAGGATAGCGGCAACGGTCATAAGATCACGATACGACGAATTGGTGCAACTGCCGATACAAACCTGGTCTATTCTGGTTCCCTGCACCTCGCCAACCGGAACGACCCTGTCAGGACTGTGTGGCATAGCGACAAGTGGAGCAAGCCTCGGCAGATCGATTTCCACGACGTCGTCGTACGTGGCATCCTTGTCGGCTGCCAGGGGGCGCCAGTCCTGCTCTCTTTGTTGAGCTCGCAGGAAGGCGAGAGTCTGCGCATCGCTTGGGAAGATCGACGTCGTCGCTCCCAGTTCTGCCCCCATGTTGGTTATGGTTGCCCGCTCCGGAACCGTGAGCGCGGCGATACCGTCGCCGCCGTACTCGAACACCTTGCCGACGCCACCCTTAACCGTGAGCCGACGGAGGAGCTCAAGAATAACGTCCTTTGCCGAGACCCATGGACCAAGGCTGCCTCGTAGCCTTACGAGGACAACTCGTGGCACGGTGAGGTTGAAGGGCATCCCGGCCATCGCCACGGCGACGTCGAGGCCGCCGACGCCGATGCCGATCATCCCCAGGCCACCGGCGGTGGGTGTGTGGCTGTCCGATCCCAGGAGCGTCTGGCCAGGAATGCCGAAGCGCTCCAGATGCACCTGGTGGCAGATGCCGTTGCCGGGGCGAGAAAAGTAGATGCCGTACTTAGCGGCAAATGTTTGCAGGAACCGATGGTCGTCGGCATTCTCGAATCCGGTTTGGAGCATGTTGTGATCTACATAGCTGACCGATAGCTTCGTTCTCACCTTCGGAATGCCCATCGCCTCGAACTGCAAATAAGCCAGCGTGCCCGTGGCGTCTTGCGTCAACGTCTGGTCCACGGCAATCGCTATCTCTGCCCCTGGCCGCATCTCGCCGGCCACGAGGTGATCTTCAAGGATCTTCTGGACAAGATTCTTTCCCATATCGCTCTGCATCCTCACGTACCCAGTTCATATTCGCCCGTCGTCGGGACGCCTGGAGTAGTATATCACGTAGCCATTCGAGAGGGTAGCCTTAAGTGCCTTGCAACATATATGGCACGAGTAATTTGCCGTCCTTCTGCGGAAGGACGCATCCTTCTGTGGAAGGGCGCTGAAATTTGTTATGACACGTCTAACCCCCTGGCACGCTAATTGCCTTATCATTGTGATGCGGGCCGCTTGCCGGCGCCGAGATTGCTGAGATGATGGTTGCTCGGAGGATACCGATGCCAATAGTGATGATCCTCGTTGTGATAGCGTTAGTGCTGGCGCTGCTAGATTTGTTTCCGGTGATTCCCGCCAGAATACCTTTGTTGACAATGGCGGTACTGTTTCTCGCGATTGCCGTTCTGTTGATGTTGGGTGGGCCTGGATAGCCGAGAGTTGGCTACTTGGGGCGGGGCGTGAGCGTGGAAGAGGGCTCTAACTGACCTGCTTTGAGTGCCCAGGTGGTGCTCATCTGCGTGACGTCAGCGCTGGACTCGATGGAGACGACGGCGCCTGTGGCGAAGAAATCGACGCTCGTCTTGATGGCGCTGAGACGGGTCGCCGGGGGGATCTGGCCGATCTTCACCTGCCTGCCAAGGTCAGGATTCAAGATCCATAGCACGTATACTTTGTCGGGAGGTGGTGGGGGGACGCGGTACTTCATCGTAATCTCGGACCGCTGGGCTGTAGGATAGACGATATCGAGGTTGATTTCACGGTCCGGCTGGAGAATACACCCCGCAAGGCTGACGGCGAGCAGAACGCTGGGTAGCAATAGCAATCGTGACAGTTTCATACGGTTGGGTACCTCGGTGTCATGTCTTTGTTAGTTCAGCATGCAAGGAGCGTGCCGTATCTCGAAATCTGCTTCGAGCCTCGATACATACCGTCCTTGCGCTCAACTGCTCAGCATGATATGCTTGTGTGGCGTTGTCTCTCGGCATTATGTCGGCCCTCCAACACCGCGTCAGGTTTTTGAGGGCCGTTACGCAGAGCGCGCGCCCAGACAAACAGATAGGTCTCGTGCGCCATAACCGGTAGTCCAGTTTCAGGGGGCCCTTTAGCTTCACGTTTGTTCCTGTGGGGAGGGAAAGATGGTCGCGCTACAACCCTCGGCCGATGCTCAGAAGCAGTCCGCCCAACTTATGGCGAAAGCCTCGGGCGCTCGGGCCGAAATTTGCCGCAAGCTGTGGTATCGTCTACGTGGCCTGGCGCATCCTCTGCAAATGCGCTCTGGTGCGAGGGACAAACGCCCTTCGGTCGTGTACTCCTGCATCGTGGACCGCCATCCGCGTTTCGCCTACTCGGCTGTACTTTGGGCGGCAAGCCTCATATCGTATGCTGGACAAGAGCCAGGTGGCATTCTTGTCCAACTGGTCGAAGGTTGTGACCCATCTTACCGTCGCGCGATCGAGTCGTTGGGCGTTCGCACGGAATACGTTAAGGCTTTTGATTCCCGCCATCCATTAGCCAACAGGCTAAGGCTCCTTGAGAGCGAAGCGCTGCGCGTACCTGATTACGTCGTGCTATGCGACTGCGATCTGGCCTTCTGCAGTAGTATCGCTCCTTGGGTTGCGGGCGATACTGTTCGAGCCAAGATCGTCGACTGTGCGAATTTGTCGCTCGAACATTGGAGGCGACTATTCGCTGCTGCCGGGTTTGCCCCTCCGTCCACAACTACGACAGGCACCGTCGACCGCTGCGTGACGCTTCCCGATTACTGCAACGGCGGGCTGATGATTTTGCCACGGGCACTCGTGCCGCGTCTGGCAGATGTCTGGCCAAAATGGGACCGCTGGCTCCTTGACCGTCCTGAGTTGGTCCATCCGTTCGAGTTTCATACCTATCAAGTCGCTTTCACCCTGAGTTGTCGTGAGCTTGGCCTGACCATCGATCACCTCCCCAGCGAGCTTAACTGCCCGACGCACCTATCACCATCGGCTGTCGATGAGTCCCTGGAGGCACCCCCGCTTGTGCTGCACTACCATAGCCGTCTAGACACGGATGGGCTGCTCTTGCCGATGGGCCTGCCACTAGTGGACCCCCAGATAGCAAAGATCAACCAATTGGTGCGCACCACACCAGTACTGCGACAAGTCCTTGTCTCCGAGGCCGGTGTATGACCCAAATCTACGTAACTTCCGACGTATGTAGTGCCTGGGGCATTCAAAGTAAATCGGCACCCGTCCCGTTGTACGACTAATGACTAAGTGGTGCATCCACTGCCCGAGGGCAACCACGAAGGATTGCCCCTACGCCACCCGTAGATTTCTAGAGCCTATCACAAACTGTTGTAATTCGTTGCCGTGTTCGATTGACACGGAAGGCTTGGTTCATTATACTCGTTTGAGCCCGAGAGCCTGCTGAGCATGGAAGGGTTTTCGATGCCGGTGTTAAGTCATATTCGAGCGCGGGTCATCGAAATCTATATTGAAGTGATTCCATAATGGTCCGGGCCGCTATCCTTGGAGCCCACTAGGAGCGTTCTGTGTCTCGAGTCATTGTTATCACTGGTATGCACCGGTCTGGCACATCCCTGACTACAAGTCTGCTGCAATCTGCCGGCATCAAGATCGGTGAGAAGCTGCTTCCTCCCGCCGAAGGAAATCCTCGTGGGTACTTTGAAGACGTCGAGTTCTACCAGTTCCAAGAGCAGGCACTCCGCGGTCGAGGACTTAATTACATGGTAACTGGAGAGTTTGTTTTTGAGCCGAACCCGACGGAATCGGAACAAGCCCTCGCCATCATTAAGGAGCGTGAAGGGCTGCCGGTGTGGGGATGGAAGGACCCTCGAACTTGCCTATTCCTGGAATTCTGGCGTCAGCTTCTCCCTGGCGCCTTTTTTCTTTTCGTCTACAGGCATCCACTTGAAGTTCTTTTGTCCTTAATAAGGCGCGGTGATGTGGAAAACTTTGGTCTAGAAGGGATCGATGCCTGGGTTGCCTACAACCGCTCGTTAAAACGGTTTTGCGAGCGACATCGAGAATCCAGCTTACTCTGTCACATCGATGGCATCACAAGAAGTCTTGGTCAGTTCGCCGAACTCCTAGAACGGAAGTTTTGTTCAGGCCTGCGTCTCGATAATTCGGTGCTCCAATCACTTTACTGGCCTGAGGAGCTTAGACGAGTTTCGCTTTCTTCGGAGATCGAGAAAGCGCTAGGAACCATCCATCCGGAGGCAGTTGAATTATACGATCAGCTAAATTCCATAGCTGATTTGCCTTCGAAGCCGGAGTATAGCACGTCGCGGTCTTCACCTGAATTGTCAGCGTTTTCAGAATTCGTTTCCTCCCTATCACGGGCGGACGATTCAGGACGTCGTCGTGCCCTGCTCCTTTTTCTGACTTCCGCTCTCGAGCCTGATACGTTGGTGCGCTTTCTTAAGCGACAGGCCGAATATTTCAACGAGATCGAGATGCGACACTTCGAACACCAGAGGGCAATAGACACGCAGCAAGCTGAACACCAGAGGGCAATAGACACGCTGCAAGCTGGGCACCAGATGGCGATAAAAGCGCAGCAAGCCGAACACCAGATGGCGATAGAAACGCAGCGAGCCGAACACCAGAGGGCGATAGAAACGCAGCGAGCTGAACACCTCAGGGAGATGGAGGAAGCCAGGGCATGGTTTGCTGACCAGCAGTCCAACTGGCGTAATTTGGCGCAGGGGCAAGAGCAGACGGTCCAAGAGTTGCGTGTGGCGATCAATGAACTGGAGCAAGCAATGGCGCTGCTGGATTCGGAACGGTCTGACTGGCAGAACTTAGCTGAGCAACACGGTCTTGTTATCAAGCAGCAAGCTGAGAGCCTTACTTCACTCGAAAGTGAGCTGACGTTTTGGGAATCGATTGCCAGGCGATTCTGGGATGGGAAATGGATGCGCCTGGGTCTAAAACTGGGAATCGTGCGGTCTCCCAACTTTGGCCATCGCGATGCGAATTAGGCAGCAGAAATCTCGTATCAGGGTTGTCGATGACTAGCTTAATCGTCAGTTTTTGCAACACGTTTCCTCACACGTTGGCCCTCGGTGTCTATGATTTTGATCAGCAGCGCTTTAGGTGGATCGATCTTTCCCACGTTGGGGCGGAAGTGTCTGGGGTGACCGGCCTAACCTCGTATGGAGGTGCGTACTGGGGTCTTGCTCAACTTCCGTCGTCAGCAGTGTCAATGCTCTTGAAGATCGATCGGAGCCTGAGTGTTCGCCACGCCTGGAGGCTTGAAGAGACCCGTGACGCCCATTCGTTGGTTCCTTTTGAGGGCGGTCTGCTCGTGAACGATACTTTCGGAAACAGGATTATGTGGATAGAGATGCCGAGCGATGGACAGGCTCCACGAGAGGTGGAATACTGGCGCTATTGCGACGCGCAGGTCGATGCTGCCCACGTTAACTGTGTGTCGCACTTAAATGGCCAGGTATTCGTTTCGATGTTTGGGGAAAAGCCAGAGGACGGTTGGGCGCACGCGCGTGGCGGAAAGATCGTGAATATCACGACGAATGAGGCCATTGCCGAGGGCGTGTTCCATCCCCATTCCCTCATTCGGGTAGGGGAGGCGCTGTACTGGCTGGAGTCCAACGGTGGGCGCATCCATAGATTCTCAGACAGAGCGGGACATGAAATTGTCGGGGAGCTGGAGGGCTATCTACGCGGAATGGCTCACGATGGTGAGTATCTCTACATAGCCGCGAGTGCAGTCCGACGCAGGTCAAAGAGCACTGGGAATACTAACAAGCTAGGTCCCGTGACGCCGAGCGAGCTTAATTCGTGGATATATCGGACCAGATTGGACAGCCTGGGGCGCGAAGCGGAAAAGCGAAGGCTGACGTCTCTGGGGGCTGAAATCTACGACCTGCTTCTTCTGGGAAATGACACGTGCGTGGGCGCTGACGAAGAGGAAATCGATCCGGTCGTGCAGAGAGTATGGAGGGTTGAGGATCAATACATCAACGCGGTCTCGGAACTGGAGCAGTTGGCGGGAATACGGGCGGACAGGGATCGAGCTTTGGAGCAGTTGGCGGAAATGCGGGCTGATAGAGACCGTGGGTTGGAGCAAATCAGCGAAAAGGCCCGCCAGATCGAGCAACTGCAGGAAAGCAGAGAGCGCGCCCTGGCGCAGATCAGTCACCAAGAGGCGCGGCTGAGGGAACAGGCTCACCAAAACGAGCATCTGCGGAAAGAGCTTCAACTGGTCTCTCGGGACCTCACTGCGCTACGGCGCACACGGACAGTTCGTGTGTCGCGTGCCCTTGGCGCTCTGGCTAAACGAGCCTTACGGAGAACCGAAGTACCGGCTTGACGAATCTATGTCTGACGGGCTGGCTGGGAACAACGAGCAGGAGTAAACCGAAGCGTATCGTATGGCATATACATGGACCCATCTGAGGCAACTCGAGGCAGAGAGCATATATATCTTGCGGGAGGTCGCCGCGGAATTCGAAAGGCCGGTTCTTTTGTATTCTGTGGGGAAGGATTCTTCGGTCCTCGTGCGCCTGTCGCAAAAAGCATTCTATCCCAGGAAGATTCCCTTCCCATTGCTGCACGTCGATACGACGTACAAGTTCAGCGAGATGTACGACTTCCGTGATTCTTTTGTGAAGGAGATCGGGGCAAGGCTGGAGGTGTACACGTTCGAGGAGGCGATCAAAGGAGGGGTCAGTCCGTTTACGCTCGGCACACAGAAGTGTTGCGCTGTTTTGAAGACGCAGGCCCTGCTGAACGCATTGCGAGAGGGAGGCTTCGACGCCGCCGTTGGAGGCGCCCGGCGTGAGGAAGAGAAATCGCGGGCCAAGGAGCGTATATACTCCTTCCGCGACCGCTTCGGACAGTGGGATCCTAAGAACCAGCGTCCGGAATTGTGGAATCTGTATAATTCGCGCATCAACAAAGGGGAATCGATTCGGGTTTTCCCTCTCTCCAATTGGACTGAGCTCGACATCTGGCAGTACATCCAACAGGAACGGATACACATCAACTCGCTCTACTTCGCCAGGGAGCGAGAGGTGATCGAGCGTGATGGTCAGCTTATTATGGCCGACCGTCCCATTCCGCTCAAGGACGGAGAGATCCCCAGGCGCGTGCTGTGCCGCTTTCGCACTCTCGGATGCTTTCCCTGCACTGGCGCGGTCCGATCATCCGCAAAGACCGTCGCAGAAATAGTTGAAGAGGTGAAGGTGACACGATATTCGGAGAGGATCACGCGTGTCATCGATCACGATGCAGAGGGGTCCATGGAGGAAAAGAAGCGGGAGGGTTATTTCTGATGGATAACGGGGATGTTTTGAGCCATGATGCTAGAAATGATCTTCTCCGCTTCACTTTAGTCGGCAGCGTCGACGACGGGAAATCTACTCTCATTGGGCGTTTGCTCCACGATGCGAGCGGGGTGCACGAGGATCAGCTTGCGTCCATCCGCAAAGCATCCGAACGGAAAGGTATGACCGGGGATGAGATCGATTTCTCCCTGATCACGGATGGTCTCAAGGCAGAGCGCGAGCAAGGTATCACGATCGACGTTGCCTATCGATACTTTACAACACCTCGCCGGAAGTTCATTATTGCCGATACCCCTGGGCACGAGCAATACACGCGCAATATGGTCACGGGCGCATCCACGGCGGACCTGGCCGTGATCCTTCTGGATGCCCGGCACGGCGCTTTGCCCCAGTCCAGGCGCCACGGTTTTGTCGCCTCACTCCTTGGCGTGTCTCATATGGTCGTGGCTGTGAATAAGATGGACCTGGTGGGATACTCGCATGACGTGTTCGAACGGGTCCGCGTGGAGTACGCGGCGTTCGCGGCCAAGCTGCAGGTTCATGATACTTCGTTTATTCCCATCAGCGCCCTGTGTGGAGACAATGTGGTGGAACGCAGCGCGCGCATGCCGTGGTATCAAGGAAGCACTTTGCTCAACTACCTGGAAACTGTCCATATCGCGAGCGACCGCAACCTCATCGACCTTCGCTTCCCAATTCAGTATGTGCTTTCGGCTCAGCAGGATTTCCGGGGTTATTGTGGCTCGGTGGCATCAGGCGTGCTTCGGAGAGGGGACGAGGTTCTTGGTTTGCCATCTGGCCAGCGAACTCGAATCAAGACCGTTGTTACTTTCGACGGGGAAATAGACGAAGCTTACCCGCCACAGGCGGTTACCCTTACGCTCGAAGATGACATCGACCTGAGTCGAGGCGATATGCTCGTTCACCCAAACAACCTGCCGAACCTCGACGAGACCATCGACACTATGCTGGTGTGGATGGATGAGGACGCCAGCGAAGCAGGTAAGCGGTATTTGATCAAACAGACAACGCGCATGGTTCCCGCTGTTCTCACGAAGGTCCATTATGCCATCGACGTAAATACCCTGCACCGCAAGCAATCTGAACGTTTGAATTTGAATGACATAGGTCGTGCAGTAATGGAGCTTCGGCGTCCATTGTTAACCGATACTTACGCCAAGAATCGCGCAACCGGGTCTCTGATACTGGTCGATCGGATGACAAATCGAACCGTGGCGGCAGGGATGATCATCGATCGGGATCCGGCGGTCAAGTCTGCTCGCTCATCCTTCACCGTGCCACCACTAAAGAGCGCTCAGTTCGCGGAGCGATCAGGGGATGTTCTTCGCGTCGATCGCGAAAGGCTGCTCGGACAGAAAGGCGCCGTTTTGTGGTTCACTGGGCTTTCGGGCTCCGGGAAATCCACGCTAGCCCTAGCGGTTGAGAAGCGGCTTATGGGCGAGGGCAGACTGGCCTATATCCTGGATGGTGATAACTTGCGGAATAGTCTGTGCGCCGATCTGGCGTTTTCGCCAGAGGATCGCGCCGAGAATATTCGCCGGGCGGGTGAGGTGGCGGCGCTGTTCGCCGACGCGGGAGTTATCACGCTGGCTGCCTTCATTTCACCCTACCGTGCGGACCGCGAGCGGGTACGCGGCCTGCTGCCAGAAGGACGCTTCTTCGAGATCTTCCTCGACGTCCCCTTGGAGATATGCGAGGGCCGCGACCCCAAGGGACTTTACCGCAAGGCCCGCGCCGGTCAGCTCCGTGACTTCACTGGCTTCGATGCTCCTTACGAGCCTCCAGTTTGCCCGGATCTCACCCTCGCCACACACCAGTTGTCCCTGGATGAGGCAATTCACAGGATCGAGGCATTGCTGGAAAGCCGTGGGATAGTTGAAACGTCCGGCCGGTACGAATCGTAGTTGCCTGTCAGCAAGCCTGTCAGCAAGCCTGTCAGCAAGATTGACAAGTGCTCAGGCGTGTGTTATCTTTCGCCAAGGAAGGTCGAACTTCGGGTCTGATCACCAAAGGCGGCGGAGAACGCTTCTCTGACGAGCAGTAGTTGGCAGAAGATGTTCACGTGGCGTTGAGGCGAGCAGACGTTCTTCGGTTTATTCATTGCTTTGGTGCTCACCGTATTGTGCGAATGCAAGCTCCTGGAGACAAAGGCGTGAACGGGTGGTTCGTCTATTTACTCGAGTGCGCCGATGGCACCACCTACATCGGCGCGACCACGGATGTCGTCCGCCGGGTGCGCCAGCACAACTCAGGCCGAGGATCACGCTACACGCGAGGCCGCCGGCCGGTGGTTCTGCTTGGCGCTATCCCCTGCGCGAAGTGTGGCGAGGCGCTCAGACGAGAACGACAACTGAAGGCGCTCGGACGCGAGGCACGTCGCCAGGCGTTTCTCGGTGCGACGAACGGTTGATAGAAAAGGGATTTCTTTGCCAGGCGAATTGACGCGAGCACTTTGGTGCCGCGAAGTGGGAGGGAGCAATGGTCACGAATGTCTCGCAGCCGGTGGCTCAAAAGACTCAGGCCCAGATATACGATCTACGGTCGTTTTTGGATAGCTATCGAGCGGCGTGTCCCGGCGATGTGCTGGATGTCGACAGGCTTATCAAAGCGGAGCATGAGTGCGCGGCGATCGGTAAGCATTTCGAGGATCTGGGCAAGTATCCACTGGTTATCTTCAACCAGGTGATCACCGCTAACGGCAAGGTTTCCAGGTTCCCGCTGGCCTTTAACGTGACCGGCGACCGGCGTAAGCTGGCTCACGCTATCGGCTCGACCTTCGAGGATGTGGCTATCGACTGGCGCCAGCGGGTGTGGCAAGGTGGGCCGAAGCCGCAGGTGGTGGATCGGAGCGAGGCGCCGGTGAAGCAGAACGTACTCGCTGGCGATCGGGTAAACCTTAGGGACCTGCCGGCGATGCGGATGCACGAGATGGACCCGGGGCATTACATAACCGCGGGCATGCTGACGACTTACGATCCGAACCAGGGGATAGACAACTGTGCGCTGCAGCGAGGGTTTATCGCGGGGCCACGGGAGATACGCTGCTATTTGGCGCCGCACTCGCACAATTATATGAACTACCTGGCTCATCAGAAGCTGGGCACGGACCTGAGGGTCGCCTACTGGATCGGACATCATCCTGGCGTGTTGATGGGCGCGCAGACGACGCTTGGCTATCCCGAAAGCCATTTCGCGGCTGCCAGCGCAGTGCTCGGGCAACCGGTGCGGCTGGTGCCGTCGGAGACGCTTGGCGACGATTTTCTGGTGCCGGCGGACGCCGAGATCGTGATCGAGGGGGTAATGAAACCCGGGAAGCTCGACCTGGAGGCCCCCTTTGGGGAGTATCCGCGCTACTTTGGCCCGCAACGAATGAGTCCGGTGTTCGACGTCACGGCGGTCACGCACCGCAATGATGCGATCTATGAGCAGTTCCTGGTCGGGATAAACAACAACTACGGTGGCACCCAGGAAGAGGGGACCATCTACGCGGCTGTTAAGCGAGTGGTGCCCGAGGTGCAGCGCGTTTTCGTGCCGGTATCGGGGTCCGGCAGGTATCACGCGTATATCCAGCTAAAAAAGACGCACGATGGCCAGCCGCGCGAGGCGATTATGGCGGCGCTGGCCAGTTCATACATCGTCAAGCACGTGATCGTGGTCGACGACGACATCGATATCTACGACGATCGATGGGTGCTGTGGGCGGTGGCGACGCGCAGCCAGTGGGACCGCGATATGGTGATCTTCCCGCGCAGCTATGGCTGCCAACTGGATCCGACGAGCGGCGAACGGGGCCTGAGCACCAAGGGAGGGATAGACGCGACCAAGCCGGCGCCACCACGGCGCTATCCGAAGCGGCTGAACGTGCCCGAAGCGGTGCTGGATCGGATCACGCTGGAGGACTACATCGGCGCCGACAGGGTCGCCCGGGTCCCTGCCCAGCGAGACCCGAAGTCGCGGAAGTAAGGAACTGCGGGTAGACCAGCCAAAACTGATGCGCCCAGGCAATAGACTATGGCTCAAGTGCTTACTCTTCTCTCGAGGGAACTAGCGTTTTGCGCTAGGACAAGACACCCCGCCTCAGGGCAACCACGGAGGGGTCGCCCCTACGCCGCCCGTGCGATTGCTAAGACCTATCGCAAACCGCTGTTTGCTGACAAGAGTAGGAAGCGAGTGACGGACACGACTATGGACCAGTGGGCAGAATGGGTCCTACACAGGCGTTTTGGTGGGGATGAGGCGTACATGAAGTCCTGTTTGGGTGACCTGTACGCCTGGCGTGATCGAGTTCTAGCCAACGCTGAGGTGGTGGAAGGAGATGTCTTCCTGGACGTTGGCACAGGCGACGGCCTGATTGCCTTCGGCGCGCTTCCCCTGGTTGGCGAACGTGGAAAAGTCGTCTTCAGCGACATCTCACAGGACTTATTGGATTATTGTGAAGCCCTCGCCCGCCGGATGGGCGTGAGCCATCGTTGCGCCTTCGTGTGCGCCTCAGCGGAGGATCTGAGCGCTCTTGAAGATGCCTCGATCGACGTGGTTGCGGCGCGCTCTGTCCTCATCTACGTGGCCGATAAACAGCGGGCTTTTAATGAGTTTCATCGCGTCCTCAAGCCCGGCGGCCGGGTTTCCCTCTTCGAGCCGATCAACAGCTATTTCGGCTGTCCACCGCCGGTGGGATATGACCAGACGCCGGTCATCGACATAGCGGGGAAACTCCGCTAGGTATACGACCAGCGCAACGAGGCTGGCGCCAGGTTCATGCTCGATTTCGATGACCACGACCTGATAGCTTTTGCCGAGAAAGCGGGTTTCGCCGAGACTCGTATGGAACAGCACGTCGATAGTAAGCCTGCTCGACCGATTCTCTGGGAGACGTGCCTCAGAACCTCACCGAACCCGCTCTTCCCGACGCTGGAGGAAGCGATGAAACAGGTGCTTACCCCGGCCGAGATCCAGCGTTTTACAAACCACATGCGCCCGCTGGTTGAGAAAGGTCAAGGGACGTGGCGAATGGCGATCGCCTATTTGCGTGCCACCAAGCACGCAGCTTGATCGTCGTCGCTTCGCCTATGCTATTCGCACTGCGGTAAACACCAGGCGGGTTTCGGCCTCGATGCCACGCGCGGCGCCCTGGTGGGCGATGACGATTGTGCCTGGTGTGGCGCGGAGGCGCTCTCCGTCGACGATCATCCAGCCTTCGCCCTCCAGGAAATGGAATACGGCCAGCGCTTCGGGATGCGGCGGGATTTTTTGGCCCGGCTCCAAACCGGCCAGCACGACCTTGGCCTTGTCGCTTTGCAGAAGGATCTGCGGGAAGGGGCCTTCCTCTGCGAAGGCCACTTTCTCTTTCCAATCCGGATAGTACTCTGCCTGACTCATAAATGCACTCCCTTCGATTGAACTTCGATGCGATATTGGTGTCTCAGTGCCACCAGATGTAGATTGCCTTGATCCTACAATATCTTGGTGCGGCCGTCTCCGACTTTTGTCACATTTGGCCAGGGCTGTCTTCTGTCTTGACGCCGTGCATTATGCGTAGGTCCGGTTTCACCACGGATCCTTCTGATGAAGCTTAACAATTAATTCGAGCGTTTGGTGGTGGCTGACTGAGGACTTGGTAATAGTAACGTCGCGGCGCTTCGCCCGTTCCCACCTCATCTGCAAAATGGGGGGCATCTCGGAAAGGAAAGTCCTTCCGCCGAAGGACTTCAGTCTGCTAAACGGGCGGGCGAGCACGGAGACACGGAGGGTGGAGAGGGGAACATTTCGAGCGTCCACTCTCCTCTTTTTTCTGGCAGGGACGTAGAAGGATGAGAGTGGACGGTATAAGGTAAGGGCGACCGGCCGGCCGCTCCTGCGGTAGGGGGTCGACGTGCCACTTGGCTGTTGGGTATGGCAAGGGTTACTGCCTGTTCACCCTGAGAAGATGTGGGTGATGGATAGGTTGTGCCGAGAGCCGATATATGTGAAGGCCTCAGTGCGACAAACGTCACATCTTCCTTCCGAATACGCGTGCTACAATCTTACTGTGCTTGTTTACCGTTGAGGAAAGGGTGGAGCAAAAATGAGAAAAGTATATGTTGATCACGCGTCGGCTACACCGCTGCATCCGGAGGTGCTGGATGCGATGCTTCCTGTCTTGCGGGACGGCTACGGTAATGCCCTAAGTATTCACAGCTTCGGACGAGAGTCCGCCAAGCTGTTGGAAGATGCCCGCGCAAAGATCGCGGCTCTGATAAATTGCCAGGCAGAAGAAGTCTATTTCACCTCGTGCGCCACCGAATCAAACAACTGGGCGTTGAAGGGAATCGCCTGGGCGGCAAAAGACCGGGGAAAGCACGTGGTCATTTCCGCCATCGAGCACCATTCGATTCTGCACTCGGCGAAGACCCTGCAGCGGTGGGGATTCGACGTCACACAGGTTCCGGTGGATTCCACCGGCCTGGTCAGCCCGGGACGCGTGGTCGCGGCGATTCGGCCCGATACGATACTCGTCTCGGTGATGCACGCCAACAACGAAATCGGCACGATCGAACCCATCGCGGAGATCGCCCGAGCGGTCCGCGAAAAAGGTGTCCTGTTTCACACCGACGCCGTCGCGACGGTGGGGATGATTCCGGTCGACGTCAAGGCCCTGGGGGTGGATTTGCTGACGCTATCCGGCAGCCAATTCTACGGGCCCAGAGGCGCCGCCGCGTTGTATGTGCGCAAACGAGCGCGCGTCTTACCCTTGCTCGAAGGGGGCGTTCAGGAGCACGGGCGCAGGGCAGGGACCGAGAACCTCCCGGCGATAGTCGGAATGGGGAAGGCGGCGGAGCTGGCGGTGCAAGAGATGGGGCAGAGATCGCGAAGTCTCACGAGGCTTGGCGAGAGATTGGCCTCGGGGATCGGCAAAGTCGTCGATCGCGTCGTGCTTACGGGGCACCCCACGCGACGTCTGCCGGGTCACGTCAGCCTGTGCGTGCAGTTGATCGAAGGCGAGGCGATGATGCTGATGCTGAGCATGAAGGGAATCGCCGCGGCGAGTGGCTCGGCGTGCAACTCGCGGGCTCTGAAGTCGTCGCACGTGCTTAGCGCTATCGGCGTAGACGCGGCAACCGCGCAGGGGTCCCTGGTATTTACCCTGGGTCGTGACAATGACGCCGAGGATGTGGACTATATCGTGGAGAGCCTACCCCCAGTGGTAGAGAGGCTCAGGGCGATGTCGCCGCTCGCCTGAGTATCTTGCAATAAGCATGGGACGACGTTTTGTCGCAAAGTTGTTCATCCTTCCTGAGGAAGGACCATCAATAGACAAAAATGTTTGGGTAAGGTCGCCTGCTAATGTCTACTTTCAGAGTATGGTAGAGCGCGAAGAAGAGATTGTTGGGGATCAGAGCGTCCCTTGGTGTGAAACTTATTGCGAAGCACTTGGCTGCGCTGCCGGACAGCGAGGCATTGTGTCAGATGAATGGAGAGACGAGAGATGGTGGGCGAAGCGAAACAGGTACTCGGTGACCTGCAAGGCGTCGCGGACCTGGAGACCAGGAACAAGATGACGCTGATCGTCTTTAGCGGGGATATGGATCGGGTGCTGGCCGCGTTCAATCTCGCCATAACTGCTGCTGCTATGGGCACGGAGGTGACAATGTTCTTCACGTTCTGGGGTCTGAACGTGTTGAAGCGCAAGAGGGCGTCTGGAAGCGGTAAGGGGATTATGCGCAGAATGCTGAATCTGATGAATAGCGGCACGGCGGAGCATCTGCCCTTGTCCAAGCTGAACATGTTCGGGCTGGGCCCGTGGATGATGAAGAGGCTAATGAAGCAGACCCACCTTCCCTCGGTCGAGGAGATGATGAAGTTGGCGCGGGAATCCGGGGTGAAGATGATTGCCTGCTCGACTAGCATCGGATTGATGGGCCTGACGAAGAATGATTTGACTGCTGATGTTGACGGCGTGGCTGGCGCTGCCACCTACCTGGGCGTGGCCAGCGAGAGCAACGTCAATCTGTTTGTTTAGAGGGTTGAGTGCCGAGGGTGGAGGGTTGAGGGCAGATGAGCAACGTCAATCTGCGTGGCAAGAGGGTGTTATCGGTGAAGGCGGATGATGTTTTGGATTGCCTGGGGCTATATTGTCCCGTGCCGATCAGCGAGACGGCAAAGAAGATAAAAAGCCTTGACGTCGGCCAGGTTCTCGAAGTCCTCTCCGACGATGAGGGGATAAAGATGGATATGCCTGCCTGGTGCAAAGCCACCGGCAATGAGCTACTGAGTCTCGAAGAAGATAACGGCACCTTCAAGGTTTACGTTAGAAGGCTTCGGTAGCGGGTAGCGGGGTAGCGGGTGAGGCTGTTGACTCCGGCGAACTCCAACGCTATATTTACCAGGCTGATTAAAGGATGGCGAGGTAAAGGCGACGATGGAAGAAACGTTGGACGTGACCGGGTCTGTTGTAGGGCGTCGAGGTCTGTCGAAGGGACGAGATGGCTTGCTTATCTGGCGAGCCGGCGTGTTGGTTTTCGCCGCGAGCTGCGCGACCCTGATTTTGGAGCTCGTCGCCGGCCGGATGCTTTCCCCCTTTATTGGGGTCTCTCTCATCACCTGGACGTCGGTCATCGGCGTCGTGCTCGCCGGCATCAGCCTTGGCAATTGGATCGGCGGCAAGGTAGCTGATCGCTATCCCAGTGCGCGCAGCGCCGGGGTTCTCTTCCTGCTCGGCGGCTTGAGCGCCCTGAGTACGCTTGGAATCGTCGCCCTCCTTGGCGATGGCAGTCTGGGGCGTTCTGTGCCGCTGCTCCCTCGGGTGTTTCTCCTGACGACGATCGTTTTTTTGCCGCCAAGCTTCATCCTCGGGATGGTCACTCCGGTCGTCATCAAGCTGATCCTGCCGGACGTGGGCGCCACGGGCAGGATCGTGGGACTGGTTTATGCCCTGGGAACCCTGGGAAGCCTGGTCGGAAACTTCTTGACCGGCTTTGTCCTGATGGCTTATCTGTCGATCACTGTGATCGTTTTGATTGTAGGCGCCGCTTTGCTCCTCCTGGGTCTCCTCGGCGGCGGTTGGTGGCGCAGGGCCGATTCGATGCGTCAGAGCTCGCAGCCTGACCGTGATGTGATGCCAGGAGGCTCTCTTCTCGGTGCGCAGCCGGGAGTCAGAGCTCCGGGAGCAGGCGGTTGGCTGGAGATGTCAGGAAACGTGCGCGTAGCCAGCGTTGTCGTCGTGATCGCCAGCTTCTGCACGATGGCTATCGAGATTGCGTCGAGCCGCATTCTGGCCCCTTACGTCGGTGTTTCCCTGTTTAGCTGGACGGGAATCATCGGGGTGGTTCTCGCGGGCATCGCCATCGGCAATTACGTTGGGGGCAGAATCGCCGATCGCTGGCCAGGACAGCGTGTGCTCGGGCTGTCGCTGTTCGTCGGCGGCCTCGCGAGCCTTTCGATCCTGGTTGCCAGCCCTTATTTCGCCCAGCAGGGGCTGTTCAACGGGTTCGGCCTGATGGAGCGCATCGTCACGTTGACTGCGGCAATCTTCTTCATCCCGGTGCTCGTGCTTGGCACCATCTCCCCACAGGTTATCAAGCTGGTGGTCACCGATCTCGGCTACGCCGGGCGGGTTTCGGGCCGTATCTATGCCTGGTCCACTGCCGGGGCGATCGTCGGGACGTTCGCCACCGGCTGGGTGCTCATCTCGCTCATGGGCGTCTATGCGCTCACACTGGCCGCTGGCCTCGTGCTGATCGCTCTGGGGTTCATCGTGGGGCGATTCTGGCGCAACCTCGCGGTGCTCGGCGCGGCGGCGGCCATCGCACTTGGCGCGATCTACGCGCTTTTCTCGAATGGCGCGACCGTGTCGTCCTGCACGCTGGAGACGGACTACTTTTGCATCAAGGTCTACGACGATGTGCGCGACGGGACACCCGTTAAGACGCTGGTGCTCGACCACCTCATCCATTCGTTCGTCAAGCTCGACGACCCTTCGTACCTCGGCTACGAGCACGAGTACGTTCAGACAGAGATGGCCCGCCTCGTGAGCGCGAGGAACGCGGCAGCGCGCGTGCTGGTCATCGGCGGGGGAGGCTACACCTTCCCTCGCTGGGTGGACGCATTTCTGCCGTCGGCTGCTGTCGATGTGGTGGAGATCGATCCCGGCGTGACAGAGATAGCGCACCGTGAGCTCGGATTGCCGCGCGATACGCGGATAGTCACGTACAACCTCGATGCGCGCCAGTTTGTCAGCGAGCTGGCGCCGCAAAAGCATTATCAGCTCATCGTGCAGGATGCCGTGAACGATCTCTCGGTGCCGTATCACATCCTAACGAAGGAATACAACGATCAGATTCGCGAGATCCTGAGCGACGACGGCATCTATCTTCTCACGGTCATCGACCTCTATCAGGACGGCCAATTGCTGCGGTCGGCGATCCGCACGATGATGCAGACTTTTCCTCACGTGCAGCTTATGGCGGCGTCGCCGGTCTGGGAGTCCTCTGGATCGAGCGTCTTCGTGATCTACGGCGCCAATCGAAAGCTGGACCTCGAAGAGATGAGGGATGCGCTGCGCGGGCAGGAGTACACAGGGATACGAACGGTGGTCCAGCCGGATGATCAGCTTCGCGCCTACGTGAATGGCGGACCGCCCATCGTGCTCACTGACCAGTATGCTCCGGTCGACAACCTCATCAGTCTCTTGTTCCGTAGCCGGAATTGACGCGGGGTCACAAAAGGGGTGGCGATTTCGCCACCCCACAGTTGAAGTCGCTAAACGAGAGATTTACCCGTCGATTTACCAGCGGCTGCGTCGGCCACTGCTCGGCCGTCGATCGTACCCACCGCTTCTCGGGCGCTGGGCAGAGTAGCAATCCGAGCAGTAAACGGGCCTGTCGGAGCGTGGCTGGAAGGGCACCTGGGTGGACTTGCCACACTGGGCGCACACGGCGGGGAACATCTCCCGGTCTCGGCGGGCGCCGTAACCACCATCGGTGGTGCTGGTCTTTCGTGCGGCTCGACACTCCGGGCAGCGGCTCGGGTCGTGGGTGTAGCCCTTCTGAGCGAAGAACTCCTGTTCGCTCGCCGTGAAAACAAACTCCTGGTTGCAGTCACGGCAGGTTAGGGTCTTGTCTTGCATGTTGATCACGCTGACTCCTCATAAATTACTTGGGACGATCCGTCAGCGCGAGTACGATATAGGGGGCAAGGGCTTCGGAAGCGATGCTGCCGACCAAGCCTTTCCAGCGAGCTGCGGAAACATACCAGCAAGGTTATTATACCCCATTTGCCGTTGGGACGCAATGGGACGCCAGAGTCCCAAATCCGTGAGTGAACGTTGATTTAGCAGGCTGAAGGGCGTGCGCACGGCGTGTAGTATCCGTCATAGTCGGGCCATTGAAGGCATTAGGGCCTGTTCGCATAGTGCTGAGGGGGCTTATGGACGGCAAGAGAGCGCAGTGGACGTGTTCTGCGCATAGCAAAGCTGACCCGACCTGGCGGCCGTGTCTTGGCGAGGTCGGCTAGATCGACGACTACGTCCAGGCTATGCGAGTTAGCCGACGGCGTCCTGGACGAAGCACGGCGTCCAGGACCCTGCTGACGATGCGCACGAATTGCCGGCGGGCATGATGGACCACACTGCCGATCTGCGTGAAGATGGCAAAGCGCAGACGTTTCGGCCGCGCGTGACGATACTGCTGGTCCAGTGCGGTCGCCTTGAGCAGTTCCAGGAGATTGAAAGTTATTACCTGAAGACGAAGCCAGGCTGCATTCGCTCCGAACTTGGCGCTCGGATATACCCCGGCGGCCAACTCATCCTTCAACACCAAGTGGACGTGCTCGATAGTGCCCGCTTTTCCCCGCTGCCTATTTTACCATACCTGATGCCAATCGGTCGATGGTTTATATGCAATCTCGCCAAAGATTGTGGCGTTTAGCACAAGGTTTTGGCGTTCGGCAGGGCTCCCCCCCGTCCCCACCCCAGCAGGGGACAAGCACCTGCACTACATCTGGCCGGGCTAACGGCGAAAGCCTGCTAGATCGGTAGCGAGATTCCTGCGCAAACCGCTGACGCTTTTCACCCGGCAGGTTAATACTGGGTCATGAATCCACGGATTGGGCAGAGTGTTCGTTGAAATGGCGTCGGGGTGCTCGTGAGAGTGTGCGAAAACGATTGACAAATAGGCGCTCGCGTGATATAAAGTTGACTAACTTGGTCGAGTATATAAACTATAGGCTATCAACTCGACGAGTCGATTATGGGAGGCAGACATTGGTTGTTTCTGGGATAGAAGCGGAGCTGGCTGGGCTCAAGGCGGGGCTTAAGAAAGAGGCCAGGCGCGTCAAGCTTAACTTTGATGATCTGAAGAGTGGGGGCTTCATAAAGCAGACTCAGAAGGACCTTTTCACCGTGCGATTGCGCTGCCCCGGCGGTCGTGTCACCGCTGATAGGCTCAGGGTGGCAGCCGAGATCGCCGAGCGATATGGCCGAGGCGAGGTACACGTCTCCGTGCGACAGTCCATTGAGGTTCCCTACGTGAGCTATGAGCACTTCGAAGCTATAGCCGAGGCGCTCAGGGCCATCGATTGGTCGGTGGCATCCTGCGGCCCGCGCGTGCGAGTGCCTACGGCCTGCGCTGGCTGTGCCTATAACCCCAACGGACTTATGGACACTCAATCGGTCTGCGCCGAGGTGGACCGTCGCTATTTCGGCACGCCCACCGGACACCACAAGTTCAAGATCTCTTTCTCAGGCTGTCCCATCGACTGCTTTCGTACGAGGGAGATGGACCTGGGATTTCAAGGCTCGGCTGAGCCGGTGTTGGTGGAAGACCTCTGCACCGGCTGCGAGCTTTGCGTGCGCAGTTGCGAAGACTTTGCCTTGCGCATGGAGGATGGTCTGCCGGTTCGCGATGCCGATAGATGTAATGGCTGCGGCGATTGCATAAAGGTTTGCCCGGTAGATGCGATGGTCGAGGCCAGGCGGGGCTGGCTGGTCCGGGCAGGAGGCAAACACGGTAAACATCCCATCTTCGCCTACGAGGTCGCTAACTACGTCTCTAACGAAGACGTTTACTCGCTGATAGAAATGACGCTGGAATGGTATCGGAGCAATGGCGAGGGACGCGAGCGACTTGGTGCCACTTTTGGGCGTTTGGGGGTCGAGAAGTACATCGACGAGGTGATCGACCCGCTGGGGCTGGAGGCGACTCGGAATCCCGAGGACAGGAGAAAGTACAAGTCAGAAGGTAACACCTATGGTTGAAACGAGATCGGTTGAGCGGCTGGATCTTCACCCGGACGAAACGCTGGACCTGCGCGGCGTGCTCTGCCCCATAAACTTCGTTCGAACCAAACTGACACTGGAGGAAATGGACGAGGGGCAGGTCCTCGAGGTGGTCCTGGACGATGGCGAGCCAATACGCAATGTGCCACGCAGCGTAAAAGCCGAGGGGCACCGGATATTGACCGTTCGAAGGCTTGAAGACGATGGCTACAGATTGCTCATTCGAAAGCAAGTATCTTAGCTGAAAGTGAGGCGTCGATGGCGGAAGAGCTGGGCGCGACTGTGGGGAAGGTTTTCCTGGTTGGGGCCGGTCCGGGTGATCCTGGCCTGATCACCGTTCGCGGATTGCGCCTGCTGCAGCAGGCTGACGTAGTCATCTATGACCATCTGGTCGACGAACGATTGCTGGCCGAGGTCCCGCGCGCGGCGGAGCTGATTTATGTTGGGAAGCTGGCCAGCCAGCACACCCTGCGGCAGTCAGAGATCAACATCTTACTGGTGGTCAAGGCTCAGGAGGGAAAGCGGGTCGTCCGTCTCAAGGGTGGGGACCCCTTTGTGTTCGGTCGGGGAGGTGAGGAGGCGCAGGTGCTAGCGGGGAGCGGCATACCGTTCGAAGTGGTGCCAGGCGTCACTTCCGCCATTGCCGCGCCGGCCTACGCTGGCATCCCGGTCACTCACCGCGCCCACGCCTCGTCGTTTGCCGTTATCACTGGCCACGAGGATCCCACGAAGCCGACTTCGCGGCTGGATTGGGAGAAGCTGGCGACCGGGGTAGATACGCTCATCTGCCTGATGGGCGCGCAGAACCTGACGCACATCGTCGCGCAGTTGCTGCGCCACGGCCGCGCCCCCGAAACGCCGATAGCGTTAGTGCGCTGGGGCACCTGGCCGACACAAGAGACGCTGGTAGGGACCCTGGCCGACATCGTGGAGCTTGCCGCAGCGCGGCAATATGGCGCCCCGGCCATCGCCATCGTCGGCGAGGTCGTTCGTCTGCGGGACACCATCCAGTGGCTCGATAACCGGTCTCCTGTGGAGTAGATCATTTCGCGAAGGCATTGGCCCAGCATCACTCGTGGAGGCGTGATTCATCGCAACTCAAGAGAGCGAAACCACGGAATACACGGAAATGCGAAGGGAAGGAACAGAAAAGCGCAAAGAGCGCAAAGAGGTTATTGATAATCTTTGCGCCCTTTGCGGTGGAACTTATTGCGATATGCTTAGATTCCAGCTCGGGGATGGGTCGCTGGCCCCGCGGGAGGTATCTTGCCGATCAACTGCTTCCCGATGTCATGTTCGGCGCTTTCGACGAGCTTCGCTTCCTTCTCTTCTCCGGAAACGACCTTTCTCAAAATCTGAGAGACGTTGGTGTGCCCCAGAAGCTGCGCCTTGGTTATCAGGCTCCGGTACGTGGCAGTTTCCAGGTGCTCGGTCTTGTCCATAGCCCCCAGAATGCAGAGATCGATGAGCTTAGGATCCTTTATGTCCCTGACCAGGACCTTGAAATCCTCGATCAATCCATCGGTGACGAAGCATTTCACCGGCTGTGGCCGTTGTCCTAGCTCGGCGAAGCATTGCTCGATGTTCTTAACCTGCGTCTGTGACTCATTGATGTGGTCCTCGAGCATCTGCTTCACACGGGCTGATTGAGCCATGGCAAGCATTTCGTTCATCGCCTTCAGGATGGCATTCTCGGAGTAGAAGGCGGCACTCAGGTCGTGCAAGAATAGCTCTTGTGGAGTTCTGATTGCCATTTCATTCCCCTTTCCTTCCCCGTGCTCGATCAGGACACTTAACGGGTATTGGTATCTCACCATCCTCCCGTCCTTCCGGTAGTAGGACAAGATCCCGTGTACGGGACGCTCTCTGAAAGGGTTCCCCCTTACGAAGGATGTCCCGTCGTAAGGATGTCCCATAGGAAGGACATCCCATGCGGCGGCGAAGCCCACGCCCTGACAGTGCACCTGGGAATCGACCTTCTTAGTGCGCGTTAGCGCACGTTTTCTGGTGTGCAATATCCGTGCCCTGGGAGGCTATTGCTTCTGCTCAATCACCAGGTCCACCAGCGCCTGGGCAATTGGCAAAAGCGGCGCTCTATCGTGGGCCAGGTAAAGCGTGCGCCTGAGTCTCACTCCCTCGATCTCCACCCCGGCCAGCTTCGAAGCTGAACGGCTGGCCAGGGCCAGGCCAGATACAAAGCCCACGCCAACACCGGCCTCGATGGCCGCCAGTTGTGCCTGACTGGTTCCCGCGACCATGGCTACCCGGTGCTCAGGCAAGGAAACGCCACGTTGCGCGAGGATCCGCTTCAAGCTCCCGAGAGTGCCTGATCCTCCTTCGCGTTCCACGATGGGCTGCCCGCCAAGATCGGCGAGCGTAATCTTGCCCGTCTCCGCGAAGGGATGCCCCGTAGGCACCACCAGGACGATCTCGTCTTCGGCGAAAGGGATCAGGCGGAGGCGGCGATAGGCTATGTGCGCACCGAGAAACCCTATCTCTGCCTCGCGCGCCAGCAATCGCTCGACCACCCCGGCCGAGTCGGTGATCACGAGATTGGGCTGCACCCGGGGATAGCGGGCGCTGAACTTCGCCAGTATGCGGGGCACGAAGAATTCTCCCGGAATCGTGCTAGCCGCGACAACGATGGTCCCCCGGGGTGTAACCTGACCATTGGCCAGGCGCTGGATCGTCGCGTCGAGTTCCTTTAAGATCGTTTCGGCGCACGCGAGGAAGTCCTCGCCGGCCGGCGTCAACGAGATCGGCCGCTGCTCACGATCGATCAACACGAACCCCAATTCCTGCTCGATCTGCTTCACCTGCCGGCTTACACCAGGCTGGGTCAGACCTAGGCTGGCGGCGGCGGCCGAGAAGCTGCCCTGTCGGGCCGTTTCCGCGAAGGCACGCAACTGACTTATGTCCATCGCATTCTCTCTATGATGAATTCGCATAGTATTTGCATCTAGTATATAGTATTGCTATCATCGTGTCACGTAGATAGAGCGACGTGGTGCGTGTCAAGACTCCGCGCTGCAGGTCTGGCGTTCTCGTCTGGCCAGGCAGGTTTCATGAACATTAACTGTTAAATCGGGTACTCGCCAAGGCAACAGGGGTTGGGTCTCGAAGACCCACCGCTACGAGTATGGGCTTACTGGTCCGGCCGGGTAGGTTTCAAACCTGCCTCCACAATAGACATTTTTCGTGTCGGACTATTTGGCGGTATAGGAGGAAAACGTGTCTTCTATAGTTATGACTTCGCCTCGGGCGGCTAAGAGAAGAGTCTGGCTGGCAGCGATGGTCTTCACTGTGCTGTTCACACTGCTCTTTCAATACAGGATTCTCTCCCTGTTGAACAAGCTGGGAGGCAACTTCACGCCGATTGGGACCAGGCTTCCCATATCGTTCGACTTGCAGAATGCACCGCAGTGGCTGCTGCCCTTTTATTATACGGCGGACTACCTCAACACAGTCTGGTTCACGACGCTGCTTGGGCTTTTTGTTGCCGGAGGCGCGATCACTTTCCTGCCTGATTTCGTGCACCGTCGCCTGCGGGGAGATGGGCTGCAGGAGCATCTCTCCGCGGTGTTACTGGGCATTCCCAACATGCTTTGCACGTGCTGCGCGGCGACGACGCTGCCAGGACTTCGCCGTCTGGGGGTTGGCCTCGGAGCCTCATTGGCTTTCTTCGTTACAGCTCCATCGCTGAACATCGTCGTGATTCTCCTCGCCTTTCAGTTGCTGCCTTTGCCGCTGGCCATAGCCAGGAGCGTGTTAGGGCTAGTGGCCGCCGTTGGCGTCACTTACGTCCTGGCGAAGCTGTATCCTGCCGTCGAGTCAACCCATTACGAGACCGCCTGTACTACTCCCGAAGAAAGGACTATCGGCGGCCAGATGTGGTCCCTCCTGAGCAATACCTGGGATGTGGCCCGGGTCGCGATTCCGCTGCTCGTAGTGGGCATTGTCATCGTTTCAGTCTTGAAGGCCGTCGTGCCCGTGGAGTTGGTGGTCAAGAATCTGGGCGATGGCTTGCCGGCCATTCTCCTGGCCTCCGCCATCGGGACTTTCCTCATGGTCCCCACGTTCACTGAGGTGCTCTGGGTGGGAGAGTTCACCAAGCAGGGGATGAGTATCGGGCCCGCCGTGGCGCTGTTGGCCACGCTGCCCGCCGTCAGTCTTCCTTCACTCTGGGTTCTGGGGAAGGTTTTCAGATCCTACCGAATGGCCGCATCACTTGGGGTTGTCATCTTCGTGCTTGGAGCGGTTAGCGGGGTCGTGGTTGCGGCTGTCTGAGGAGGACAAAAATGTTGACTGTGGGCTGCCGGTCTGCTATTATCATCGAAGCGAAAAGTTAACAACATAGCAGGGGTGCCCGGCAACTACTGGGCTCAAAAGGGGAAGTTCGGTGCGAGACCGACACTGTCCCGCAACTGTGATTCGAGTGGGCCTAGCCCGGCTCGATAAGTCAGGTCACCTGCCCCTGCAGCGCTGCCAGCCTTCGAGGAAAGGCCCGGGCCGACGCAGTCGTGATGGACTGTCGCCCCTTGCCACTTTCTCTTCTGGCGAGGGGCTGTTCTTTACGGTGACCAACCCCCTGCCTGGCAGTAGCTCTTCATTGTCAAACTCGCTGGCCCCCCGCGTCTAGGGGATGCCAGGCAACTCTGAACGAGAACTGCCGTATTGCGTCGCTGAGGCGCGGAGACACGATTGATTGTTGAGGTGTATTGTTAATGCATCACCTGGCGTTGGCCCCGGAAGCGATCGAGGCCAGAAGTTTCGAAATAATTCGCCAGCTCTTGCCAGATCTAGCGGGAGACGAGCGGGAAATGCAGATCTCACTGCGCATCATTCACACCTCCGGCGATGTTGGCATCGCGCCGTATATCAGGATACATCCTCGGGCGGTGGACGCGGGGCTTGACGCGATTCGCGCCGGAGCGCCCGTGCTAGCTGACGTGAAGATGGTGGCTGTGGGGATCAACGCCGGTCTGGCACAGAAGTTCGGCTGTCGCGTCCAATGCGGGATCGATGCCCCGGATACAGTCGCCCTCGCGCGGCGCAACGGTAGCACTCGAGCTGTTGCGGCTATCCAGTTGTTTAGCGATCAGCTGGATGGGAGCATCGTGGCGATCGGCAACGCTCCCACTGCTTTGTTCGCGCTGCTTGAGCTCGCGGATTCGACGGGACGACGGCCCGCCCTCATCGTTGGCACGCCGGTCGGCTTTGTGGGCGCTGCCGAGGCGAAGGCGGAGCTGATGGGGCGGGATATCCCGTACGTCACAATCGAAGGGACGCGGGGAGGAAGTGCCATTTGCGCCGCGGCGGTCAACGCACTGTTGAAGCTGGAGACATAGCGCTATGCATATCTCCGAAGGCATTCTGCCACTAACCTGGGCGGCGGCGACTACCGCCGCTAGCCTCCCATTCTTCCTGAAGGGCGCGAGCACAATCAAGCGCAAAACGCAGATCGAGCCATCCGTGAAGCCGATGATCGGGTTGATGGGGTCGCTGGTCTTCGTCGTTTCTGCGCTGGCCATCCCGGTCCCTATCGCCGGCACGGCGGCTCATCCGACAGGTGTCGGCATGGCGGCCATATTGATCGGGCCGTTTCCTACCACCGTGATCACCGGCGTCGTTCTCCTGTTCCAGGCGGTTTTCCTTGCCCACGGTGGCTTGACCACCTGGGGCGCGAATCTACTCAATATGGGGGTCATCGGCGCCTTCGCCGCCTACGCGGCGTTTGTCGCCTTACGCCATTTCCGGCTGCCGCTGTGGCTCGGCGGCGCGCTTGCCGGCGCTGTCGGAGACCTGGCGACTTATGGTGGCACCGCTCTTACGATGGCGCTGGCATTGCACAGCGAGCGAAGCGTGATCGACGTCTGGACCGCCATCTTTGTGGCTTTTATGCCTACGCAGATACCCCTGGCCATTCTCGAAGCTGTGGTGACGGCGGGAATGCTCAACTTCGTGACCAGCCGGCGCCCTGATCTGGGGAGACGTCTGGGATTGATTGCGGCAGATTCAAGGGGGGGGTAACTGTGCCTCGTAGCCGGTGGGTTATCCTGATCCTGGTGGCGATTCTGCTCCTTCTCGGTCTCGCATCTCTCGACCAGGGGGCGACCTGGGATGGCGTTGACACAACGGTGGTAGGTGGGTTTGCTATCGAGGCGGGGCGTGAATCGTGGACGCCGTTATTTAACCTCCAGGGCGATGCCCTGCTCTTCGCATTTGCGATCTCGGGGGCGATCGGTGGATTCGCCGCCGGATATTACTGGCGTGAGCTTTTTGGTGGCAATGGCGCTCCATCGCGACTGGGCCGGGAGCCCTCCAGCAAGGAGGCGCGGCGAGATGTGTGAAGGCCGCGAAGACTTGAGCCAGGTGCTCTATGGTCAGGCTTCGCCTGGTCAGGGTGATGCTCAAAGCACTGAAAGTCGCGGCTGGTGGCTGCGATGGCTAGCCAATGAGGAGACGATGCTGGCGATAACGGTTGGCGTGCTGATCGCCAATCTGGCGGCACGCTCCCCGATTTTCTCTCTGTCGCTGGCTGTGGTCTCTTTGATTCTTCTCATCGTTGTGAACGGCAAACCGCTTAGTGCGCTGAGGCGCTTCGTCGTGCCTTCGTATCTGACGGTGGTCGCCTTCGCCACGCATCTGTTCCTTATCGGCGAGACGCCACTGCTATCGCTCGGGCCACTCGTCGCCTATCGAGAAGGATTGGCGCAGGGCACGCTGGTCAGCAGCAAGATCATCGCCGGCGCTGGCATCGTGCTGCTTTTCAGCGCAGCCATTCGATCGCCACGCGTGCTGTCTTTTGTACAGCCTGCATCGAAGGGTTTCTCCCCCTGGCAGACGTTGGCAGCCAGGCTCCGCGTGCCGTCGATTGTGATCGAGATCGCCGCGCTCACCTATCGGTATCTGTTCCTGTTGGCGGAGGAAGCCGAGCGGATTCACGACGCGCAGGCGTGCCGGCTAGGGCATCTGACCTGGCGAGCCAGGCTGGATTCCTTCTCGACGCTATCTGGGATGGTTGTCATCCGCTCCTATGAGCGGGCAGAGAGAGTTAACGAGGCGATGATCCTGCGCGGCGGCGGAAATGCCGTCGCCATGGTGGCCGGTCTGACCCGAGAGGATCTGGTCAACTTGACGATCGCCGCGGCCGTCGTCGTTCCATTGCTGTGGGTGGGGCAAGCTTTATGATTAGCGCGCAAACCTGTGATCTCGAACACGTATATCCCACCGGCATCAAGGCGCTTGACGGGGTCAATTTCGTTGCCGAAGCTGGCGAGTTCGTGGCCGTGCTAGGTCCCAATGGCTCTGGAAAGACAACCCTGCTTAAACACTTCGTCGCTCTACTCAAGCCTGGCTCCGGCAAGGTGCTGCTTGGCGATAGCGACGTATCGGCGCTCAGTCCCGACAGGCTGCGAGCCGATGTTGGCTTCGTGTTTCAGGACCCGAACGATCAGTTGTTCGCCGCTACCGTGGCCGATGACGTGGCCTTCGGTCCTCGGAATCTCGGCCTGACAGCGCCGCTGGTCTTAGAGCGGGTCACGGCTGCCGTGGGCCTGGTGGGCGCGGCGGGGCTAGAGGCGCGACCGATTCATAGCCTGAGCTACGGGCAGAAGCGGCGCGTCGCCCTGGCCGGAGTCCTGGCGATGTCGCCGAAGATGATCGTTCTGGACGAGCCCACAGCCGGACTGGATCCGATGGGGGCCACGCGGATAATGGCGCTGCTGCATCGCATCAATCAGGAGCAGGGAGTGACGGTTATCGTGGCGACTCACGATATCGATCTGGTCCCTGCCTACGCGGACCGAGTATACTTGATGCGGGATGGAAGGATCGTGGTCTCGGGGGCTCCCCCAGCGGTCCTGTCGCAGATCGACTTGCTGCATCAGAGCGAACTGCGTATGCCCCGTGCAGCTCGCGCGCTGCAGTTGTTTGGCGATGAGTTGGGACATTCGATCGTCGACGTTCCTCTGACGATGGAACAGCATTACAATTGCGGCCAGGACGACGGGCGAGATGACGCGTGCAACGGCCAATCGAAGGCTCGACGGCGCGGGTTCACCACCGGCGTTGCCGCAGCGGCGGCCGCCAGGGCCGCGGCCGAGCTGTTGGTCTATGGCCGAAGGAGGAACGAAGTGGAGCTGCGCTCGCCACTGGGCTCGATTGTCAAGGTGCCTATCGCCGACGTGTTGCTTGTGGATGGGGGAAACGCGGCGCTCGCTACTGTCGTGAAGCAGGGGGTGTCGCCGGATGACGTGATCGACGGCGCCGAGATCTGCTCGTTCGTCACGCTTAGCGAAGAGCCTGGAATCAGTATTGACGGCGGCCCGGGCGTGGGGCGCGTTTCCCGTCCTGGACTAGCCCTGGGTATGGGCCAGGCCGCGATCAATCCAGTGCCTCGGCAAATGATCGCCGATGCGCTGAGCCTGATGCTGCAAACCGAGCGCGGCCTGAAGGCCATCATCAGCGCGCCCAGGGGCGAGGAGCTTGCCAGGCGCACGAACAATGCCAGGATGGGCATCGTCGGCGGGATCGCTATACTGGGTACCAGCCTGGAAAGCGAGGCCACGTGGCCATCACGACACGACATCTTTGAAGTCGTATCGGTCGACCCCGCGCAAACAGACAAGACGGCGGTGTTGCTGGTAGGGCACGGAAGCAGGGCCGAGGGGGCAAACGACGGCATATATGAGGTTGTCGCATTCATCAGGCGTGAGACGGGGTACAAGATCGTCGAAGTCGGCTTCATGCAGTTGTGTGCGCCGACAATCGAAGCCAGTATGGAAGTCTGCATCGAACAAGGTGCGACGAGGATAATTATCCTGCCGTACTTCCTTCATCTTGGCGTACATATGAAACAGGACTTGCCGTTGCTAACCGAGGAATTGCGAAACCAACATCCCGAGGTTGAGGTGATCTTCGGAAAGCACATCGGCTTCCACCCGAAGCTTGCCGAGATAGTCATTCAGCGAATCGCCGAGTCGAGCGCTAACGGATCAGGGGTACGGGATGGTGGATAATACCGCAAACTGCTCTGGTGCTTCCATCGAGGTGAACGTCGGGATCAAGGGCGTAAAGCTTCGTGAAGGATATACGACTGGCGCTTGTGCTGCGGCGGCAGCCAAGGCAGCGACCGTGGCGCTACGCGCTCAAAGCCCGACGAGTTCCGTGAGCATCTTGCTGCCGCAGGGGCAGAGCGCGACTTTTGACGTAGTGAAGTGCTCGGTTCAGGTGGAGAGCGCATCTTGCGCGGTGATCAAGGATGCCGGCGACGATCCAGATGTCACTCACGGCGCCGAGATTGGCGCTATCGTGCGATGGGTTGAAGATGGGAAGGGCATCGCTATCCTCGGCGGTGAAGGCGTAGGCACTGTGACGAAGCCAGGTCTGGGACTCGAGATCGGCGGGCCGGCCATCAACCCGGTGCCGCGCGAGATGATCACTTATTCGGTCCGGGAGGCGCTGGGGGATGACGAGCGTCGAGGCGTCGAAATCGTGATTTACGTGCCTGCTGGCGCGCAACTGGCGAAGAGGACGCTCAACGCGCGGCTGGGGATTATCGGAGGTATCTCTATTCTGGGGACGACCGGCATCGTGAAGCCCTATTCGACCGCGGCCTACATCGCCTGCATTGTCCAGGGGATTAACGTGGCGCTTGCCAACGGCTGCGAGCATCTCGTACTGACCACGGGCCGCCGTAGCGAGAAGTTCGCTCAGAGACTGCTCGATTTGCCGGAAGAGGCGTTCATCCAGGTCGGTGATTTCGTCGGCACCGCCATCGAGGAGTGCGCGACAAAGGGTGTCAGGCGGATCACGATGTGCGGAATGGTCGGCAAGCTCTCCAAGATCGCCTCTGGCTTCGCGCAAACGCACGCGGATAACGGGAGCATCGATCCTGACTTCCTGGTGCAGCTAGCCGCCGATGCGGGAATGCCCTCCGATGCGCTGGAATCGATCCGCGGGGGGAACACGGTGCGCGGCTTCGGCGATATCGTTCTCGCGCACGGCGCCGAGCGGATATTCTCTGTCATTTGTGCTGTGGCTGCCGGCCGGTTGGGCAGAATCGCCGATGAAGCGGTCGAGGTGGACGTCATTATGACGGATTTCGACGGCAAAGTCCTGGGGAAAGGATGTTCGGGTGGGAGTCGTTGAAGTCGTCGGCGTGGGCGATGACGGGCCTGATGGACTTAGTCCCAAGATAATGCGGCGAATAGCCGAGGCTGACCTGCTGCTCGGCGCGGAACGTCTGCTGAGCTATTTCCCGGATGTCCGGGCGAGGACAGTGCCGATTAAGGCGAACCTCGACGATATCGTCAGGACGATCGATCTCGCCTCCGAAGACATGATTGTCGTGCTCGCCTCGGGCGATCCGAACTTTTTTGGCATAGCGAAGCGGCTGGTGGCGGCCCTGGGCAAGGATCGGGTGGAGATCGTCCCGAACGTCAGCGCCATGCAGCTCGCGTTCGCACGAATCAAAGAGAGCTGGGATGATGCCAGAGTGTATAGCGCCCACGGCCGGGGTATCCGCGACCTCGTCGACGTAGTCCGGTCGAGTCGTAAGCTCGCTGTCCTCACCGACCCGACAAACACGCCTTCTGCCATGGCCAGAGAGCTTCTGGTGGCAGGCCTTGCGGATGTGAGAGCCTTTGTGTGTGAAAACCTCGGCTCCCAGCGCGAGCGGGTGACGGAAGGTAGGCTTGACGAGCTTGTCGATCGGGAGTTCTCGTCGCTCAACGTCCTGGTGCTGATCAACGAGCGCGCTGGCACGGCCTCACCAAAATGGACGATCGGCATTCCCGACGACGAGTTTCACCAGCGGAAACCGCTGCGGGGTCTTATCACCAAGTCGGAGGTCCGCGTGGTTAGCCTGGCCAAGCTGGGCCTCAGAGAGGATAGCCTCGTGTGGGACGTCGGCGCCGGCTCGGGAGCGGTCTCAGTAGAAGCCTCGCTGATGGCGCGGCGCGGGCGAGTGTTCGCTGTCGAGAGGCGCGCCGAGGACGTGGCGATCATTAGAGATAACCTGGAGAAGTTTGGAATCGGCAACGTCACGATCGTGCTGGGGTTTGCGCCCGAGGCGCTTGGCGAGCTGCCGAATCCCGATGCCGTTTTCGTCGGGGGCAGCGGGGGCAAGCTGCGGGAGATCGTCGCCGCCGCTGGCAAGCGGCTGGGTCCGGGTGGACGCATCGTGGTGAACCTGACCACCATCGAGAACCTCTCAATTGCCGCGGCCGCGCTGCCCGCCGAGGGCTTTTCATTTGATGTGACGCAGGTCGCCGTGGCGAGGGGGAAAGCTGTGGGTGGCCTGACGCGGTTCGAGGGACTCGATCCGGTTTTCGTGGTTAGTGGCTGGAAAATGTCTGAGCAGGTGCTGAATGGTGGCTGATAACCTGACATCCCGCAAGGGCCGTTTATATGGAATTGGCGTGGGGCCGGGGGATCCGGAGCTCCTGACGCTGAAGGCCGCGCGTCTCATTCGCGAGGCGGCGGTGATCGTCGTGCCGAAGAAGACGGCGCACGATCGAAGCTACGCTTACTCGATAGTGCGTGATCTGGTCGATCTCGATCGGCAGGATCTGCTCGAGCTCGTCTTCCCTATGAAGAAGGATCTCGACGCGCTGGCGCCGTACTGGCGTGAGGCAGTCGAAGCTATCGCCCTGCGCCTCGAAGCGGGCAAAGACTGTGTCTTTCTCACCGAGGGGGACCCGCTTTTCTACGGTACTTTCATCTATTTGCTCAGGGTTATGAAACAACGCTATCCTGAGATCGAGATCGACGTCGTGCCCGGCGTGTCCTCGATGAATGCGTCAGCCGCACGGGCTACGATGCCGCTGGCTAGTGCCGATGAGCGTCTCGCGGTGCTGCCGGCAACATATGAGCTGAGCGATCTGATGCAGGTCATTCAAGAATTCGACGTCGTGGTCTTGTTGAAAGTCAGTAACGTGATGGACTCGGTCATCGATCTGCTCGAAGAGCTCGACATAATCGACAAGGCCGTTTATGTGAAGAAGTGCTCCGCTGCCGACGAAGAAATCGTTCGTGACGTTCGGACGCTGCGGGGCAAGAGGCTGGATTATCTTTCATTGCTGATCGTGAGGAAATAGCGATGGCTGAGTGGCCTGGGAAGGTATACTTCATCGGGGCCGGGCCGGGAGATCCCGAGCTCCTGACACTGAAAGCAAGAAGGATCATCGAGGAGGCCGACCTCGTGATCTACGCGGATTCGCTGGTGAGCCGCGCGGTCTGCGACTTTGCGCGACCCGACGCGGAAATCCGCAAGAGCGCTGCCTTGACGCTCGAGGAGCTGGTGGAGATCATGGCCACGGCTGTTCAGCAAGGCAAGACCGTCGCTCGTCTTCACACCGGCGATCCATCCATCTTCAGCGCCGCGCTGGAACAGATGGCCGCCCTGGAAGAGCGCGGCATCGAATACGAGGTTGTTCCTGGCGTAAGCTCCGTCTTCGCCGCCGCGGCGAGCCTTGGTGCCGAGCTCACGGTACCGGAAGTGTCCCAGACCGTCATCATCACTCGCGTCGAAGGGCGGACGCCAATGCCGCCTAAACAGGATCTGCGAAGCCTGGCCCAGCACGACGCCACGATGGTGTTTTTTCTCAGTGTCCCGATGATTGACCGCGTCGTGGCCGAACTGCTCGCCGGGGGCTATCCCGCGACCACTCCTGTGGCGGTCGTGCATCGCGCCAGTTGGGAAGACGAAAGCAGCGTCGTCGGAACGCTGGCAGACATTACCGCCAAGGTTCGTGATGCTGGCATCGGAAGACAGGCGCTCATACTCGTGGGGAGAGTACTGAACTGCAAGAAAGAGAACGTGCCTGTACAGCGTTCCAGGCTCTACGATCCGAGCTTCGGCCACGGGTACAGAACCAGGGTTACGTTCAACACGGAGGCACCGAGACACGGAGAAAGGGAAGGGGGGTGCGACGCTGGAACGGCGGGGTGAGAAGCGGGCCGAGGTTGAGGGTAGCGATGGGGTGCCGTGATGCCGGGACGCCGAGCTGAGAATAGCGCGAGAGTGGTACGGCGCACCGCGATAGTGGCGCTGACTAACAATGGCGCCAGGCTGGGTGAGACGCTGCGCTCACATCTGGAAGGTAGTGATCTGTTTGTTCCTCCCAATCGGACCGGTGGCGTTGTGGGGGTGAACCTTTTCGACGGCGGTGTGGCCGAGGTCGTGGGACGAGCCTTCAGGGAATATGACCGTCTTCTACTTATTTTCTCGACGGGAATAGCGGTGCGCTCGATTGCCCGCTGCCTGGAGAGCAAGTGCACGGATCCGGCCGTCGTCGTGATGGACGAGAAGGGGCGCTTCGCTATCAGTCTGCTCTCGGGCCATTCGGGCGGCGCCAACGAGCTTGCGCGGCAAGTTGCTGAGCTGGTCGGAGCGACCCCGGTGATAACGACCGCCTCCGACGTCAACAACACGCTTGCCGTCGATCTGTTGGGGAGCGATATCGGCTGGGAGATCGATGACTGGGCGAGCGTGACGCGAGCCAGCGCCGCCATCGTGAACGGCGAGCCCGTGGGGGTCTTCCAGGATGCGGGCGAGACCGGGTGGCTGAGCGAAGCGGCGCCACCCAACATCAGAACGGTTGACGACATCGCCGATCTGGAGGCATCGGAGCTCAGCGCGGCGCTCATAGTTACCGACCGCGTTCTCGATCCAACCAACGAGGCTATCCTCGCCAAGTCAGTCGTCTACCGTCCCAGGTCGCTCGCGGTCGGGCTGGGCTGTAATCGCGGAACGGCAGTCGAGGAGATCGATGCTGTGGTGCGAGATGTGCTCCGCGGGCAGGGACTTTCTTTCAGGTGCATCCGGACTATCGCGACCATCGACGTCAAGCGCTCAGAGGTCGGACTGGTGGAATTCGCGCGCAGGGTCGGTGTTCCTGTAATATTCTACAGCAGCGTCGAGCTCGACGCGGTGGAGGGTATCGCGAATCCATCGGAGATGGTGCTTCGCGCCGTCGGCTGCCGTAGCGTCTGTGAGGCCGCGGCTTTGCTCGGCGCAGGCTCAAGTGAGCTCGTCGTCGCGAAGACCGGCATCGGCAACGTTACCGTGGCCGTTGCACGGGTTCCATGTCAAGGGTGGGCGAGTATCGTGGAGGCGGGACCGTATGAATGATTCAAGGGGTAAGATCGTCGTCGTGGGCCTTGGCCCGGGGAAGCGAGAGCATCTGACCTTCCGCGCCGGCGAAGCGCTGCGGCAGGCTGATATCATCCTGGGGTATAAGAGGTATACGAATTTCGTCAGGGCTTTCCTCGCCGATGATGGAGACGCGGGCAAGGAGATATTGAGCTCGGGTATGCGCCACGAGGTGGAGCGAGCGGTTCGAGCCGTCGAGCTTGCCGAGCAGGGCAAGAGCGTGGCCGTCGTCTCGAGCGGGGACGCCGGCATTTACGGAATGGCCGGGCTGATCTACGAAGTCGCGCGTGAAAGAGGCTGGATGAGCGATGGCATCGAGGTGGTGCCGGGCGTATCCGCGCTGAATGCCTCCGCTTCTTTACTGGGTGCGCCTCTGGTGCACGACTTCGCGGCGATCAGTCTTAGCGATCTGCTCACCCCCTGGGATGTGATCGCCAGCCGCCTGGTTGCTGCCGCGCAGGCGGATTTCGTGATCGTCCTTTATAATCCGAAGAGCACCAAACGTGTCGAGCAACTGGCCGAAGCGCAGAGGATAATTTGTCGGCATCGAGCCGCCGCGACGCCGGTGGGAATCGTGCGCAACGCGTATCGTGACGGACAGCAGGTCATCTTGACAGACCTGGGGCATATGGCCGAGCATGAGGTCGATATGCTGACCACGATCATCGTGGGCAATTCCGGCACCAACACCTTCGGCGACGTGATGGTGACGCCCCGTGGCTACGAAACCAAGTACGAGTTGACTTCAACCTGCGAGGAATAAACTTGGAACCAAACGACGAGCGCCTGAAGATCACGGTGCCACGACTGGTGGTCGGCGGCGTGAGGAGCGGGGTCGGCAAGACGACGTTCGTGGCCGGCCTCGTGGGTGCGCTACGTCGACGAGGTCTCCGTGTGGCCCCGTTCAAGGTCGGTCCCGATTACATCGATCCAAGCTACCACGCCCGGATGGCCGGTCTGCCGTGCCGCAACCTCGATAGCTGGATGGTTCCACGTGACGCCATAGTCGAGCTGTTCGCGAGGGCGACGAACGCGGCGGACGTGGCTATCGTCGAGGGTGTGATGGGCCTCTACGACGGGCGGAACGGTTGTGACGATGAAGGCTCGACCGCCGAGGTGGCGAAGCTCTTAGGTGCCCCGGTGGTCTTGATGGTCGACGTGGGTAAAACTTCCCGTAGCGCCGGCGCAGTCGTGCTCGGCTTCCGCGACTTCGATCCCGGCCTCAACCTCGCCGGCGCCATTCTCAATCGGGTCGGGAGCGCCGTTCATCGACAGTGGGTGAGCGAGGCCGTGGAAATCGGCGCCGGCCTCCCCGTCTTTGGCTGCCTGCCCGGGTGCGACGATCTCGTATTACCCGAGCGCCACCTCGGTCTGATTCCGACAGGGGAAGCTGCGCCCGACGACGACTTCTTCGAGTGCCTGATTGGGCAGGTGGAGGCCAGCGTCGCCGTGGATCGATTGCTCGACTTGGCGAGGTCAGCCCCACATCTCGCCGTCGGTCGAAGCGGCATCTTTCCCGAAGTGCCGAAGGAACCAAGGGTGCGCGTTGGGCTGGCTCTTGACCGTGCCTTCACCTTTTATTACGAGGACAATCTCGATCTATTGCGTGCCTGGGGCGCCGATCTGGTTCCCTTCAGCCCGATCGAGGATTCAGCCATTCCTGACGATCTCGACGGGCTCTACATTGGCGGTGGGTTTCCAGAGCTGTTCGCGGGTGACCTCGCCGATAACCACTCGATGCTGCGGTCCATTTGCGCGGCGGCCGGATCTGGTCTGCCCGTGTATGCCGAGTGCGGTGGATTGATGTACCTTTCCGAGGGGATTGTCGATTTCGAAGGCAGGCGTCACTCACTCGTCGGAGCGATCCCGACGTGGTCTTCTATGGCCGAGCGGCTGACGATGGGCTATCGCGTCGCCTCGGCCCGGATCGATAACCTTCTATTAGAGCGAGGGGAGAATGTTCGAGGCCACGAGTTCCACTGGTCAGAGCTGGCTTCGCCAGTTCCCGCCGAAACAGCGGCCTACGAGCTTGTCGAAAAGGACGGTCGTTTCGAGGGCTATGCGCGTGGGAACATCCTCGCATCTTACCTGCACCTCCATTTCGCCAGCAGACCCGATCTGGCACGACGGTTCGTGGCGGCGTGCGAAGCAACGAGGGCGGGGACATCTGGCGTTTCGTCCGGGGGTTCGAGCATCCGAGGGTCCGGTTTCAACACGGAGTTACCCATCCTTCGCGAGGAAGGACCACCAGGGATGAAAATCTATTTTCAAGGTAGACACGGAGAGGAGAGGAAGGTGGGAGGGGAGACTGGGGGAGGATCTGCGCGCAGCGCCACGGCGCCGGCTGCGCGATCTCTTTATCCCGTTTGTCTCGACGTCGTGGGCAGGCGATGTGTGGTCATCGGGGGAGGTGAAGTGGCGGAGCGGAAGGTGGTCTCGCTGCTGGAGGCTGGCGCCCATTGCGTCGTTATCAGTCCAGAACTCGCGCCCAGGCTTTGTCGGTTGCGAGATGACGGGCGGCTGGAGCACGTCTCACGCCCGTACCTGGAAGGTGATCTGGCTGGCGCTTTCCTGGCCATCGCGGCGACCGACGACGGGTTAACCAACCAGGCGGTGGCGGATGAGGCGGGCCGGCGCGGGGTCCTGGTAAACGTCGCCGACGATCCCAGCCATTGTGATTTCACGCTTCCGGCGGTGCTGCGCCGGGGCGATATCCTGGTCACGATTTCCACTGGGGCGCGCAGCCCTGCCATTGCCCGCCGCGTTCGGGAGGAGATCGAGCGTTTCCTCACGTCGGAGCACGTGGTTCTTCTCGAAATTGCCTCGGCGGTTCGAACTGACCTGCGGACCCAGGGTTTGGAAGTTTCTGGCGATGTATGGAATTGGGCCCTGGACGACGACCTGTTGGGGCTGGTCCGCCGAGGGAAGGTAGACGTGGCCCGGGAGGTGCTCACCGCTCGTCTGATCGGACAGAGCAAAGAGGAGTCCTGATTAGGATGACGCGCATGCTTTGCCCCTCGGGTTGTCGATCTTTTCAGGTGCGTCGTAGCACTCTCCTGCCGGTAGTGCCGATATGCCCACGCCGCCTTTTATCAAGACTTCAAGTTCCTAAAGAAACTCTTGACAGCCGGAAGGAATCATGTTAATCTGCAAATAGGAACTATTACTAAAAAGGAGGATGTGATGGCGAATCCACTTGGCTACGGGGTCGAGGTGATCAACGAGAACAAGTTTGGAGAGGCTAAGGGGACGGCGGTTGAGGAGGCGGTGGAGAAGAACTTTCGGGGCGAGACTATGGAGGTCGGACTATATCTGGCGATGGCCTGGCAGGCGCAGCGCGAGGGCTATCCCGAGATCTCCGAGGTTCTGAAGTCAATCGCGTGGGATGAGGCGAATCACGCAATGCGTTATGCCATTCTAAATGGTATGATATCCGAGAGCACGAAAGAGAACCTCGAAAAGATGCTGGCTGGCGAGCAAATGGCCAACAAAGGCAAGCGAGAGGCAGCCGTGAAGGCGAGAGAGGCGGCGGGTGACGAAACCCACGAGGTTTTCGACGATACCAGCCGCGACGAGGCTCGCCACGCGCGGGCGCTGGCTGGCCTGCTCAATCGATTCTTTGGAGCTTAAACTGCGTGAGCGATCAGCGGGAAAAGGCGATGCAAAGGCGAAGCAAGCAGCGAGAGGCGATTCACGAAGAATTGAGCAAGCTCAAGACCCATCCTCGCAGCGATGAACTGTATGCTATCGTCCGTCGCAGGCTTCCCAATGTGAGCTTAGGGACCGTCTATCGCAATCTGGACAGGCTGCAGCGCGAAGGAATGGCGATCGAGATTTACTGTGGCGATTTCGTGCGCTATGATGCCAATGTGTCGCCGCACGATCACTTCCTTTGCCGCACCTGCCGACGGGTCTGGGATTTCGAGCCTGGCGCTTTGCGGCAGGAACCGGCGCCGAGCGAGCCACAGGATGTGGGTGGGTTCCGCGTCGATGGAAAGTACACCGTCTTTACTGGCCTGTGCCCGGATTGCCTGAGAAACTTGTGAGGTGGAGTGGAAATGTGCAACAGAAATCCTATCACCAAGGACCACATCGCGACAATGAAGTCGAGTCTCCTGAAGAGGATGGAAAACCCTAACCTGACACAGGAGCAACTCCTCATCTTGCGGGAGCAGTACGAATATGTCGTCAACAATGTGCGTGAGCGCCCCGGGTACTATCCTGATGCCACGGAGTCCAATAGGACGGAGAAATCCTGACCCCATCAGGTCTGGCACGAAGGACAGTAAAACGTGTCTCTTCCTCCGACTCGCGTCTCGGCCACCTTGCCAGGACAGCCTTCGCATTGGTGGCCGGCTTTCCTGAAAACTTTGAGCCTGGTCTGGTAACTCCCTTTCCGCCCCAGCACGTCACGGTATGCCTGGACCGTCGTGCCACGCAGAGCGATGGCCTCCTTTAGGATCCTACGCATTTCCTCGTAGATGCGCTCGACTTCAGCGGGACTCAGGTCAGTGGCCTTTCTCGTGGGTGCGATTCGTGCGGCGAAGAGCACTTCGTCGGTGTAGATATTCCCCAGACCGGAGATGAAGCTTTGATCGAGAAGCAGCGGCTTGATCGTTGTTCGCCGGCCGCGCAGCAACTGTCGAAAGACGTCCAGGGTGAAGTCGGGTGAGATCGGCTCCGGACCAAGCCTGTCACGGGAGAGCCACTGGCTGACTTCTTCTTCTGACAACAGATGAACCCTAGCCAGCTTGCTGCGGTCATTGAGACGAAGCTCCTGGCCGTTGTCTAGACTGAAAACCAGCCTTGTCGACTTGCTTCTGGGCTCTTCCGGATTCACCAGCAGGAGTTGCCCGGTCACCATTAGCTGTATTGTCAACGTGTGGCCGCTGGAAAGCCGGACCAGGAGATACTTCGCCCGTCTATCTACGGCGACGATTTCTTTGCCGACCAGCCCTGGGATGAAGTGGCCGAGATCGATGTGGAGGCCAATTTGAGGATCGATAACCTCAACTCCGGTGATCTTGCGGCCGACCACCAGGGCGCGCAGGTCGTTCTTGATGGTTTCTACCTCGGGAAGCTCGGGCATTCTTTTCTTGCCTTTCGCAACTGCCACGGCAGTTTACGTTTGAACGTGGCTACCTTTGGGCAAGATTAGTGCCAGCGCGAGAACCAAGAGGGTAACAGGGGGACAACCGTTGACTGAGCAGGTGCTCAAGGCTATACTTGTTTTAAGATGCTTGCGCATAACAAGGTCGTGATATAAGAAGGTCGTGATAGTGGCCCTCTACCTGGTATCCCTTATCTTGCAGCTTGCCTCACTGGTAAACTTCTGGCGAGACTCGTTATCTAACGAAGGCCTGGCGCTCTGGTTGGTGAGCTTAGGCTTGTTCCTGTTGGCTCCAGGCTTGCAAGCCAGGCAGAACCGGCTCAGACGAACGCCGGAGAAGGGCAGCGCCCAAACCGTCTCACTTAACGAACTCGCCGCTCCGCCACCTCTTGCAGAACGAGCGTCTCCCAAGGAGTCCGAGGTCCTTCGGCACGAACAGCAACTGCAAATACCAGGCGCGCCGCACTACCGAGAAGCTGAACGCGACCGAGGTTTCTGGCTGCGCCTGGCAGCCGTTGGCGGGGTCCTTTTGATTGCCCTGTTTATGAGGGTGCATCTGATCGACTCCGTTCCGGGTGGACTCTACCTTGACGAGGCAGATAACGGGCTGGTCGGCCTGAAGCTGCTCCAGTCGGAGTATTCCCCCTTCACCGAAGTTAGAGACAGCAACGCCACGCTTTATTTTTATCTGCTTGGCTTCAGCGCCGAGATCTTCGGAACGAGCGCCTTCGCCTTACGTCTGGTGGCGGTGAGCATCGGGGTCTTGACTGTCGCCGTTTTCTACGTTCTCGCGCGGAGATTCTTCAGTGGGAAGGCGGCGTTAGCGGCGACCTTTCTGCTGGCTGTGTCGCGATGGCACGTGAACTTCAGCCGCATCGCCTTCGAGGCGCAGCTCGTTCCTCTCTTCGCTGCGCTGACGGCCTTCTTTCTTCTTAGAGGGCTTCAGGGTGGTGGTCGGGTGAACTTCGCCTTGGCAGGGCTCTTTTTTGGGCTTGGTTTTCACTCCTACATCGGGTTCCGTGTTTTCCCTTTGATAATACTGGTGTTTATCGTCCACTGGGCTTGGCGCCGGCGTCCTCCCGTGCGCTCGGCGATGCTTGGTTTGGGAATCTTCCTGCTGGGCACCTGGATGACGTTGGCTCCTCTCGGCATCTACGCGGCCAAGAATCCGAACGTGTTCGTCAGGCGGATGTCGGCGGCAAGCGTGTTCAGCGACGTCGAGCGGCAGCGCAGCTATGAGCCGATCTTGAGCAACTTGAAGAAGAGCGTGCTGATGTTCAACGTCGAGGGAGATCCCAGACCCCGCCACAATCTGCCCCGGATGCCGATGCTCGATCTCTTGACCGGCGCGTACTTGGTCGTTGGAGTGGCTTTCAGCCTTTACCGCTGGAGGTCGAGCTTCAACTTTCTCTTGCTCATCTGGGTGTTGCTTGGCCTGATGCCCGGCGTATTCTCCCTGGCTGATTCCAATCCCCACTCCCTGCGCACTATTGGCACCATCCCCGCCGTTTTTCTGCTTACCGGGGTGTTCTGGGATCTCGTCTGTCGTCTTTGGCGGGCGGTAGGACAGCGCACGGGAAATGAATCCGGTCCGCGGGCAAGCGTAGTATCTCGCCTCTACGCGCTTGTTGCCGTGCCAATGTTGGTCTCACTGGCCCTTGTGGGGTACACCAATTACGATACGTTTTTCAACGATCAGTATCAGTCCAGGGCGATTTGGGATGACTTCGATCCGGTCGAAAATGCGGCCGGCCGCTACACTAAAGCGGCCACGAAGGATAAGCTGGTGTTCGTGTCGAGCGCATTGACCAATCATTCGGCTGTCAAGTTTCATGCGTTCGGCACGCCCTACGAGACGCTGGATCTGAGTCGCCACTTTCCCGTGCGTGAGACAGTTAGCAAGGACGTGGTGTACATCCTGGAGGTGGCGCACGCCAACCTGCTACCGGAGCTCGGACGATACTACCCCGGGGAGTTGGTCGAGAATAGAGATCGATTTGGCAGAACGCTTTTCTACACCTACACGGTGAACCGTGACCAGGTAAACGCCATTCACGGTCTGGCAGGGAAGTATTACCGCCAGGCAGGCGGCGAGTTCGAGGTCACGTCAGCCCGCAAGGAGTCCAGCTTGCAGCGAAGAGACGAAGGCATCTCTCTGCACGGGAGCAATGCGCCACTTCCGCCGCCGTTTGCCGCCGAGTGGGAAGGATCGCTGCTGCTGCAGCGGCACGGGCAATACAGGTTTGTCCTGGAAGCGGCAGGCGTCGCACAGCTCTACGTGGATAATAAACTGGTGGTGGAATCCGTCGACGGAGGATCGGAGGGCGCATTGTCCCTGACGGCAGGCTTCCACAGCATCGGCCTCCGCTATCGCAGCGATCAGGCCAAAGTTATGGCTAGACTGAGCTGGATTCCGCCAGGAGGACAGCAAGAGGTGATTCCGCCGGCGGCGCTGTACAGCTTGCCTCTGGCGAAGAACGGCTTATTGGGCAAGTATTACCGAGGCAACAACTGGTCTGGAGAGCCGGCAACGGTGCAGATCGACGGGTTCATCGCGCCGACCGACCTGCTTCCCGCGCCGTTCAGCATCGAGTGGGAGGGAAGGATCGCAGTCCCCACTTCTGGCGAGTACGTTTTTGGCACCCGGTCTGACGATGGATCCCTGCTTTACGTGGACGACGTGCTAGTGGTCGAAAACGGGGGCCATCACGGCGACCGCTACGTGGAGGGGCGCGTCGTTCTCGCCCAAGGGCAGCACAGGATCAGGCTGAGATATTTCCAGGACGACGGCGGCCGGAAAATGGAACTGTGGTGGATACCCCCGTCCGGGCAAAAGGAAATGGTGCCGGTTGATGTGCTGCTTCCACCGGAATAGACGCGTAATAAACGCGTAATAAACGTCTTTGGATACAAACTACATCAGGCCGCCTCCTTCCGGGCGGCGCGCCTGGCGGCCTTTGACTTGCATTCCGCGAAAAGCGCGATCATCTCTCGATTGAACGCGGGCAAATCCTGAGGGCTGCGCGCGCTTACCCAGTTGCGGTCGCGGACCGGCGCCAGATCGAGCCAGCGCCCCCCAGCGTTGCGGATGTCGTCCTGAATCGTATGGTAGCTGGCAATGTTCCGCCCGTTCACTAGGCCGGCGGACACCAGTAGCCACGGACCGTGGCAGATCACCGCGATGGGGCGGTCGGTAGCGTCGATTCGTCGGACGAAGTCCTGGGCCTTGCGGTTGATGCGCAGCGCATCGGCGTTGAGCGCACCGCCGGGAAGCACGAGCGCGTCGAAATGGTCGGGGTTCGCCTGGTCAAGCTGCATGTCCACTTTGAAGGTGTCCATCTTCACGTCGTGACGTACACCGTGGACTTCCCCTTGCCTGGGCGAGATCAGAACCGTCTTCGCTCCCACGCTCTCCAGCGCCTGTCTGGGTTTGGTCATCTCAGACTGCTCGAAATCGTCCTCCACAAGGATGGCGACCTGCCATCCGTCTAACCTTTGCTCCTGCATTGTAAGAAACTCCTCGTCAAGTGCTCTTACGAATTTCAACCATTCCGATTCGCTGATTTGATGTTACCGCTGGCTGAGGCCCATGGCCTGAGAATCGAGCACCATTTCGGGCATCGGCCACTGCGATGGGCTGGACAAATCGAGCCCGTGAATCTCCTTCACCTGTTGCACAAACCACTTTGTGAAGTCATCATTCGACGCCCCAAATCGCTGAAACGCGGCGACCGGATTGTCCCCCTCGACGGTGACGATAATCATGTCACCCTGCGGTATCGACTGGATAAAGGCGCGCTCTCGCACCCCGAGGCGCTGTCGAGAGGCTGCGTAATCACGGGCGCGCGGTCCTCGCAGTTCTTCTGTAAATCGCCGCCACTGCTCCGTCTTGCCCGGCAGGATCGGGATCACCATTGCCATCAATGCCATCTCATTACCCTCCTTCGATCTCACTGTGAGCTCGAATTACAGTATTCATGGTCTAATCGGAGCAAGGTGGATGCCACGACGAACGCCGATAGGGAAGGCTCACAAGAGCCGGTAGATAGGGTAAAAGCAGAAT
>JACPRP010000108.1 GCA_016189905.1 Chloroflexota bacterium | reverse complement strand
GTCCGGGGCAGCCGGGTGGCATCGAAATCTGAGGAAGTGTCCCGATCGATGCGCCGCCAGGCCGGGGGCTTGGGGGTGCCCCCCCAAGACTCCCATAGTCCGGGGCAGCCGGGTGGCATCGAAATCTGAGGAAGTGTTCCGATCGATGCGCCGCCAGGCCGGGGGATTGGGGGTGCCCCCCAAGACTCCCATTGTCCGAGACGCCTGGGTGGTATCGAAATCTGAGGAAGTGTCCCGATCATACATTATCTGTGGAGGAAGGCAATGGTGGAAAAAACGAAGACGGTGGCGCGTGAGCCTGATTCCGCCCTGGGCGTGTTTGAAACTCACTATAAGGCCCGCCGCGATTTCAGGGAACGTCAGAACACGGGCAATCTGCTGGTCAAGTCAACCGACCGGGATTGGGAGATCGCGCGCCAGGGAAAGGTAAAGCATTACCTGTCCCCGTGGGTATACCAGGAAAATGCGCTTAACGACTGGGCCGTGTTCGTACAGGATGTGGTGGAGCGAACCGGCAAACACCGCCATCAGGGAGCGCTCGCCATCTTCGTCATCGAAGGGCGCGGCTATACGGTCGTCGATGGAGTGCGAATGGACTGGGAAAAGGGCGACCTGATCCTCCTGCCTGTGAAACCCGGCGGCTGCGAGCATCAGCACTTCAACCTGGATCCGGGCAAGCCGTGTAAGTGGCTGGCTATGTACTATAAGCCGATGCGTGAGCAGGTCGCTACCTATACGGAACAGATAGAGCTCTCTCCGCTTTACACGGGCGCGAACAAGTGATCGAGCTATACTCGGACAGGCATCGGCATATCGCTCTGCCCGAGTGAGAAACCGCGAGGGATACTTTGATGTCTTAGGCGCTGCCGGAAATCAGCCCAGAGCCACCGTCAGGCGCCGGGTAGATAGTAACAGGAGGTAGTAGGTGGGCACCTCTAGAACAGAGGAACTGGCAAAACGAAACTTTTACGACGAGCTCATTCAGATTCGTGATCGGCAAAGGAAAGACAGGGAAAACGCCCTGTTCGTCGTGAAGGGCAAGGATCTTCCGTGGGAGTTGAATCCCCAGGGGATCATGCGCTGGTATACACATCCGGAGATACACGATACCGCCGGGAAGAACTTGATGGTTTTCGTGCAGCAGATTCCGCCAGGTGGCAGCAGCGGATTGCTGAAGTTTCAAGGCGGACAGGTGCTCTACATAATAGAAGGCAGGGGACACACGGTCATCGACGGGGTCAAGTTCCATTGGGAAGCAGGAGACGTTCTTCAGTTGCCCCTGCGCTCGGAGGGCGTAGTCTTCCAGCACTTCAACGACGACCCGAAGAACCCGGTGGAGCTCGTGGCCGCTGAGCCCAACCACATCTATTCCCTGGGGGTCGATCGGGGTTCTGGATTCGAGCAACTGGCGCCCTGCCCAGAGTTTAAGGAAAAGGAGAAGAAAAGCAAGAAAGCAAAAGAGTGACAGAACGCAGAATCATCTGGCGCACGGCAGGCTGCGCCCTGTAACACGCCTGAAGATGCTCGCTATGGTGAGCACCTCCAACGTACCTCGATTGCTCAAATGCTGTCCATCCACCAGCCTGGGGTCTGCCAGCCGAGGGATTCCTCGATGAATCGCGGGCCCCAGGCAGGATGTGCACCAGCTCAGCAGCTACCACGCCTCCTTGCCAAAAGCGACTCCCGGGTAGGAGTAAGACAATGGCGGTTTTCTACGGCGAGTCGCTCATCTGACCGGCAGCGCTGCTGAATCTGTTTCGGGAGCGGCCCGGATACCAGCCAAAAGAATTCCACAAGCTCGGCGACTACAAAGATCTTCTTGAAGCCGACACAGCCCGTCGCGGGGCCTTTGCGGGTCGAGTAGACAGACACTGGCCGGCAAGTGTTAAAGGTGTCCTGATCGTAAATCAAATGAGGAGGTTTGCAATGCGTAGCTGGATGGCAAGGTCAATTTCGATCGTTGTAGTGGTTGGGTTGATGGCTGGTCTTGCGATAGGCTGCACCCAGGCACCTGAAGCAGAGACCCCTGAGCAGTTCTATCGAGATAAGACCATCAACTGGATAGTGGCGAGCGACGCCGGGAGTGGGACGGATACTATATCTCGCACCATCGCCCCCTACCTGGCCAAGGCGACCGGCGCTAAGATCAAGATCGAGAACCAGTCCAATGAGTCGGGAGTGAACTACGCGTACACCGAGGGTAAACCCGACGGGCTCACGATGGTAGCTCTGAGCACCAGCTCGATCATCACGAGCGACATTCTGAAATCTCCAGGCATCATCTATGAAACCGAGAAGCTTCTCTTCCTCGCCGACGTGAACCCGTCCCGCAAGATGATGCAGATATCCCCTAAGCTCCCTTACAGGACGCTGGACGAGATGCGCAAAGCTAAGGGATTGAAGGGCGGAGGCACGATAGCCAAAGGTATCCTGGCGCTCAGCTCCGCGGTGGCGCTCGATATCCTGGGATTGGATGGCCAGGTGATCACCGGTTACAAAGGTAAAAAGGATCTGACCCTGGCTGTCGCCCGTGGCGAGGTAGATTTTATGGTTACGAACGACGACGGGGCGAACAAGGACGAGGCGGATGGCTACGTGGTGAACTTCGCCACTATCGGCGACGAGCGGAGCATGGTGGCCACGAATGCGCCGTCGGTGCCGGATCTCGGCATCAAGGTCCCACAGGAAAAGCGGGCGGCCTATCAGTATGTCAGCACGGGTGGCACCGCGATCGCTCTGTCGCCAGGGGTGCCCTCTGATAAGGTCGAGTACCTGAGAAAAATATTCCTGAAGTTCAATGACGACAGGGACATCCAGAAGGATGTGATTGGTGTAAACGAGATCTGGCGCCCGTTCGTGTCAGGCAAAGAAGTGCAGGACCAGATGATCGCCATTAAGTCGAACAAGGAATTAGCGAACCAGCTCGACGCGATCTTCGCGAAGTATTCGAAGGTCCAGTAGGTGCCCTGATCAGGCATTAGAGCGGTTTGCGATGACCTTTGTCGGGCAAGGTAGATGCGGGTTTCAAACCCGCCCTTGCGGACCAGCTCGGTCGCTGGACGAATGCTAGCGCAAAACGCCGCAGGTAAGTTAATTGGTAAGCGAGAAGGAGTTTGTCGATGAGATCCCGGAAAATGCAAGCGGTGGCAACGATTGGAATCTTGGTGCTGGCCCTGGGATTGGCCGCTGCATGTGCTCAGGCACCTCAGGCTGCCGCGCCTCAAGATTTCTATCGTGGAAAGACGTTCACCTGGGTGGTCCCGAGCGAAGCAGGCAGCGGCACGGATAGCATTACCCGCGTCGTTGCCCCGTACCTGGCCAAAGAGATCGGCGCAACGGTGAAGGTGGAGAACCAGGGCACCGACGAGGGTGTGAACTACGTCTACACAGAGGCCAAGCGGGATGGCCTAACCATGGTGGTCAAGAGCAGCGGCGCTTTCGTAGGGAACGATATTTTGAAGGCGCCTGGCACGCTTTACGAAATCGATAAGTTTAATATGGTAGTTGATCTGCATCCGACCGTGGTCCTGTTTGTCACATCGCCAAAGTCTCCCTATAAGACCCTGGATGCGCTGCGCCAGGCCAAGGGATTGAAAGGGGGGGCCAGTTCGGCCAAAGGAAGTCTGGCGATAGGTGGCGCGGTAATGCTTGAGATTCTTGGCCTTGATGGCAAGGTCATAAGTGGCTACAAATCTAGTAAAGACGTGACGCTAGCTCTCGCCCGTGGCGAGGTTGATTTCCTGGTGACCTCGGACAACGGGGCCGGGAAGGATGAAGATGACGGACTGGCAGTTAGCTTTATGACAGTCAGCCCCGAGAGAAGTCGTGTGGTTCCCAACACCCCGACGATGTTCGAGCTTGGAGTGAAGGTCTCGCAAGAGCTCGAGGCTGCCCATAAGTTTATCAGCATGCTCGGTTACGCAACGGCTCTGCCGCCGGACGTGCCCAATGACAGGATCGAATTCATGCGGCAGGCATTCGTGAAGATTGGCGACGACAAGGCCCTTCAAAATGATCTTGCTAAGGTCGCGGAGATCTGGGTGCCATTCACGCCAGGCAAGCAACTGCAGGAGACCATCGCTGCGGTCAAGGCCAACAAGAGTCTGGCCAGCCAGCTCGACGCCATTCACGCCAGGTATAGCGCAACTCGATAAAGGGATGTGGAGATGGCGCTAGCCCGTGGCGAGGTGGATTTCGAGGTCAATACCGATGCCGGCGCTCAACAGAAGGAGGCGGATGGCTTGATGGTGCCTCTGTTCATCGTGAGCCGCGAGAAAAGCGATGTTATCCCCAAGGCGCCGACGATGTTCGAGCTTGGCGCAACGGTCCCGAAGGAGTTGGAGACGGCGCACGCCTTCATAAGCACGCTGGGTTACTCTACGGCTTTGCCGCCCGAAGTGCCGCAGGACCGGGTTGACTACCTGAGGAAGGCGCTGGATAAGATCAGCGGCAACACCGATATGCAGAAAGACGTAGCAAAGGTGATGGATCTTTGGACACCATTCGTGCCAGGCAAGGTGCTTCAGGATCGGATGGTTGCATTGAAGACTGCCATATAATCAAGACCTTACAAAGACAACCAAAACCTTGCGGTAACAGCCGCAAATGGTGTAAAATCACGTCAGTGAGGGTCAACACGCCCCGCCCACGTAGCTCAGTAGGTAGAGCACATTCTTGGTAAGAATGAGGTCACCAGTTCGATCCTGGTCGTGGGCTCCGACCCCAGCCGGAGACCCTGCTGACATCGTGGCGCATTCGTCTAGCGGCCTAGGACACCGCCCTCTCAAGGCGGAGACCACGGGTTCGAATCCCGTATGCGCTACCAGCGCCCCTGTAGCTCAGAGGATAGAGCAGCGGTTTCCTAAACCGCGTGTCGGCGGTTCGACTCCGTCCAGGGGTACCACTAGATGCCCACAAAGCACCCGTTTGAGGGTGCTTTCCCTGTTTTGGGGGGCTATTTCTGGCCCAAAACAGGGATGAACTCAACGCTGCCGTCTCGCCTCGTCGGCGTTGCCGACATTTTCATTTCAAACGCTCTTTTTGGCGGTCTTCATCGTCGCCGCGAAGGCCAGCGCCGCTTGCTCCTGAAGCCCTGGCAGCACGTGAGAATAGGTATCCAGTGTTACGGAGATGGTCGAGTGCCCCAGTCGTTCCTGCACCACCTTGGGATGTGTCCCAGCCTGTAGCAGCGCGGTGGCGTGGAAGTGGCGCAGATCGTGGAAGCGTACCCCCTTGAGCCCCACGTTATCGGCCAGTTTGCGAAACGGTCTGCTTATCGCCGCCGGCTCGAGGAGTTCCCCGAATGGCCCAGGGAACACCAGGCCATTGTCCTTGTAGGCTTCGCCTGGCCTTAGCCTGTGCTCCAACTGGTTAGCACGATGTGCTCGCAGGATCGTTACCGTCTCCGGGTCGAGGGCGATAGCGCGTCTTCCCTTAGCTGACTTTGGCGGCTGGGTGATGATCCCCTTGCCGATCACCCGGTGGCTCGTCTGGAGAATGGACACCGTGCCTTTGTCCAGGTCAACATCTTGCCACCTGAGGCCCAGCACTTCGCTTCTCCTGCAACCCGTGTAGGTGGTGAAGCAAAACAGCGCATAGTACGGCGTCTCATGGGCCAGTTCGACTCGGTTCCAAATTGTGTTGGCGGACTTAGGAGCGAGGGCTTCTGGCAGAAATAGGAAGGGCTCTGTTACCATTTTAGGTCACCACACCAGAAAGGATAACAGAGCCTATGAATACTATACACATATTCCGCGCGGCAGTCTGAATGGTAAGGGTAATTATTGGGCTAGGAAAGCGAATTTCGAGTAAGATTGGCAGTGACAAGGAGGTCTTGCCAATTGGAACAAGTTCTCGCCTTTCGCGCCGACCATCATCCCTTACTGACCAAATTGATCGATCAGATGGGATGGTGGACACGATCAATACTACGCTTGGGGAAAAGGTCGACGATGCGATGCTAGAAACGGGCACGGTCGTCGCAGCTATGATTCATAACCTGCTCGGCGAAGGCGCCGTGCGCCTTTATCGCATAAGTGATTTCTTTGCTGATAAGCCTTTGCCTCTTTTCTTTCCTTGGCGCCCACAACTCGACCCCTTACAACTCAACGACGATCGAGCCGGTCTGGCTCTGGATAGCCTATGGGCAGCAGGCCCGCAAAAAGTCTTCAGTGCTGTTAGCCAACGGGTCGTCCAGCGTTACGCCCTAGATCTAAAAGCCTTGCATGGCGACACCACTTCCCGCAGTTTCTACGGCGTCTACGACGACCAAGACTCCACTGTTCCCCAGGTCACCTACGGCTACAGCAAAGAGCATCGTCCAGACTTGAAGCAAATCCTATTTGGTGTAGGAACCAGTCGGGATGGGGTGCCAGTGGTGGCCGAGGTCTCTTCCGGTAATCAGTCGGATATGACCTGGAATACTCGTTGGGTTAAGGCCGTACGACAGCAGTTAGGGTTTGGCGAAGATGAGCCTTTGGTGTATGTGGCCGAGAGCGCCTTGGTCACTAATGATAATCTGGAAGCTGTGGCTGAGGCTCATATAGACTTCATCTCGCGCCTACCGGAACGTTATGGGTTAGCTGAGCAACTGATGGAGGCAGCTCTGGCTGCGCGAAAAGATTGGGTGGAGGCAGGGACTATCGCTGAGGGAGAGAAGGCGGCCAGGTATCATTTGTGGGAAACAGAGAGCGAGCTGAACGGGAGAGCTTATCGTTTTCTGGTCGTGCATTCCAGCAGTCTGGATGAGCGGCGACCGCGCGCGTTGGAACGAAGTGCAGCTAAAGAGGCGAAAATGCTAGAAGAGGCGTTGGCCGAGTTGAGACGACAGGAGCTCGTCTGCGCGCCGGACGTTCAAAGGGCCTGGGAACGGTTCATGGCCAAGCAATCAGCGTTATGGCACAAGTTGACGGCGAAAGTGGAAGGACAAGAGCAGAAGGTAAAGCGAGCAGGACCTGGCCGCCCGCGGAAGGGCGAAGAGCCACAGATGGAAACAGTCCATCGTTTAGAAGCCCAGATGGAGCGGGATGAGGAGCGCTACGAGAAAGAGCGAGAGAAATGTGGGATGTTCGTGCTGATTAGCAGTTTGAGGGACAGAGAAGAATGGAGTGGGCGAGAGATTCTGGCTGAGTACGAGGGACAGGCTGGAGTCGAAAGAATTTTCCGCTTCATCAAGAATCCGGCCTGGGTAGGAGCCTTCTGTCTAAAGAGCACTGAGCGGATAGCCGCCTTCGGCTATGTGGTGTTGCTGTCGGCGATGGTCTACACGTTGCTAGAGCGAGAAGTTCGGCAGGTCTTGGCGGAACATGGAGAAAAGCCGGTGGAAGGACTGAATCGGAAGCTGACACACCGGCCGACAAGCTACGCGATCCAGACGGCGCTCTCGCCGATTCTGGTAATCGGCCAGCGGAAACGAGGCCAGCTAGAACTGCGTCCCTCTGGAGCGTTGAGCCAGAACCAGCAAAGGCTACTGAGACTGACCGGATTTGATGACAGCGTCTACTACTGGCGTGGCAAGATGCCGCCACTTAATCCTATTTATCAGCCAGGCTAGGGCGCGAAATGTGTGTTCCTGTTGCAGGGACCGTCGGTTCCGCTTCGCACGTTCCTTGAGCGCATCCAGCGTCCGCTGCGGCACATCGCGCACGAGTATGTCGGGCATTGCAACACTCCTTCTTCACCTGAATCGATCAACTCGCGTATTGATAGCATAATGATAGTACAACAACGGCAGCCTGTCACCCTCCCTGTCAAACAGGAAGTTGCGGCACTTGAGGTGGAACATAAGTTGCTGCGTCGTACCGTGGCCGAAGTAGTTCGCCGAAAACTTGATTAAGAAAAGGAGTTAGCTTAATGACTAAGATCTCAATCACACGGCTGGTTGTTTCGGCACTTCTGCTGCTTGCGATATTGCTACCAGCCGGAGTGGCCGAAGGCCAGTCTATCATTGTCACGATCCCCGTCGGCGCTAACCCGCAAGGCGTGGCAGTGAACCCCCTGAGCAACCACATCTATGTGGCCAATCAAGGCAGTAACGACGTCTCCGTGATCGACGGACTGACCAACTCTGTCGTCGCGACCGTCCCTGTTGGCACCGAGCCGCATAGCGTGGACGTTAACCCTAGCACCAACCTGATTTACGTTACCAATCTGGGCAGTAACAATGTGTCGGTGATCGACGGGTCCCGCAACGTCGTCGTCGCCACCATTCCAGTGGGGACACGCCCGTTAGGCGTAGTCGTCAACCCGGCTACCAATCAGATCTATGTGGGGAACGGCGAGTCCAACGACGTCTCCGTGATCGACGGACTGAGCAACGCCGTCGTCGCCACCATCCCCTTCGCCAGCAGTCCTGCTGGCCTGGCGGTTGACCCTGAAAACAACCGCATCTACGTGATCACTCTGGGCTTCCAGGGCGTTACCTCGGTGATCGATGGGGACACCAACAACATCATCGCGACCGTTGATACGGGCAGCAACGCGGTGGAGGTGGCGGTAAACCCGGCGACGGGTCGCTTCTACGTTACCAGTTCGATGGCCGGCAGCGTGAGCGTATTTAACACGTCGGATAACAGCTTCGTTGGCTCGATCATCGTTGCGGACCAGCCTGCCGGCACGTTCGGCGTCGCCGTGAACGAGGCGGTCAACCGCATCTACGTCACCAGCTTCAGCCAGGGTGACGGCAATCTGGCAATAATCGATGGTGCCACCGACGCCGTCGTCGCCAACGTTGCTGCAGGCAGCGGCGATGACGTCGCGGTTGATTCAGCCACCGGCCGAGTCTACGTGCCGAATGGGCCCGATAACAACCTCGATGTGGTCCAGGACCCAGTCGCAGCCCCACCGTTAAGTGTTAGCGTGAGGGTGACAGCGGCGGAAGGTGGCGTGAGGGTCGCCGACATCGCGATCACGAACAACACTGGCAGCACCATCTCGCACCTGGAGATTCACGGGTCGATTCCGGAGGGTGCCACGCTCGTCGACGCCACCCCGTCTGAATTCCAGATCATCGGCGGGCAGGTCGTCTGGTTCAGTACCGAGGATATCGTTCCTGGCGGGACTCTTTCAGGTTACCAGTATGATTTCAGCGGAGGGGTCGGAAATCCGATCGTGACCGTGGATTTCATCGGCAGCACCAGAGGCTCGGTTTCTACGGGGCCGATATTGACCTCACGGTAGAGCAGTTTTTCGCTGCTGGGGCACGGGAAGCCGTGCCCCAGTAACAGTAGCTGGGCAATCGGGCGAGAAGAAAACATCATCTTAAGATTATCACAGATACGATGACTTGCTTTGCTTCCCTGGTGACGCTTCATAACAAAAACCTGCCGCCATCGTGATGCTGGCGCAAATATAGTATCTTGTCAACGTCCTCGATCTATAGCAGTTTGCATTTTGATATGGCTACCCGTAGCGCGGGGGATTGTCCCCCCGCTGGGCGGGGCGGGGGACGAGCCCCCGCGCTACGGGTAGCCATATCAAATTGCACACTGCTTTCTGGTGCGCGGGCCTGTTCGTTAGATGACAAGCCCACTTACGCGCGCCTGTCCCAGTTCTGACGCCGAGGCACGCGCAGGC
>JACPRP010000100.1 GCA_016189905.1 Chloroflexota bacterium | reverse complement strand
CAGCGAGAGCGGCACGAGCGCATACTGTCACTACGGGCAAAGATCCAAAAGGAAGACATCACTCACTGGATAAAGAGCCAAATGAACGATATCCAAAGGGTCTTTGGCGAACACTACGACCGACTGGCAAACGTCGAAGAATCGGTCCTAGGGCAAGACGCGGTTTGAGCGCGGATGGATGAAACAAGTTTCGCGTGCCACTTCCGGCCCAATAAGCCGTGACTAATGTGGGGAGGATGCCGAGATGTGCGCTTCGATGCTGGGAATGAGGAAATCGTTGGATGAATACCGAACCTGTGCTGGCGCGGGATCGATCGAGGAAATCGCCGAGCTAGCGCAGCATTTAAGAGGTTCGCGAATTCTGCACTTAAGCGCCGTGCCTTCACGACCACAGCTCTTTGATGCCCTGAACGCACTCACGCCTCTCCTGCAAGCCGTCGGGATAATCACCGAGTGGCGTACCGTGATAAGCAAGCCTCACCAAATCGAGGTCAACAAAGCCCTGAACCTCGCCCTCGATGGCCATTTCGTGCAATGGACCCCCAAGATGCACGCCACCTGGCTGAATTACAGATCTGTTGCCATCTCACCGGACTACGATTTCGTGGTGGTCCACGATGTCGGGCTGCTGGGAATGGTCGAGGCCGCGTCGTGGATCAGTAGTATGGGCAGGACCAGGTGGGTCTGGCACTGCCATTCCGATTTATCCAGGGCGCAACCTGACATACGAGATTTGCTCGCGTTCTATGCGCGCCAATACCATCGGCGAATAGTCTGCGGCCAGGAGCAGAGAACAGAGCTTTCAGAGGATTTCCACATCACGGTTCCTCCTGCCATCGATCCATTAAGCCCGAGGAACAGCGAACTCTCTCCGACATTTGTCGAAATGGTGCTGCGACAACACGGATTAAATCCGCGGCGGCCGGTCGTCCTGTACGTCCTGCGCGATCGACGAGACCTCAGCGTCACATCTCACATTGTCGATGGTTTCCTTCTGGCTAAACAGCAGGTGCCTGAACTGCAGTTCCTCGCGCTCGTCAAAGGTGAAGGGAATGACTTCCTAACACACACGCACTATCATCATCTTAGCGGCAAACTGAACGGCTGCCGTGATGTCCGTCTGGTATCAGTGGCCAACGGTGTTGGGAACATGGAGATCAACGCCTTTCAACGGGCCGCGGCGGTGGTGCTTGAATCGAACGACGTTGGGGAGATTGCCACCGACGTGCTGGAGGCAATGTGGAAGGCACGCCCAATCGTGATCGGGGCGGCCGCGGCAAGCCGGCTGGGAGGCGAGGACGGCAAGAACGTGTGCGTGGCACACTCGGCCCAAGAGTTTGGCCACAAAATCGTCGGCCTGATAGAATCCCCCTCGATGGCAAAGGCCATCGGCCAGGGCGCGAGGGAATACGTGCGGGAGAAGTTCTTGATAACCAGGCTGCTGCACGCGTACCTCACGCTTCTGGGCGATCTGGCGGACCAGGAGGTCACGACGACGGTGCGCGCTCCCAGCATGAACTGAATTCACGATATCATCCATTTCGCTTTCAGAGACGAGCATCTCTGTTTGGATACCCTTCGATCAGAAGTGTCGTGGGCTACGACGCATCAAGGGAGTGGCTGGTAAAACATTTAACCCCTGGTGTTTTCCGAAGCGTGTTGGTTGGCTTTGGCTCATCGTTGCATGATCGCCTTTGAAATGATAAACTGGCTATTGGGTGCTGCAACAAGCACTCAAAGAGCCGTAAGCTAGTTCTTGGTGTGAAAGCAAGAAAAGTCGAAAAGCACGGATAGTCGTAGGAGGATCACATAATGGATTGGGGATTGAAGAACCGTATGTCCCGGATAATCAGGCCGGCAACGGGCCGCACTGTTATGCTGGCGGTCGATCACGGGTACTTCCTGGGGCCCACGAGCAGGCTCGAAGAGCCGCGCAAAACCATCGAACCGCTGCTGTCATTCGCCGATTCACTCATGCTCACTCGCGGCGTCCTGCGCACGTCGGTCGACGCGGATACGAGCACGCCGATGGTTCTCCGCGTATCCGGCGCCACCAGTGTCATCGGCCCGTCGTTGGCCGATGAGGGCATCACCACGCCCGTCAAGGAGGCGCTGCGCTTGAACGTCGCCGCCATCGCGCTCTCGATTTTTGTCGGCACTGAGCACGAGCATCAGACGCTGATGAGCCTCGCCAACCTCGTGAGCGAAGGCGAGGAATACGGCATGCCCGTGCTGGCGGTGACCGCCGTCGGCAAAGAGCTCGAGAAACGTGACGCGCGCTTCCTGTCACTCTGCTGCCGCATCGCGGCCGAGCTCGGCGCGCATCTCGTCAAGACCTACTACTGCGAGAATTTCGAAACTGTGGTGCGCGGCTGTCCGGTGCCCCTGGTGATCGCGGGTGGGCCGAAGCTGGAGACCGAGCTCGACGCCCTGCAGTTGACCCACGACGCCATCCAGCGAGGCGCCATCGGCGTCGACATGGGTCGCAACATCTGGCAATCAGATCATCCGGTCGCGATGATCAGGGCCATTCGCCACATCGTCCACGAAAACGGCACCCCGAGGCAGGCGCTCGAGCTGTTCAATACCCTGAAGGGGAGCTGAGCTTGCGCGTCGGGGTTTACTACAGCAACAGCGACGTCCGGGTCGAGCAGAGGCCGGTGCCGCAGATTGGCCCCGGCGAGCTCCTCGTGCGGGTCGAGGCGAGCGGCATCTGTGGCAGCGATGTGATGGAATGGTATCGCATCCACAAGGCGCCGCTGGTCCTCGGCCACGAAGTCAGCGGTGTCGTCGTCGCCGTAGGCGAGGGGGTGAAACGCTATAAGGAAGGCGATCGAGTTGTCCCTTACCATCACGTGCCCTGCAACACCTGCCACTACTGTCTGAACGGGCACCATTCCGTCTGCGACACGTTTCGCACCACGCATTTCGATCCAGGCGGTTTCGCCGAGTACATTCGCGTGCGCGCCATCAACGTGGACCGGGGGATGTACCCCCTGCCGGACGATGTATCCTTCGAGGAAGGGGCTTTCGTCGAGCCTCTGGCGTGCGCCGTTCGCGGACTGCGCCTCGCGCAAATGCAGCCAGGGCAGTCCGTCCTCGTAGCCGGCAGCGGCATCGCCGGCCTCATTCAAGTTCAGCTTGCCCGCGCGATGGGTTCCAGCCGCGTTGTGGCCACGGATATCGTGGATTACCGTCTGGAGGCGGCGCGCAAGCTGGGCGCGGACGTGGCGTTCGACGCCAGGGAGGATCTCGCCGTCCGACTGCGCGAGGTGAACCGTGGCAGATTGGCCGACCTGGTCGTCGTCTCCACGGGCGCGATATCGGCTGTCCAACAGGCGTTCCAACTGGTCGAGCGCGGCGGCACCGTGCTCCTTTTTGCGCCGACCCAACCGGGCATCACAGTACCTTTGCCGGCCAACGATATCTGGACCAACGAGGTAACCATCAAGACCTGCTACGGCGGCAGCCCCGAGGACGCCAGGATGGCCTTCGAGCTGATCTCCGGGCATAGGCTGAACCTGCGCGATATGATCACGCACCGCCTGAGCCTGGACGAGATCGGCCTCGGGTTCAAGCTGGTGGCTCAGGCGCGGGAGTCGATCAAGGTGATGATACAACCTTGAGCTATTTCTAGAATAGCTGAATCACTTGATTGGCTACTCCGCCGATGGCGACTGCCAGCGTGATCGTGGAGATCGATATCAGCGCGGCTCTGGCCCACCCTAGCTCCCGTCCGAGCACCGCGAGGGTGGCTACGCAGGGGATGTAAATCGTGTTGACGAGCGCATAGACGAACAGTTGTCTCTCGTTCATAAAGCCCAGCAGATTATCGGCCTGGTTGCCGAACTGTACGATGGCCAGGGCTACCAGCAATTGCAGAGCCAACTCCTTGCGGAGCACCGCGAAGATGAGCGTCAGTCCCGCCACGGCCGGCAGGCCCAGCCATCCCTCGACCACGGGTGAGAGCGGTGCGGCCAATCGCCAGATCCATCCTGTCTCGTACAGACCTCCCAGCACCAGGCTGCCGACCAGGACGATGGGGGTGGCCACGAACACGAAGTCCTTGAACCTGAACCAGGTCTTCTTCAGTATCGTGGGGAGCGATGGCACCCGAAACGGGAACATCTCCATTATGAGCCCTGTCGACTGCCCCGGCATTAGCCTGTTCAGCACCAGGCCCACCAGGGTGATCAGCACGAACACAATGAAGTAGATGCCTAGCGCCGCCTTCCAGCCAGCATAGAGAAAGACGGTGCCGAGGATGACCGCGGTGCGGGCGCTGCATGGTACGAGAACGATCAAGATGCTGGCGATGACGCGCTCCCTCATAGTAGAGAGAACGCGGGTGCCGATGATGGCGGGAACGTTGCAGCCGGCCCCGGCCACAAGCGGGATGACGGCTCGCCCGTGCAGGCCCAGATTATGCATCAGGCGATCGCTCAGAAAGGCCACGGAGTTCAGGTATCCGGTATCTTCCAGAAAGGCGATGATGAAGTAGAAAGTGAGCACATAAGGGATGCCGACCGCCAGGGCGGCCGCGATGCCAGCATCGGGGCCCCAGATGAGCGTTTTCGCGATGACGCCGTCGCCGAATAGCGAGTAAATGCCGCCGCCGATGACCGGCGAAATAAACGCGGCCCAGAGATCGCTGAACACCGTCGAAAGGAAGCTGCCAACATAAAAAAGGAAGGCGAACAATCCGGCCAGCACCAGCAGAAGAATGAAAACGCCGCTTGTCGGCGAAGTCGTATGTTGCCACAAAGACTCGACGAGCGGATGAGCGGCCGGCTTTGTCACCGATTGCACTTCAGCCGCCAGTGCCCCGGCCAATCCGTGCCTCTCTCGCGCGATCCGCACCGGCGCCGGTTCGTCGTGCTTGCTGGCGATTTCCTCCCCCAGCTCTGTCGCCGCGGCCAGAACGCACTCGCCCCAGGGGCGTGCGCGCACCAGATCGATGAACTCCACGTCGTTTTCAAGTAATAGAATAGCGATGGCCCGAGGGTCGAGACGGTATGGAAGATCATCGGCCGCTGTGGCCACCTTTCGCTCGAGCTGGGAGATCGTCTCCTCGATATCCTGCCCGTACTTGAGTGGTCGGTGGCTAGTGCAAGCGGAACAAGCGGCTATCTCGATCGCCGTCCTGATAAGCTCATCCAGCCCGATGCCGCGCGTGGCGACGGTCGGAATCACCGGCAGCGACAGTAGCTCGGCGAGACGCTGCACGTTAGTGGCGATGCCCTGATGCTCGGCCTGATCGACGATGTTGAGGGCCGCGACTATCGGCAGGCCGAGGTCGATAAACTGCAAAAGCATATACAGGTTGCGCGGCAGGTTAGTCGCGTCGAGGATCATCAGCACGACGTCTGGCCTGCCCTCTAGCACGGCTTGACGGGCAACCCATTGATCCTCAGAAACGGCGCCCAGCGCGTACGTGCCTGGCAGATCCACGATGCCGATCCGCTTCTCGCCAAAAGTCGCGGCGGCAAGGTTCACCTCGACGGTCTTGCCCGGGTAGTTGGCCGTGACCACGCCCATGCCCGTAAGCTGGTTGAAGATGCTCGATTTGCCGACGTTCGGATTGCCCGCCAATGCGACCGTCAGATCCGTATCTCCCTTGATACGTGGCAATGCGGCGTGGCAAGACAGAGGCATCAGTCATCCAGTTCCCTGACCAGGATCTTGGAGGCAACCTCACGCCCCAACGCATACCTTGCCCGGCCAACCTGTATCAGCAGAGGTCCGTGAAAAGGGGCAACTTCTTGGATGGCTATCTCTACCGTGGGAAACAGGCCCAGACTGGCGAGGTATTGCAGCATCTTTGGCTCTTCCCCGTGCACCTTAACGATCATCGCCCTATCGCCAGGGCCAAGGTCAGCCAGACGACGCGTGCCTTCCTTCGCTAGGTATCGCTCAATGCCTATTGACGCCCTCACTTCGCGCTCTCCTTCGAGCCTACTTAGCGTATGTCTTAGGCTTGCCAAACTCAGTATAGGCTACCTAACTACTTCTGTCAATGGGTTTGGCTGGCGAATTTAGGAGATTGTGGACGATCCGTTTATCATAGGGGCGACCGGCCGTTCGCCCCTATGATAGGGGGCTCGTGAATTTGCCTGATCTCGACGCATTCTGGGGGGCTACGGGCGAGGCGCCCGGGAGGGGAAATGGCCTGTGCCTAGACCGTGAATGATTGCCAAAGTTTCGACCCCCGGACAGGGTAAAGCATTCGCGTCGTATTAATGGAGCATTACGTGAGGCGAGGACGCGAATGCTTTACCCCTACCAGGCTGTATCCCTACCGCTTGCCTTTGCCATTGCCAACGGCTATGCGGGGAGCGATATCACTCCACCAGTTCCCGGCCTCGCTCGAACGCCGTGAGGTTCTCGTTCAGCGCCCTGGGGGGGACCCGCCGCGCGAGCACATCTCGCCAGATATCCGCGGGAAGGTCGAGGAACTTCGAGAGCACGCCGACCAGCACGGAATTGGCGACGCGAATGTTGCCAACTTCCTGTGCAATCTTCTCGGCATCGAGCACGACGAGACGCTGGCCGGCCGCGGCGAACTCGGCTTGGAGAACCCCTTCATCCGGGTAGGCTTGCGCGCCGTTGGCCACCGCGACGGGGAATATCTTCTGCCTGTTCACGATGGCAACCCCGCCCTTTTTGAGCGTTGGCTGCCAGCGCAGGGCCTCCAACACCTCGAAAACGAGCAGATAGTCGGCTTCCCCCTCATCGAAGACCGGGGCGTAGACCTTCTTCCCCCAGCGCACGTGGCTGAACACGCTGCCCGCCCGCTGCGCCATGCCGTGGATCTCAGACTTCTTCACGTCCAGGCTCGCCTCGAGTGCGACATCGGCGATGATATCGCTGGCGAGCAGAGCGCCCTGGCCGCCGACCCCGGCTACCAGGAAGTTGGTAACCCGATCCAGCGCGCCGTCGAAACTTTCGCCACCCATCACAGACCTCCTTCTGACTGACCAGCGGCCTCTTTGGCGGCTTTCTGTGTGCCCGCCGCGTCCGTAGGACAGAATTGCACGCACATCGCGCAGCCATTGCAGACGGCCGCCTCGATGACGGCTTTGTCGTCCTGTCGATAAACACCGGGGCAGCCGAACCTGAGGCACACGCCGCAGTTGTTGCACTTCTCCGGCTCGATGAAGATCGGCTGGCGGCCCTTTACGCGGGGATCGACGAAGACGCAAGGATAGCTCGCCACGATCACCGATGGCCCGGGCCGCTCCAGCGAGGCTTTGACCTCGCGGTAGAAGGTGCGCAGATCGAAAGGATCGAGAAGCTTCACGTCGTCGACGCCGCAAGCCTGGGCAAGCTTCACGAAGTCGACCGGCTTGCGAGGCTCGCCCATAAGCGTCTTGCCGGTCGCCGCGTGGTCCTGATGGCCGGTCATCGCCGTGGTCCTATTATCGAGGATGAGGATCTTAGTGTTGGTCTGGTTGTAAGCCGCGTGGACCAGTCCGACGATGCCACCGTGAAGGAACGTGGAGTCGCCGATGACCGACACCCGCGGCCTCGTGTCGGCCTGAGCCGCAAACCCGGCGGCCTTCTCTCCGCCGATGTTCGTCGTGATGCTCGCTCCCATACAAAGGCAGGTGTGCTCGGCAGATAATGGCGGGAGCACGCCGAGCGTGTAGCAGCCGATATCACCGTACACGACCGCCTTCAAACGGTTCAAGGTGTAAAACACGCCACGGTGCGAACAACCCGGACACAACACTGGTGGACGATCGGGCAGGCGCTCTGAAGTGCGATACGCGGCGGGCTTCTCGTAAGTGACGCCCAGCTCAGGATACTTGGCGAGCGCCTCACGTATCATGCCAGCGCTGTATTCGCCGAGCAGCGTGAACGCTTCTTTGCCGATGAAGCGATCACTGCCCACATCCAGCCCCATCATCTTGACTTCCGACTCCAGGAACGGGTCCGCCTCCTCGATGAACACTACCTTTTCGACCCCTTTGACAAACGTCTCCACGAGGCGCCGGGGAAGTGGCCAGCTCAAGCCCAGCTTGAGAAACGAGGCCTCGGGCAACGCCTCCCTGGCATGCTGGTAAGAGATGCCGCTGGCGATCACGCCAAGGCGGCGGTCGCCCCATTCGATCCGGTTCAGCGGCGAGTCCTCGCCGTATTCCTGAAGCTTCCTGGCTCGCTCCTCGACGACGACGTGTCGGCGCCGAGCCATCGCCGGCAGAAGGACATACTTGTTTATGTCCACCTGGAACCCCTTAACCGACACCGGCACGCGCGAGCCTGGGTCATACTCCACCACGCCTTTGCCGTGCGAGATGCGCGTGCTCGTCCGCAGCAGCACCGGCGTGTCGAATTGCTCGCTGACCTCGAAGGCGATGCGCATGAACTCCATACATTCCTGACTGTCCGAAGGGTCGAGCAGTGGAACCTTGGCCGCCCGCGCGAAATGGCGGTTATCTTGCTCGTTTTGCGAGCTATAAATACCCGTATCGTCGGTCGAGACGACCACCAGGCCGCCGCTGACCCCGGTGTAAGAGCTCGAGAAAAACGGATCGGCGGCCACGTTGAGCCCGACATGCTTCATCGCCGCGAAGGCGCGCGCGCCTTCGTAGGAAGCGCCGCAGGCAACCTCGTAAGCAACCTTTTCGTTAGTGGCCCATTCAGCATGTGGTCCGCCAAACCGAAAGAAGGCCGGCAGAATCTCTGAGCTCGGCGTTCCAGGATATGCCGAGGCCACTGTCGCCCCAGCCAGATAGGCGCCCAGCGCAATTGCCTCGTTGCCTGAGAGAATCTGTTTTGTAGTCATCCATCCACCTCGATCGAGAATCCTATCCAATCCACGGCCAGGCGTCCTCTTCGGCCGGCCGTTGCCCCTTGACTGGGATTTCAACCTTGATCCAGGTTCCAGCGGCGGCGCCACTCTGGAGGATCATCGTTCCGCCCAGCACCCGCGCTCTCTCCCGCATCCCAACCAGCCCAAAGCGGTTCTCGGTGCTGTTCAAATAATCTATTTGCGACGGATCGAAGCCCACGCCATCATCCTGGATGGTGATCATACAACTTTGCCTGCCGATGCTCAGGCTGATACTGACGTTTTGCGCGGCGGCGTGGCAGCGGATATTGCTCAACGCCTCCTTACAAATGCGATACAGAGACGTCGTCGCCTCAGGCGGGAGAACGCTGTCGTCGCCATTAACCTGATACGAGACGTGCAGGCCCGTTTCCGCGATGAAAGCATTGACCTCCGTCGCCAGGACCTGCGCCAGCGGCAGGTACTCCAGCGGCGCTGCCCGCAAGCCAACTATCGAGCGTCGCGCCTCCTGCAGGCCCTGTCGCGCCTGCTCCATGGCCCTGCGCAAGACCTCTTGAGCTTTCGCATAGTCCCCTTTCCCGAGCAGGCCATCGGCTGCCTCCAGGTGCCCGAGCGTGCCTGTGAGGTTCTGGGTCAGCACATCGTGAATCTCCCGCGCGAGACGATTCCGCTCTTCGATCACACCCATCTGCCGTGTCCGGTCATAGAGGCGAGCGTTCTCGATGGCGATCGCCGCCTGGTCGGCGAAAGACGATAGGATGCGCAGGTCTCGCGCGCCGAACGCGGCCTTTCTGTTGCTCTGCACATCCAGAACCCCGATCGTCTGCGAACCGATCCTGAGTGGCAGAGCAAGCTCGGAAGCGGCTGGTGAGGGGCCAGGAACGTAGCGCGAATCGCGGCTAACGTCTGGAACGTTCAGCGGCGCGCCGGTGCTTGCCACCCAGCCGGTGATGCCGTCGCGCCCGACCCGGAGGCGCACCTCTTTCGTGACCTGGGGCGCGTGTCCCGAAGCAGCCTTGACGTATAGCTCGCCCGTTTCTTCGTCGATGAGCAGGATCCCGACACGGCTGTAGCCCAGGGATTCCTGCACGATCTTCAGTATCTGCTGCAGCACTTTCTCGTGATCGAGGGTCGAGATCAGCGCTCGGCCCACCTCGTAAAGAATCTCGGTCTCCTTCAACTCAATCACTCCAACTAGCGTAACGGTTGCGCAACCAGAGCCGATTTCGTCTCTGGACGCGAAATTCTGGCACTTTACCAACTGAACAGAATGTGTGATGCTTCCGCCGAGAAAGCGCTCGTTGGTGGGGGAGGTTGGCGGTGGAAGCACACAGT
>JACPRP010000098.1 GCA_016189905.1 Chloroflexota bacterium | reverse complement strand
GAGAGAGAGAGAGAGAGAGAGAGAGAGAGAGAAGAGAGCGCGATGCCCCTGAAGATACTCGTCGTCGAGGACAACCCGATAACGCTGAAGCTAATCCGCATCACTCTGCAGAGTGACGGCTACGAGGTCCTTGACTCCAGGGACGGACCGACCGCCATCGAAATAATGGTCCAGCGCCAGCCGGATCTGATACTCCTGGACCTGGTGCTCCCCGACCTCGATGGGCTCGACCTGGGCCAGCGACTGCGCACCCTTGCCAGGAGCGCGCATTTGCCCATCATCGGCTACTCAGGTCTCTCAGAGAAACTGGATCAGGCCAGAGCGCTCGAAGGTGTGTTTACCCACTTCATTAAGAAGCCGTTCGAGCCCTCTCGGCTGATGCAAATCCTCCGAGACGCGCTGACCCCCGAGGACGAAGCCAGGCCCAGGCTCACCCTGTGGAGATCGAGGGCGAGCGCCCGCGTCTTGATAGTGGACGACGAGCCTCTCCAACGAAAGCTTATGACGATCCATTTCACTCGATTGGGATTTCAGGTCTCGACTGCCGAAGACGGACCCACCGCGCTGGAGCAAGCCCGTTCCTCCCCGCCGGATGTCATCGTCAGCGACGTCCTCATGCCTGTGCTCGACGGCTTCGAGCTGTGCATCGCCGCGCGGCAAATGCCAGAGCTCGCGCGTGTGCCTATCGTGCTCATCTCGTCGGTGTACGTCGAGGAAGAGGACCGGCGGCTTGCGATGCGCGTAGGCGCCAACGCCTTCGTCGCGCGGACGCCGGATTACGCGGAGCTGCTCCAAACCGTGATGGTTGTTGTTGACGAAACTATTGAGGGACCTCCACAAAACCCTTCCGCCCATTCGCTCAGGTTGGAACACACCATTCGCGTAGCCTGGCAACTGGATCGCCAGGCCAGCCTGAACGCCAGGCTATCCCAGCGTCTGGCCTGGCTGGAGGCCAAGCTGGCAATGTTAGGGGGGATAGCGGACACGATACTGCGAGCATCGGCAACCGAGCCTCTGTTGGATGAGATTTTCTACCGCGCGCTAGAGGCTTCGGGTGCGTCCAGAGGCGCGATCTACTTTCCAGAACCCGGCTCTGAGATCCCCGGACGATTCCTCGTTCGGATGACGCTTGGCTTCGACGACACTCCCTTGACGGAGCAAGCTACCCTATGCGGTGAGAACGGCTTGCTCCAGCGTGCGATGGATTCTCGCGAGGCCATACAGATACCTTCTGTTGCCGTCTCGGGGGAGGCGGCCAGCAATTTGCTCGAGTGTATGGAGGCCAAATCTATGCTTATTACGCCAATGGTCTCCAACGAAGGATGCTTTGCCATCATGATGACCGCGTGGGCCGAGCAAGACATCGAGGCTGACGTACAGTTCCTAACCACCACTATCTCCAGTCAGGCCAGCCAGGCTGTCACGCTTGTGAACGCGCTGGCGCAGCTCCAGCAGCAACGGCAGCAGTTGGAGAGCGCCCTTCAGTGGCGCAACGAGATCACAGCCAACCTGTCCCACGATCTGAAGAACCCCTTGACTAGCATAAAGGGCTACGCTCAGATGCTGCGCTCCCGTGCGAAGCGTCTCGCCGCCCCTGACGCCGAATGGGTGGAGAACGTCACAACCACGATCGACGAGATGGCGACCAGAATGAGTGGGGAGATCGATAGCCTGCTAGACCTGGCCGATATGCAGGTGGGGCAATCGCTGCACCTGAACGTTCGTGAGACCAACCTGGTCGCACTGGCGCGCCAGGCGTGCGAAAATGCGCTGGCTGCGGCCAGGGGCCACAAGATAGCGATAGATGCGCCACAGCCGGAACTGGTGGGCACCTGGGATCCCATCCGCATCGAGCGCGTTCTGGCTAACCTGGTATCGAACGCCATAAAGTATTCACCCGATGGCAGCGAAGTCTCGGTGAGAATAAGCGCGGAGAACACGACCGAGGGTCGATGGGCGGTTATTGAGATCCGTGATCGTGGGATCGGAATCCCGTCGGCCGACTTACCACACCTCTTTGAGAGATTCTATCGTGCGAGCAACGTTACCGGGCACGTCGCCGGCTCCGGCCTTGGTCTGGTGAGCGCACGACAGATAGTTGAGCAACACGGCGGAACGATAACGGCAGCCAGCCAGGAGGGAATCGGCTCGACTTTCGCCGTGCGTCTGCCCCTACCACCGCAGCCCCCAATGGATCATCGCCCCATATGCCGCGACGGCGTGGCAAAATAGTGGATCGTGCGTTCCTGCGCTACACCCTGCGATAGGCTTTAGCAATCGCCCGGGCGGCGTGGGGGCAATCCTCCACCCCGATACATCGCACCCCTTGAGATCTATCGTCCCGACGTTGTCAGGATCCCGATCCATCGGGTGGCCCAGCCCGATACGTTATGAAGCAGAGAACGTATCGGGGCCAGCGTGGTTGCCCTGGGGCGGGGTGTCATATACCAGCGCAAACTGCGCTAGCCGCGCTCGGCTCCCACGCCTTGCATCATTTCCTGGAAAATCGCCACACCGGCGATTATCTTTTCCTCCGGATCGAGCACCGGGTTGCTGTACACAAGAACTCGTCTGTTCGTACCATCGAGTCGGCGCACGAGCAACTCCTTGCCCTTCGTGATCTCCCCGGATTCGATCGATCGCCGAAGTGGGTATTCTGGGCCGGGCAGAGGTGATCCATCGGGATGGCAGAGCGTGTAGTTGCGATCCGGCTCGTATAGGGTTCCGGTTACCGGAGCGCCGAATATCTCTTCGACAGCCGGATTGTTCAGCACTACCTCGCCGTTCTTGCTCGCAACTATGACGCCGACAGGCAACGTCACGAGAAGCGTGATCAACATTTGGCTGACGGCCGTCGATTCTTCGGCGCTTTCCTTCAACCGCAAGCTAGCCAGCGCCAGTTGCTCGTTCACTGACCGCAACTGCTCCACAAGAGCCGCTTGATCAGGTTGCATCACGTGCTCGATTGCTTGTCGTGCCCCTGCTGACGGACCGGACCGACCACGTCTCTGGTTTGCACGGCCACTTTCCAGGCCCTGAGTGCTGTTCTTTTTGCGTGGCATCAGGCTAGCTCCTGTGAATACACTACCACTTTCCTAGCTACTTGACTCCTCTTCCCCTTGCAGACGTTTGAGGAGAGGCCCCGTTATCGCATCCCCGGTCAATTCCTGCAACGTCTGGAAAACCGTCGCCCCCAGATGGATAAAGCCGTCCAACATCTCCACAGTTGTACATCCTTTGCTCAGCGCCTCCGCCCGGAACCGCGAAAAATCGATCCCATCGTGGCCGACAATGGCGAGACCGGCGATCGGGACCTGGCGGGCAGCGACCCGAACTGAGCGCGACACAACGGCGCTGGCCCCGCCATCCCCTATCAGGTGGGCAGTGAAATTCCAGATCGAATTCATCACGTCAGCATAGCTGTCGATCAAGTCGGTACAGTCGCCGATATTCTCCAGTTTCGCTCTAAGCACGCTGATGGAGCGCTGATACTCAGAGTCAAACTGTTTGGGTTTCATCGGGCAGAAGCAACCTTTCTGGTTATCAGCCGCGCGGATGGAATAGAAGACATACCTGTGAAAGCTACATCTATTATGTGACAAAGATGGCATGGTGTCAAGCAGTCCTTAACATTGTGAAGACTTTTATAGCAGTTTGCATTTTGATATGGCTACCCGTCCGTCAATTTCAACGTATCACGGAGACCGCTGGCCTGGTGGTGGAAAACTGGCTGGAGGAGAAGCAAGAAAGTTGAAGTCCGTGCTTTCAGAGGAACATCTGACATATGGTCTGAGCTCGGCCTGTGGGAAATCGGCGAGAGCCTCAAAAGTCAACCTGGCAGCCTGGAGACGACGGCTGATCCGAACCAAATCGTCGCTTGCGATATCCTCGATCTGTTGGCTGGCAAGGAGTAGCGAAATTTGGTTAACACGGAGCTCGGCCGCCTTCCACATCCTCAAGCCATCTCTCGGCATCCAGATCCGGCACGTCCAGCACGATCTCCTTCTGCACTTCGAGGTCAGAAACGAATCGGCGCTCGGCCAAAGCGGCGCGCCGAATTTGGCGCAGGAACCGCTCCCCCAACGTCTGCCCCTGTAACTGCGCGGCTTTCACCGCGATACATGCCGGCCAGGTCGAGAAATGAGGGTCTGTGATATCCTCCCACAGCCGTTCGTCGATAGGCTGGCCGGAGCGCCGCGAGACATCGCGCCAGTGGGGAGCAACCTGAGCCGCGGTACGGATGTCGTTGAGGCCATCGTAGAAATCGGCCATATCCCGGACGAGCCCATCCATGACGTAGCGAATTCGCAACGAGTCCCGGTAGGTCTCCCTGAGACGGTAGAGCACCGGCTCGGTGGCCCAGCACCACGAACAATACGGATCGGTGAAGTACTCGACCTCTGCGAGGGGCGCGGTCCCAGTGCTCAACTGGCGCTACGCCTGGCTTAGCCCTGGAATGAAACATAAGCCCGTTTCGGGGTCGCAATCCAAAGGCCCAAGCCGGCTCTCGCTTCCAATCTTTGCATCGTCTGATTGGTTGTGCTGTTCTCTCATCGCTTTCCCTTCCCCTCTTGATTCCCGCCAATTGTTTCGCAAAAAGCTTCAGAGCAAAGGATGCAGAGATTCCCTGCAACTTCCTTGCGCTCTTTGCGGTGAATCCACGTGCCATACTTATTACAACATGCTCAAAGTTGCCGAGGCTTGGCACCGGCACCTACCAGTCTCTGCCGCAGCACGTCGTAAGGTTGTGCCCCCACCACTAAACGGTTGCCGATTACAAAGGTTGGCGTGCCGCTGATGCCCAATCCTGCGGCCTCGTGGGTAACCTGCTCGAGTTGCACCCGGTAGCGCCGCTCGGCCAGCGCCTGGCGCAGTTCCCCCTCGTCGAGCCCCGCCTCGCCAGCCAGTCCGACCAGCACCTCGACATCGCCAATGTTCTTCCCATCCTGAAAGTAAGCCTCGAAGATACGCCGATGTAAAGCGGCGAAGCCACCGTGCTCGCGGGCAAACTCCGCTGCCTCCAAGGCGAGATGAGTCTTGGCGATGACCGTGGGCGAGATCATCGCCAGACCTACTTCGGACGCCAGGCGCCGCAGGTTCTCCTCGGCTCGCCGGTAGTAATCCCCTCTGAAGAGCATCTCCCGGGGCAAGCCTTGCGGCGGCAATTCAGGGTTCTCTTCATAATTGACTTTGCGTTCTTTGCGGTTAACGCATTATTGGCGTTAGCTCTCTCTCGTTTTTGCCACAAGCACCGGGCACTGGGCCGATTCGATTATGTGCCGCGCGATCCTTCCAAAGAACTCCCCTTGCGGACCACGGTAAACTGGTCTACCGATCACGATGAGGGTCACTCCCCTCACCTCTGCCTCGCCGAGTATCTCCGCGTCGGTGAGCCCAACGCGCATCACCTTCTCGAAGTTCACGCCCTCGCGCTCGGCAAGCTGCGCAGCGTAGTTCAGGTAGCGAGCCCCATTTCCTTCCAGTTCTCTTTGCACCACGTCGCTCGATCTCCCGGAATGCCTGGCCAGTTGATCGCGAACAGTTGTGTCCACAACGTGTACGAGCACGAGCCGTGACCAATGTTCCTTGGCAAGCTGAATGGCCAGTTTGACGGCCGCTGCGGAGGACTCGGACCCGTCCGCGGGAACCAGGAGATGCTCGAAGATGTTGCTCATCGCTCCCCTTTCTTTTAGTGGATGATCAGGGCACCTTCTTGAAATTAGCCTGGCAACCAGCGGCCCCGGATCAGGTGGGTATCGGGGGGCACCCCCAAACCCCCGTCCTATTAGCGCGCTAGCAACCTCTTGACTGCCTTCGCTCGATAGAAATCCTCACGCTCTTTTTCTTCGAGCGCCACCTCTACCTGCGCGATGATAGATTCGTAATTGGGAATGAGAATATTGGCGAGAGCATTCACTCTTCGCTGTGTTTTCCTTATCTCCCGCGTCAGCCGCCAGACCGTCGTTTCCGTTTCGGCGACCCGACACACGAGCGATAGCACCTCCCCAAAGGCTTCTACCGCACGATCGATGCTAGCAGTGGTGCCACTGAGGCTATACTCCAGGTGCAACTCTCGCGGCTCCACCTTCACCGTCGGCACCTGCACACCCATGATGCTTCGCTCCGTAATGTCCACTCGGGTTGCTTTCGCCGTGCTCAGCGCCACCCACTCTACTCGTTCGACGCCCATCGACATCCTGGCTCGGCCAAACCCCTCATAGGCTACCACGAGCTGCTCTTCCAATCGCCGTTCCAGACCCTCGGCGTGCTGCATCATACTCCACACGTGGGCGATGAGCGCCTGACGTTTGCGGTCGAGCAAGTCGTGCGCTTCCCTGGCAAAGGCGAGGTCCCTTCTTGTCTGCAATAGAACAGCTCGCGTCGGAGGCACATTGTTCTGCGGCACAATCAAACTCCTCGTTCAGGGACCCGGTAGTGTTGGCGGATCTCTTGCTCGGTAACGCGAAATAGCTCGGTCTTGGGCAATATAGAGGCGACGTTCCATCCGATATCAAGGGTCGTATCGATGTTACGATCCTCCACGGCCTCCTGTGCAACAAACCCAGTCTCGAACTCCTCCCCAAAGCGGAGGTAGCTCTTGTCCACTGCCGATAGCTCCTCCTCGCCGATTACGGATGCCAGGGAACGGACCTCTCTGACCCGCGCAAAAGAGGCGTAGAGCTGACTGGCGATGTCGGGGTGATCGGCGCGCGTACGGCCCTCGCCGATTCCATCCTTCATCAGCCGAGAAAGCGATGGGAGAACGTCGATGGGTGGATAGATGTTCTTCAGATGAAGCTCACGGCTGAGCACGATCTGTCCCTCCGTGATGTATCCCGTAAGATCTGGGACCGGATGGGTGATGTCGTCGTTGGGCATGGTCAGGATAGGCATTTGTGTGATAGAGCCCTTCATCCCCCTGATGCGTCCGCATCGCTCGTAGATCGAAGCCAGATCGCTGTACATGTACCCTGGGAAACCCCTTCGAGCCGGCACCTCCTCACGGGCGCTGGAGACCTCGCGCAAAGCCTCGCAGTAGTTCGTCATGTCGGTCATTATGACTAGAACGTGTTTTCCTGCCTCGAAAGCCAGGTACTCTGCCACGGTCAGCGCCATGCGCGGGGTCGCTATTCGTTCCGTCGAAGGGTCTTCGGCCAGATTGAGGAAGAGCACCGAGTTTTCCAGGGCCCCGCTTTCCTCGAATCGGAGCTGAAAGTAGGTAGCGACGTCGCGTACGATGCCCATCGCCGCGAACACGATGCAGAACTCCTCACGTCTGGCTATCTTAGCCTGGCTGGCGATCTGCGCTGCCAAGACGTTATGGGGCAAGCCACTCCCCGAGAATATCGGTAGCTTCTGCCCCCTTACCAGCGTGTTCATCCCATCGATGGCGGAGATACCTGTCTGGATGAACTCGGAAGGGTAAGCGCGGGCGGTTGGATTGATCGGCGAGCCATTGATATCTCGCCGCTCCCGAGCGAGTGGCTCAGGCCCGCCGTCGATAGGCCTTCCCAGGCCATCGAATACCCGCCCCAACATCTCTAACGATACGGGCACGGTCAGCGGACGGCCGAAGAAACGAACCCCCGTAGAGCGAATGGTCAATCCCGAGGTTCCCTCAAATACTTCGACCGTAGCGGCTTTCCGGCTCACGCTGAGAACGCGCCCGATACGTCGGCCACCATCTGGACCGATTATTTCGACCATCTCGTCGTAGCCGATGTCGGTGGTTCCTTCGACCACCAGGAGCGGTCCGCGGATACTAGCCACCCCGATGTATTCCTTCGAAGCCGCCGACATATCCATTCCTAAAGGTACTCGCTTTCCAACTCGTTCAACTGCCGATCAAGAGCCAGGCCAATGTCGTCGATTTCCGTGAGCCGATCGTTGGGCACCTCGTTCTTCATCCTGATCAGATGCGCGACGATCGACAGCTCGCGGAGACGAATTACCGGCGCGCCGCGCGCGACGATCTCCCGTCCGCGCTCATAGAAACGCATCATCGACCTCAGCATCGCCACCTGCTTCTGCGGCGTCGTATAGGTGTCGATTGGATCCATCGCATTCTGCTGCAAGAATCCCTCTCGCAGCATCCGGGCTGTCTCCAGGACGAGACGCTGCTCGTCGGGAAGCGCATCTGCCCCCACCAGCTTCACGATTTGCTGCAGGTGATTCTCTTCCTGAAGCACGCCCATCGCCCGATTCCTCAGTCCTCGCCAGTCGTTGAACACGTTCTTGCTCCACCACCCCTCCACGGAGTCCAGATACTCGCTGTAGCTTTCGATCCAGTTGATCGCGGGGAAATGCCTTGCCGCGGCCAAACTCTTGTCCAACGCCCAGAAACAGCGTACGAACCGTAGTGTGTTCTGCGTGACCGGTTCGGAGAAATTGCCTCCCGGCGGGGATACAGCTCCGACGATGGTTACAGAGCCATTCATTCCCCCAAGCGTCACCACCCGCCCGGCGCGCTCGTAAAACTCCGCTAACCTACTCGGCAGATAGGCGGGAAAACCCTCCTCCGCTGGCAATTCTTCCAGGCGTCCCGCGATTTCCCTGAGCGCCTCCGCCCACCGTGATGTCGAATCGGCCATAACCGCTACGTCGTAACCCATGTCGCGGTAGTACTCGGCTAATGTGACGCCAGTGTACATGCTCGCCTCGCGTGCCGCCACGGGCATGTTGGATGTGTTGGCGATCAACACGGTGCGCTGCATTAGCGGCTTTCCGCTGCGCGGGTCCACGAGCATAGGGAAGTCTATCAACACCTCGGTCATCTCATTGCCGCGCTCGCCACAGCCAATGTACACCACGATGTCGGCGTCGGACCATTTGGCAAGCTGATGCTGCGTCACCGTTTTCCCTGTGCCGAAGCCGCCCGGAATAGCCGCTGTCCCACCCTTGGCAATCGGAAAGAAAGTATCGATTACACGCTGGCCGGTTATCAACGGAACGTCAGGCAGCAATCGCTGGCGATACGGGCGGGCGTGTCGTACGGGCCACCGCTGCATCATCTGCAACCTCGTCTCCCGGTGGTCCACGTCGACGCTGGCCACATAATCACCCACGGTGTGCTCTCCCGGAGTAACTGCTGCCACCCGCTCCGCGAGCATGGTTCGCGACACACCACCCATATGAAGGCGCACCGGAACCAGCAGACGGTGCTCGATCAGATCCGACTCGAATACTGACCCAAGCACGCTGCCCCTGTGTATCTCTTCTCCCGGTCGCACGGACGGATGGAAGAGCCATTGCCTTTGCCTATCGAGTGGAGGGATGCTCACTCCTCGGTGAACGAAAGCCCCCGTTCTCGTCTCGATCACCTCTAGCGGACGTTGAAGGCCGTCGAAGATGTTGCCGATGATACCCGGGCCAAGCTCGACGGAGAGAGGGCCACCCGTGCCGTAAACCGGCTCTCCTGGCTCGAGACCACCCGTGTTCTCGTACACCTGCACCGTGGCCGTGTTCCCTTCCAGGCGAATGACCTCGCCAAGCAGGTGATCATCGCCCACCAGGACGAGCTCAGCGATGCTGATGCCCTGCGCATCGGCAACAGTCACAACCGGCCCATCGACAGCTTCAATCGATCCGGCTCTCGAAGACAATTCTTACTCCATTCTGGCGATTTCCCCTGGCGATGCTCCCTCGTCATCGATCTCACCAACGAGAAGTTGCCAGACCTCGTTGCGCAGCGTCCATTTCTCCCGTTCCAGCCGTGCCTCGAACGAGTTGTCGTATTTCACTCTTCCCCCATCCCTCTCTGCGACGACTCCTCCGATGATATCGACCGCCGGGCCAGTTTGGAGGTCAGAAACGATACCCGACTTCGCGAGACGGCTCTCGACCGCCTCCAAGAAAGCGGGAGTGAGAAATGCGCTATCCGACTTGTTCGCCCGCACCGTCAGCCGCCCTCCATCAAGCGAGGTGGCGGCCTCGCTGACGAACCTGGCGAGGATGGATTCACGTTCCCCCTGCTTCAGAGAAGATCGGAGACGATCCCGCGCGATCTCAAAGGCTCGGGAAATGATATTCTCGCGCTTGGTAAGTAGCAGGCTCTTAGCCTGGAGTCGGGCCGTGGAAACAACCTGACGTTTGTACCCGTCAGCGTCTCTCTGCGCCTCCACCACAATCGCCTGACGTCTTGCGGCGGCAGCCTCCTGAGCCTGTCGAATGATCACGTCAGCCCTCTCCTGCGCATTTCTAAGAATCCCTTCGCCGCGACGCCTGGCGTCATCTAGTATCGCGGACGATAACGCTTTCAAACCTTCCTGAGATGCCATCGTTGTTCTGGGTCCTCGTTCTGAGCCCTCTGGCCCGATCTTCAGATGCTCACGCCCAACGCACGACGCACCAGATCCATTAGCGGCGGCCTCTCAGGCCGGCTCAGCCGATCTGAGATCTCCAGGATCAGAGGGAGCGTCGCCAATTCCCTCAGGCTCTCGATGTTGGGCCTCATTTTGTTGGCGATCCCAGACGTTACGAGGACTATGCCGACAGATTGATCACGCAGCAGATCGTCAAGCTTCCTCGCGGCTTCGTCCACGTCATCGGTTGTCACTCCCTCGACCCCAATCAGGGAGAAGCCCTGCACGGTGTCCCTCTCCCCTATCACGAATACTCTCTTCTCCATAGCTAGCGAGGCCTCATATCCTACCTAGAATGAGTATGGAAACAATCAGACCGTAAATCGCTATTCCTTCGGCCAGGCCGACTATGACCAGGAAACGACCGAACAGTTCAGGCTTCTCCGCCACCGCACCGATGGCTGCCGATCCGGTCATTCCTACGGCGATGCCCGCGGCAATAGCTGCCAGACCGGTAGCCAGTCCTGCCGCGAGAAAGGCTATTCCAGTATCGGCGGCTGCCCCCTGCTGCCCGGGCGGCACGCCTTCCTGGGCGAGAACGCGAGTGGCAAGAATCAGCGAGAGAATTGCGATGAGTACCAGGCCCAGAGAGTTCAGCGCGAGCATCCTGATAACTGGTGGTCTTGAGAACCAGCCTCGCCTTCTTGCTTTAGCAACCAGTCTCACAATGATCGTGGCGCAAAGCAAGATAATAGTGCCCGGTAACAGGAATTCCAACATTTCGTCACATCTCCCTATTTCTTGATCGACCCTGAAGTGTTCTTGATCGACCCTGGGATGCGGGGTATCACGAACGGGTGGTAGGCGATCCCATCGCCTTTGAAGAATTTCGTGAAGAACTCGTAGTAGTCGAGACGCAAAGCCTGTATAGCCACCACCAGTCCTTCGAGTGCGATTACAAAAACGTTGCCTATCGCATATACAACTGGCTCAGCCAGCGGCGCTTGATGCACCATCGCGGCGAAAGCGATTACCATCAACCCCATGCCCGCGTGACTGATGGCGAACGCTGCCACTCGGATGTAGGAGAGGGTATTGGTCATGTACCTTATCGCCGCATCGAAAACCTCGATCCCCGATTGGAAGAGAAGCAGTGGATCGGCAAACGCTCTCATGGTGCCATTATCCTTCAGCATATGGGTCAACGGATCGTGTGCGAAGATCAAAAGGAGTGGAAGGCCCAGGAGAGCCGCGACGACTGGCAAGGCTACGCCCCTGCCAGTAATGAACTGGGTTGCCACGAAGACGGCGCCCCAATAAAACCAGATGCCAGCCAGGCCGTTTCGGTCCAGGAACAGTCGCGGATAATCCCTGTTCCACACGGCGTCCACGACGTTGATCGTCAAACCGAGGCTGTTCACCGCCACGCCGAAAACGATCGCCAGCGAGATGAAGAATTCGGCGTTGCGGATCGGTTGGAACCAGAGAGCAGGGATCATTTCTTCCAAAAGGAACACGCTTCCATAGAGAAAGCCGAAGATCACGGCCGTCAGACCGCAGTCAAAGAGCATCCATCCAAGCGCACTGTTCCCCTTGATTACAGCTTCTTTCGCCAGCAGTAAACCCCCAAGCGCGAGAATTGCCCCCTGCCCCACGTCGCCAAACATCATGCCAAACATCAGCACGAAAAGGAGCCCGGCCAACGGGGTTGGGTCGATCTCGCGGTAATTCGGTATGCCATACGTCTTGACCAGCGTTTCGAAAGGCTTCATGAGAGCCGGGTTGTCGAGGCGCGTAGGGACAGGCAGAGCAGGAGAGCGGTGTGACGCGGTGGGAGACAGTGGCTCCTCGGTGTGAACAACCACCCGTCCTCCCACCACCCTGGATAATGCGGCCAGGAACTCGCTTTCGCCCTTCGCGGGGAGCCACCCAGACACCAGGCGCGTCTCATGGGTGGCGCCGAAATGTCTCCACGCGTCCACCACAACGCCATTGACCGTGAGCTGCCCGTGCATTCGTAACAGCTCATCCCGGTATTCTATTGCCAGGGCCTGCTTTGACTTCTCTATCTCCTCATTCCGCCTGGCCAGCGCCATCCGCCTCGTCCTGATCTGACACAAGGCTTGCACTGGGGTGCCAACAAGCTCCTCAGGGATATCCTGGTGCTGAGCGTACGCGCTCCGGAGTGCCCGTTCCAGCACCTCGGCGTCTTTTCTCATCGAAAAGGCCAGGACGAGAGATCTGTCGTCTTTCCGCTTGACTGGGAGAATCACATTTGGGGTTCTAGCCAAGCTCCCGCGTAATCGGTCTAGATTCTCTGTAGGCACGAGGACCGATACGAAATACAGGAAGCTCAAGCCCCTGAGCTCGGCTACATCGATGCCCAGTGGAGCGAGCAACTCCAGTTGCTCGCCCAACAGATCCAGTCTCCTCGCTTCCTCCTGCAGCCGTTGCTCCCGATCGACCACGCGCTTAACCTTCGCCTCTATGACCAGCAACCTCTCCGCCACACGAGACGCCACCATCTTTGGTGCTATCAGGTTTAATTCTTCCCTAACCGCGACACCTTCGATGGCTAGATTCTGCATCACAGCTTGCATCCGCCTGCGGTAGCTATCGTACGCCGACGACATCTCATCCGCTTCCTTCCAGTCGAGCCCCGTCGCCCAATCGCCTATCTCCTCGATATTTATGAGATGCACGACCCCATAGCGACCCATTTCTTCAGTCGCCACTGGCAGATCGCCGTCGAGTATCACCATCGAGACCCGTTTCATCCGTGCAGGCGTCCACATCGTTACGATTCACCCCGCTCTAACGCAGCTCAACCCTCTACCCTCAACCCTCTACGCTCATAATTCACCCCACACAAACGCCTCTATTTCGTCCGGGGAACGGTTGTAGCGTTTGCCCTCGAGAATAGCCTCGAGATCGTGGATCTCGGCCTCCTTCAAGAACAGATAAGCCAGGATGATGCCGATCTGGAAAGGATAACCAGACAGACCCGCTTTTGCCTGCTGCCACCAGTATCGATTCAGGGCAACCTCTAACTGCCAGACGTTCGCCGATTCCTTAGTCAGCGGCTGCAGCAACTGGCGATAGGGGTCGGGAAGATCCGCCACGAGGACGGGGAGGTCAGGAGCGCTTCCTGCCCGACGGATCACCTCATCATCGATCTTGTGGCCGTGCGGCAACGTGTAGTTAAATATTTCTTCGGGCGAGAGATGGTAGATCGCCTTATAACGCAGCATCCAGTCCACGTTAATGACATCGAATCGTGTTCCCATTACTCGACGAGCGATAGCCCGGTCTGATGAGGATAAGGCCTCTACAGCCGACCACAGGTGCCGAAAGTGATCGAGATCGAGGGCAACCTCCATAGGGAAGAGCGACTGCTCGCGTTCGTAGCGATCTGATGCTTCTCGCACTGTTCTGGCATAGTGGAGGTTGCCAAGGCTGTCGATCACCTCCGCCACACTTCGCGCCGCCAGCAGCTCACCCAGAGGCAGTCGAGAGTGGCGGCCGAGGGGCAGGAGATTCCGTCTCACTTCCTCTTGACTAGCTTCGGTAGCCACGCCGCGCAAGACGGCCTTCAGGTTGTCCACCTCGAAACGGCGCAGCATCCACTCCACCAGCGCCCGCGGCGGACCGTCAAGGCTGCGAATGACACGGTCGTAGGCATTCACGAGGTTACGCTCGAGTGCCTTCTCCACGGGCAACAGTGCGATGTCTCCTTTCAACAAGACGGCCAGCTCGGCGGCGTACGTGGTTAAGTCCAGTTGGCGCACCGCGTCTTCGACGCCCGACGACGTGACGAGACCCCACTTCTGCTGCGGCGAAAGCAGCTCAGAAACCATGGCTCTGACCCTCGCGTGCGGTTTAGCATAGCGCACCGCGTTGACGCTCATTTCACGCCTGATCAGTCAAGAATACGCTTGACCACGAGTGCAACGGCTTCCTCCATCCTCGGCGCAGATAGCTCTTCTAGCCTCGTGGCTTCCCTGTTGGAGTCAGTGAGGATTTGGTCATTCAATGCTTCGGCATCTCTTCGGGCTGTGGCCCGAATCTGTTCCGCCTTTTGCGCCGCTTCACGTTCCACCTCGGCCCGAAGTTCAGTCGCCTGTGCTTGCGCACGGAGCACGATCTCCTTTGCTTCCCTTTCGGCCTCGGCAATGATAGCCCGAGCCTGATCCTCGATTTCCAGTACCGACCGAAGGATGTCTTCCAAGAGTGCCACTCTTCGCGCATAGTGTTGGGGATCAAGTGAGCGTTTGGACAGCTATGTGCAGACTCCCTTGCTATGGCGAGGGTGCAATTACTGTGCCATAGGCGAGTTTGACACGTTTCACATACTATCTGGCTCGATACTTGCAGCGTTGGAAACGTGGATTCTGAAGAAACAGGAGGTAGCCTTCGTGAGCATCAACATCTACCGGCCCTTCGGCGGGGCCATGTCAATCCGCGACTTGATGAACAGGCTTTTCGAGGAGAGCTTCGTTCATCCTGAGCGATTGCTGACGGGAATCGCCTACCAGCATCCGATGGAGCTTTGCGAGAAGGACGACGAGTTTATCTTTCGGATGTGTCTTCCAGGACTCAAGCCAGAGGACGTCGACATCACGATTGCCCAGGATACGCTCACCATAACTGGCGAGCTAAAGCAACCAGGGTGGCAGCGGCAGATGGGGCAGCAGATGGAGCAGCAGACCGGTTCTCAGCAGCAACAAGGGCAACAGCAGGGCCCAAGAGGAAGAAGCGCCGAATGCCTGTTCAGCGAGATACTCTACGGCAGTTTCACCCGACGTGTGACGCTTCCAACACAAATAGACGCGGACAAGGCCAGCGCAGAGTTCGATAACGGAATGCTCATGTTGCACTTGCCCAAGGCAGCAGCGGCGAAGCCCAAACGACTTCAGGTGAAGGCAGTCGCGAAGTCCTGATTTCAGCCCTGATTATCGATTGACAACTTGCCATTGACGACCTGATTTTGTGACACCAGCAATTCAATTTTTATGCACAAGGAGGCACTAATGCAGAGACAACGTTGTGAGACTGTCAGATGCACCGTGAGTAACTGTAAGTACTGGGGCGAGAACAACTTCTGCATCGCAGACCAGATTCTTGTTACCGCTCCCAAGTCTCCGCTCCCGTCCGCCGACAAGCACGGAGCAGGAGCGGAACGGCTATCGACGACCCCGGTCATGGATGCCCAGGATTCCCTCTGCTACACTTTCGAGCCAAAGCGAACTTAGGGGTTCGTCTCCGTATTTTGCTTCGGGCACGTTTGAATCAAACACGACAGGAAGTGGGCTCTGTGAACAGCCCGCTTCCTGCCACTCGCCAACTTTTCTGACAAGCTTGGTAATCATCTTTTGCCGACCCGGGCAAAATTCACTCCTGGTACACTCCTTGCAGAAAAAATAGTAATACTCCCCGAAGCCGGTTCGAAAACGTTCACCAGGTGGAACTGTAGCCAGTTATGTGGGTTCAGAATTATCAGCCAGTGTTGGGCAGCGTAATCTTGTCGGCCATCGTCGCCGGCTTACCTCTTTACGTTCTCTTTTGTCTGCTGGCGATCAAACAGTGGAAGGCGCACTGGGCGGCCCTTTCGGCGCTCTCCATCGCTCTACTGGTCGCGGTTCTGCTATTTGGGATGCCGGTGCCTCTGGCGCTATCGTCGGCAACGATGGGAGTAGTATTTGGACTATTTCCTATATTGTGGATCGTTTTGAACGCCCTGTTCATCTATGATCTCACGGTAGAAACCGGTAAGTTTGATATCGTGCGTCAGTCCATCGCTTCGGTTAGCGTGGACCAGAGGATTCAGGTCCTCTTGATTGCTTTCTGTTTCGGGGCGCTGATCGAAGGCATTGCGGGCTTCGGAACGCCGGTGGCGCTCAGCGCCGCTATGCTGGTGGGTCTTGGATTCGCCCCCCGAGCGGCTGTGATGATGGCGCTCCTGGCAAACACGGCACCGGTTGCGTTCGGGAACCTGGGCATTCCGATAATCAGTTTAGCAGGGGTAATAGACCCTTTCCTGGGGGTGCCGCGGGAACAACTGGTGCAGCCTTTGTCGGCGATGGTGGGACGGCAGATTCCTCTCCTATCTTTCGCAATCCCAGGATTCCTGATCGTCATCCTGGCTGGATGGCGAAGGATGCTGGAGGTACTGCCGGCGGTGCTGGTTGCCGGCGGCGGCTTCGCCACAACTCAACTGGCAGTGTCAAACCTTCTCGGTCCAGTTCTGGCCGACGTAGCCGCCGCCCTTATCGGCTTAGCAGCCCTTCTAGCCCTGTTGCGGGTCTGGCATCCGAAGGAAACCCTGGTGCTGACGCATCGCCCGGCCCAAGGGCTGGAACTGGACACCACGGCATACTCCCTCATAGTGCTGGCCTGGTTGCCGTTCATCATACTCGTGGTAGTCATCGTGATCGGGAGCATTCCCGAAGTGGCAGGGGTGCTCGATCAGGCGACGATCCGATTCCCGTGGCCGGGGCTCCACAATCAGGTGCTGAAAGCGCCACCCCTGGTTGTCCCAGAAGCAGCCGATGCTTTGGCCGCATCATTGCCCGCCGTCTTCACCTTCGACTGGCTAAAGTCTGCCGGCACGCTCACGCTCTTCGCTGGCTTGTTGAGCGCTCGAGTTCTGGGAGTCGCCCCGCGGCGGGCTGTAGAGATCTACGTCCACACCATCGCCGGACTACGGGGGACAATCGTGACGGTCACCAGCGTGCTTGGCGTGGCGTGGGTGATGAACTACAGTGGGCTGACCATCGTGCTCGGGCTGGTGCTGACTTTCACCGGCCTGCTGTTTCCATTCTTCTCGGCTTTCATCGGTTGGATCGGGGTCTTCCTCACCGGAAGTGACACCGCCTCCAATAACCTGTTCGGGGGGCTGCAGGTGACGGCGGCGCAGCAAACCGGCGTGTCGCCAATTCTGACAAGCGCAACCAACAGCAGCGGCGGGGTCTGCGGCAAGATGATTTCACCACAGAACCTATCCATCGGCGCCGCCGCCGTGGGAGTTCACGGTGAGGAGGGACAGATATTCCGAAGAACTTTTCTTTGGAGCCTCCTCCTCGTCTCCTTCGTGGGGCTGCTCGCCCTCATCCAGGCATTCCTCATTCCTGCGATTGTGCCTCCGGTGTGAGGAGGGCAGACAGGGCCGCGATCCGTTCGAACAACTCACGTTCCTCCCGCTCCCACTGTGCCTGGAGCGCGGTCACACGCGAGGCGCCCAGATGTACCCCGGTCTGCCCGAGCGTAAACAGCCACTCCTCCCGCAAATCCTCCAGAGCCGGACGTGACTATCTCTGCCGTTGCCAGCATCACACCTATCCCATATGACGGCCAGCCTGGCCTTCCGCGCCCGGACGTATACCCGTAAGCTGCGATCAGAATCACGATAGAATTGATCGGGTTGTCTTTCAGCCAGCCCTGGGCATCTTTCACCCAGAGCAGCGGGAGCAGGGCCGAGGTGACCAGTATTCCTACGGGGATGATCGCCGTTCCCCGCGCGTGGGCAATGATCTCCATAATCGCCACCGCGACCAGGTTGGCCCCAATCAGAACGGCCGTCGCCAACCCTAGCTGCATGATCGCGTACCCGTGGAGTTCTCTCGCAGCGAGAGCCAGAAGGATATGAAATACCGCCGGCGTAAGAGGCGGCGAAACCTACTTGGGCAAGACTACGCCGAAGTCCACACGCGCTCGAAGCTTGCCCAGCGTACCGTTAAGGTCGGCCTCAAAGGACCCCGACAATTTCCCCGATTTCTGCGAAATGACGAGGCCTTTTAGTGGCTGCCCAGATATGGCCCCCGTGGAAACATAAGAGAACTCGACACCCTTCCACACTGTGAAGGTTACGACCGCAACGTCACTGGCCGACATTCCCTCCTGGAAGCCATCCTTTTGTGACGTGGGTGATATCTCCAACAGCACGCCGTTGCCGCCCACGAGGGCGGACGGGCGAGGGTTCCTCCCTATGTAGAGTATCTCGACGCCGCTTCCCCGTTCGCGAGATACCTTGACATCGCCCGGGATGTCAAGCGTTTGCCCATCAACCGTCACCCGGATACCTTCGACGATAGACGGAGCCGGACGGTCTGATGCGCTGCTCACCGCGGCCTCATTGGCAGGCTTAGCCGGCGGCTCGACGTTCGTCGATTTAGAGGCTGGCGCAGAAGTTGACGCAGAGGTCGGCGCAGAAGTTGACGTAGAAGTTGACGCGGCGCAGCCGGAGACGGCCATAACACCGACCAACAAGAGGGTTAACCATCTCATAATTCATCCTCCCTTTAGCCGTCATAGTCCCGTTCAGTACCCGTGACAGGATGCTGCTCGACGACAACTGACTCGACACTCCAGCGACCGATTGAGCGCTCAGCAGTAGAGCGAATAGGGGTACGGTCGAACCTCTCCAGCCACGCCGACATTATACTCACTACACTTTGCCGGTTCAAGGATCGAGTAGTTGTGTCACCGTTTCTTCGATCTGTCATTTCGAGTATCTCAGTGTTCCGAGTATCTCAGTGTTCCTGAAACCCTGGACGCTTGAAATGGCACGTACCAAAGCACGTGTGGAGAACCACTGGAGCGTCGGCTCATTAGCCGTACGGGTCGAAGTCCCTGCCGACCCTGGCGGCCAGGGGTCCCTCTTTGAAGGCCCCTGCGGAGTACTGTGCGAAGGTTCTAGGTTACCTGCGCACCCTCGCCCCGCCGTCAGCGATGGCTCGAAGCCATCTGCCAGACCCACATTTCCAACGACCCAACCGGCGAAAATTTGCGGCAATCGCCCGTACATTCTATCGCTTCTCAGCGACTTCTATTATTGAAGGGACAGTGAGCCGGCCGCCAACGCCCTGAAAGTGTTTCCACCTCTGAATGGGGACAGGTTCCTCCTCTGGAGGTTGGAGGCTGAGTTGAAGAAAAAAGGAGAACCAAGGAAATGATTCGCGTACTTTTGGCCATTGCCGCTGCATTGACCGCGTTGGCTCTGTTTGCGACTTCCGCGCTGGCCTGGTCGTCCCCGATAGAAGGGAGCCCTGAGATAACCGAAGCAAACCCGGAAGGCTACTACCTCTGGCACGATGCTAATGGCTTCCACCTCCGCACGCACGGCCCTGGTGAGGATCATTACTTCGTGGCCCGCCTTTTGACCGATGGCGAGTTCAAAGACGTCGACGCGGTTCGTTTGGAGAATCGTGACAACTTCGCGGTGCTTAACGGTGGCCACGAGCTGGTACTGCGCTTTCGCACTTACGGTGCGACTGACGGCGTCAATTTCCGCATCGAAGGTGGCGAGTACCTGCGTCTGAGGCTCAATTTGGACGGCCAACTGACCGCCACCGACAGTATCTTCATGGGCCCCGATGGCAAGCACCCTGCGACGAACCCGTTCACGATCAAACGCTAACGCTTCCACGAGGGCCAGCGGTGGGTGTCGTTGGCCCTCATTTGTTGTAATGCCCGATCCGAACTGACGTTGCGTGGTGTTCTGCACCGCAAGGTAGGCTCAAGTAGAAGGTACTGCCTTGTCCAGGCTCGCTTTCAACCCAGATGCGTCCGCCATGGGCCTCGACGAGCTGTTTGGCAATAGCCAGTCCAAGTCCAGACCCACCGCTGCTCCTGGCCCTGGACTTATCCGTGCGATAGAAACGGTCGAAGACGTGAGGAAGCTCCTCCCAAGCGCCGGCGCCACCACGAATTTGGTCAACCTGTTCATCCTACGACCTCCTAAGATTTGATGTTCGACCAGTTTCTTCCCTGGTCCTCACAAGCAATCTTAACAGGCTGATCTGTAGGAGCCGTGGCAAAGTTGTGTGGGTTTGATGGAGTCTTCTGCGAACGATTAATTCTTACTCTCTGGCATCCTCGAAGCGTCTGCATCAGGTGTGTCAGCCGCAAAAGGCAAGGTAAAGTAGAATGTGCTGCCCCTGCCCGGTTCGCTCTCGGCCCACACTTGCCCTCCGTGCGCGTTCACCAGCATCTTCGAGATGTAGAGGCCCAAGCCCAGACCATCGGCCCTCCGCATTGTATCGGCTCGAAAATAGCGCTCGAAAATGCGGGGCAGATCCTCTCGGGCTATACCTACGCCGTGGTCGGTTACAGAGACCGCTACTTCGCCGCCCAGCCTCCTGGCGCTAACCAGTACAGAGGCCTCGGGCGGCGAATACTTCAGAGCGTTCGTCAGCAGGTTCATCAGAACACGCTCCAGGCGGTCTGGATCGGCGTTAATCGGCGGTAGGTCGGAGGGCATTTCCAGCAGGATCCGCCCAACCTCCACCATCGGTCCGGCCCGCTCCAACATTGCGGACGTGAAGCCCATCAGGTCGACAGACTGTCTCTCAATGCGCAGTTGTCCCGTTTCCAGGCGCGCCGAATCGACCAGATCGGCTATCATCGCTTCCATCCGCCGTCCACTGTCGATGATCGCATCGGAGCTACTGCGCACAACGTCCAATCTATCGGAATAACGCTGGACCATCTGAGCCTGACCTCGGATTATCGTTAGCGGAGTTCGCAAGTCGTGGGAGAGCAAAGACACGAACTCATCTTTGAGCTTCTCAACCTCTTTCATAACGCTGATATCGCGCCCGATGGCCACGCAATAGCCATCTGGTGATGAAGGCGGGGAGATGTAGACGTAGCTCACAGACAGATCTCTCGAACGGCCATCCCTGGTGGTAATCGTCACCTCGGCGTAGGGCACCGGCACCCCACTGGACATCGTCCTCAGCACAGGGCAGGCAGTTTCACACAGACTGATGCCGTGCTGATCTCGGCTACGGAAAACCTCGCAGCAGGGACGGCCCTTTACATCTTCGGTGGTCCAGCCAGTGAGAGCCTCTAGCGCCGGGTTCATAGACATCACTCTTCTCTGCCCATCGATAAGGACTATTCCATCGGAGGTGTTGCGAATAATGGCCTCAAGGCGCTCCCTCTCCTGGGCGATCGCTCTCGTTTTCACCTCCATAGCCTCGGCCATCCTGTTGAAGGAATCACCCAGTTCGACCAGTTCAACTGGCCCATTGACCTCAACCGGGTGGCCAAGGCCGCCCTCGGGTAAAGCCTTCATATGCTTTCTCAGACGGCGCACCGGGGTGGTGATGTTGCGGCTCATCATCATAGCGATGGCGAAAGACACCGCGGCAACGAAAACGATGAATACGAAGCTGCGGAAGAGAACGATGACGACGGGACCCAGCACCTCATCCACAGGACGGCCAGAGGAAACGACCCAGCCGACGGAGGACAGGGGCACACGCGCGCGTATGTACTCTCTTCGATCGACCGGCCAGACAAAGACACCACTAACCTCCGCACCTGACAGAGCCCGAGAAAGCTCTGCATCGTCTGCGATTAGGTTTCTATCCTCCCAGGAAAGCTCCATCTCCGGGAATCGATAAACGAGCCGGCCCCCGCTGTCGTTTATCCCTATGGCCGCCCGCCCAACTCGTTGTACTTTGAGCACCTCGCCTAGCCGTGTCGGGTCCACTACCGCCGACACTACACCTTTCAGGCTTCCGTTATCGTCGCGGATGCCGCGGGCGACAAAGAATCTGGGCTCGCCGCCCACTATTGCCTGCTGGAGATGGCTTACAAACCACTCACGGCCATTGACGATCTCCTTAAAATCGAGGCGATCGCTGATATCCACGCCGACAGCATCGTGCCGACTGTCGGCGACGGTCCGTCCTTGTGGATCAACCCAGCTAAATCTTTCGATCGCAGGGTACTCTCGGGCGCTTTGTATGATAAGCGCCTTCACTCGCTCGGGTTGCAAAGACGATTCGATGGACAAGCCCAGCGAGGACTCGTAAAGGATGAGGTCGCGGATGTAAGAATCAAATATGCTGCTCACCGCTCGGGCGAGTTCGAGATTGGCCTTGACCTCCTGGCTTCGTCGCGTCTCGAACTCGCTGTAGAACATCACCACCTGCGCGAGCAGAACCGGCACGACCACTATGAGCAAGAGGGACAACAGAGTACCACGGATGGTGCGTGGAGACAACCGCGTGAAAACGTTTCGCGGTGCCCCCGACGGCCAGCGATTGGAGTTGGGGCTAGAGGTATTCCACTGGTCACCGGAAGATACAGCGCTCACAGGCTATCAAAACCCCTCTTGAGCAGCACACCCGACTGGCATCCGTTTTCGGTTGCACCCTGCTGATGACCTGCCTGCGGCCCTGACATCACCACTTCGCCAGTCAATATCTGCTGTATGCCAGAAGAGGACGAAAGAAAACCTGAGTCTTCATCACTACCTTCTGTCGCACCAGCTCCAGCAAGCTTAGCACTGAGATATCAAAGTGCAATCGGTCTGCAGATTATCGCTAACTGATGCCGATAGGCAGCCAGAGGCTATATTAATGCCCGCGTGCCAATGAGTCAATACCAAGAACTTACTTCATCACCAAGAACTTACTTCATCGTGTGCATTCCCGGCCGGTGATGAGGTTCTTGCCCGGCCGCGTGCAATATCTGTTCCCCTTCAGTGAATGTAGGCCGAGCAGCCAGCAAATCTCCAGCAATCTGTTGGATGCGCTTCTCGGTTTCCTGTCTTGCGGCCTCGGCAGACGCCTTGCTCTCCCACATTTCGAATGCCATCATCTCCGTGTCACCGATCCTGATCAGATGAAGGCCGTGGAATTCTTTGTGTCCTCGCAGCCAGGGCACAGCTTCTTTCTCGGTTCGCTTTCGGAAGTCATCGGCAGTCCCCGGCTTGATTTTGAAAGTTATCACCCGTGCAAACATTCCTCTCTCCCTATCCGTCGAATAATCGTCTGTTCTCTGAGGTAACGAAACAACCAGATCGAGATGCTGGCTGCAAGGAACGTGCCAATTGAGCCTTCGCGATCTTTTCTCTCAGCGACACCGTTGCCCTGTACAGCAGTTGCTTCACCGATGCCTCGGTCCGCCCCATTACCCTGGCGATCTCTTTGCCTTTGAGCCCGTAGCTGAAGCGCAATACCACTGCTCGTCGCTGATCCCGTGGCAGCGCCGCAACTGCCGACCAGAGGTAGCCGGCCTCGTCACGAGCCACCGCCACCTCATCGGGCGGCGACGCCCCATCAGCCAATCTTATTGCCTGATCGAGGGGCTCCTGGGGACGCTCTTTGCGATGACGGTCCACGATCGTGTTGCCGGCGATGCGGTAGAGCCAGGCCAGAAAGGGACTACCGTGCCATTCGTAGCTCTCGATATGCTCCAAAGCCCGGCGGAAGGTTTCGGAGGTCACGTCCTCGGCATCCTGGTGCGAGCCAGTGCGGGCGTAGGCGTAGCGGTATACCTGCGCTACGTAGCGATCGTAGAGCAGCCCAAAGCCCTCGCGCGAAGCCTTCGCGGCATCCACCAGCGCGCGCTCGCCCTTGAACTGGCCCTCCAGCGTGTTCACCGGAGCGCCCCAGATATATTCCCGCAACTCCTCCCCTTTGTTCAGTTCGATAGCCTTATGGCGACTGTTCGAATCGACCTACCTGTAGCCTCATCATCCTACCACCATACACGGAAACTGAGACCTGTGGATATCCACAGGTTGAAGGAGATCGCGCTCAAAGTCACGCTCACGGATGTCTTCACCTTTCCAGATTGCTTGCGAAATTCCGACAACCGGCGTATCCTGCCTTCAAACCACAAAATACCAGGACCTGTACCCGATCTGTGACTTTTGTGGCATCTCAATCGTTCTAATAATTGGGGAAGAATGGCCGGCATTCCTTGGGGGATGTGAATGGCTCGTGAGGTAGGCTTCGAGGGCGTGCGACAGACTGACGACACGATGGACTTCGAGACAATTTACACTCTATGTCAGCCGCGGATCGCGGGCTATCTCTGCCGCATGGTCGGGGACCCCGACGTTGCCGCTGACCTGACGCAGGACGTGTTCGTCAAGGCGTATCGCGCCATCGGCCAAACGAAGCCAGGCCTCAACGTGAAGGCGTGGCTCTTCACCATCGCCACCAACGCTGCCTTCGATCACCATCGCCGCCATCGCCTGCTGAAGTGGCTCCCGCTCGGCGTTCGCTATGCTGTGAGGATGGGGGGCGATCCTCAAGATCGCGTCCCGGCCAAAGAGGAACTGCAGGCTGCGCTGGCTGAGCTACCGAAGGATCAACTGGCGTGCCTGTTGCTTCAGGCACGAGACGGGTTTTCGTTCGAAGAGATTGGGGCGATGCTCAGTATTACCGCCGGAGCCGCGAAGACACGCGCTTACAGGGCACGATGGGCACTCGCGCGCACTCTGTCCTTCCAACAGAAGGATACATCCGTTCCTGGGGAAGGGCGACAGGAGGACACACGATGATCACCTGTGAGCAAATGGAAGAGCTGCTTCCGCTCTTTATCGACGGCGACGCTTCGTCGGATGAGCGAAAGCTGGTCGAGGACCATCTCGGCAAGTGCGAGGCATGCCGACGCATGCAGGACCGCGTATGGCGCCTGAATGCCGCCATCGCCAGGCTACCGGTAGTGCCTGAGCGCATGCAGCCGGCGCTGTCCAGGATCGATGAGGGAGTGCGTGGCCAAATTCGGCAAAGACGTTTCCTCTTTCCTCACTTGCGCCTACTGAGCGGTACCTTGAAGGCTGCCGGGTCGATAGCTTCCGTTCTACTCATCGGCGCGATGGCGCTCCTACTGTCATCGGTTCTGTCCCAGGTGCAGCCAACGAAGAATCCGGTGACGCAGGAGGGCGCATCGGCCGTCCGTCTTCCCGCGTCTGATGTTCAGCCGCCTGACATAGGACGCTGGTCGTTGGACTGGTCGCCCGGAGCGCAGGCGCTCGCTTACGCTTCAAAGGATGGCGTTTTCATCGCCCGCGCGCCCGACTTCACGCCAGTGCGCCTAGCGCAGCAAATCGGTACCACGCCGCTGTGGTCCACCGATGGCAAGTTTGTAGCCTTCAGCGGCTTCTGCCAAGACGGCGATGCGGGAGTAGGCACAGTATGGCTGGCTGCGGCAGATGGCTCGTCGGTGCGCGACCTGCTGCCTGGCGACAAGGCTAAACTCTCGGTCAGCACGAACAAGTTACTGGTGGCCTGGGTCGATGAGCGCACGCTCAGCTACGCCGAGGGCATAGGGACAGGGGTGGCGGCGCTGGCGACGGTCGACGTGCAGAACGGCGAGGTGAAGGCGATCACCGCCCGGCCTTATCCGGAGTCCCAGTTTCCCAAGGTTGCTGCCAGCCAGTACAACTGGTCGCCTAACCGACGCTTCGTCGTGGCGGATGCCTGGGGGCGAGGGCTACCGACATCAACGCTGCTGGACCTGTCCAATGGAACTGGCTCCCCACTGACCAGCTTGGGCGGACCAACTCCCGACTACCAACGTTTCTTCCAACAGTTCCGCAGTTGGGCACCGGACTCACAGTCCTTCGTCTACGCTCAGTGGCCGGAGGCCGATAAGCCGTGGCCCATATTGGATCAGTCGCCCACGCTCTACCTGTGGGATATGCGAAAAGTAGACGCGAACCGCCGAGAGATTGGCACGGAAATTGGCGAAGTCCTCATCCCCAACGCCTACCTGGCCGTATGGTCCCCCGATGGCAAGCAGATCGCCTTCCTGCTCCTCGGGAACCATGCCGCCGACGAGCAGGGGCGCATCAAGTCCACCGACTTCCAGCCCGGCCAGCCATTTCCAGTGTATATGGGCATCCTCGACGTGACTTCAGGTCGACCGAACGTGCTCATCCCGATGGCCAGGTCGCTCAAGTTCGATAGCCCGAGCGATGCTATCCGCTGGTTCGAAACGCACGCGCCCAGTTGGACGAGAGATGGCTCACGCGTGGCGTATTTGGATGAAGGAGGGAACGCCTTCGCGGTTGCCGCCGATGGGAAGCTCCGCTGGCAGCTTTCAAATGATATGCCGGTGAGAGCGATAAGCTGGTCTACCGATGGCAGGTTCCTCGCAACGCAGCTTGAAGATGAGATCAGGATCGTGCCCACGACGTCGAATCAGCCGTTGGTGAGCAGCTCACCTGAGCCAATTCCCAGCACCCCCACGCCCACGCGGGTTCTGGGAAAAGCGCCTGCGCCCACGCCGACCACGTCAACCCGCAAACCCACACCCGCGCCGGCTCAGGGTCAGATGGACAACTGGAAGACCTTTTCCAGCTCGGATTATGGCGTCACCCTGCGCTACCCGCTCTCCTGGGAGTCTGATCCACGTTACACGTTTGGGCCGGCTAGCTTCAGGTATAGGGGCATAGATGGATTTTTCACGCTGTCCGCCAGCAACGCCAACACCATCGACCAGGCCGCAGAGGCCGAAGCGAACCACAAGTTGCGTCCGTACGGCTCTAAGCCGACTGTTGCGAAGACGCAGGTGCAGGGACAAGATGCCCGCCTGATTATGCCTTCAAACGATCAGCCAGCGGAGATGGATAACCAGGCAGCGCTGATCATTCTTTCCCCCAGGCCAATCCAGATAGTCGGCACCAGCTACAAGTACCTGGTCCTGTGGGCCGACAAGGACCACATCGAGGCCATCGCGGGGACACTGCTGTTTGCGTCGTCCCCTCCGACGACCACCATCCCGATACAGAGGTAGACCAGGTCAATGGAGGGCGTGTAGACAGATAACGTCGATGCCCTCGGTCTTCAAGACCGCCTCGGTCTTGGAGACCGAGGCGGTCTGAACGCGGACTGGACGAAAGTTTCGAAAGAAAAGGGCATGATTGCACGAGGGTGTCGAAGTACTTGCTTCTCCCTCTATTTTGGACGAAGTACAAAAGGTTCTGGCTCATCTAGCTCACACAGGCACTTGCACGCCAACCCAGGACGAGATCACCCGGGCTATAGCAAAGCCCGCTCCAGCCGCCAGGGCAGCTATGCCCAACGTCTCCACCACTGCTACCGGCACACTCCGGTGGGTCACAAGACCTCGCCCCACGCCGAGCGCGACCAGTGCAAGCGCGGTAACTCCTATGGAGACGATCTGTGCTTCCGTGAGAGGAAGCAGCGCAAAGGGAGCCACCGGGAACAACGCAGCGAAAAGGTCTGCTACAAACATCCAGCCTGCCCGACTTAGCGGGTCGGCGCGCTCCGCACGCCCGATTTGGAGCTCGTGCGCGGCCATGAACTCCAGCAGTAAGCTGTGGTTATGTCGCGTACCACTCAGCACCGTCGCGATCTGCTCGTTGCTGAACCCTCGCGCGCGCAGGAAATCGATGACTTCCTGTTCCTCCTGCTCAGGCCTTTCCCTAATCTCCTCGGCCTCTTCGGCAAGCTCCCTCTGCGCCAGGTCACGTTCGGACTTCACAGAAAGGTACGTGCCGGCCGACATAGACACCGCACTGGCGATGGCGCCGGTTGCCCCTGCCAGCAGGACGATAAAACTGCTGTTGGCGCCGGCAGCCATACCGATCACCAGGCCGAAGACCGATATTAAACCGTCCTCGACTCCGAACACGATCTCGCGTAGGGCTTCACTCAAGGATTGCCCTAATCGCTGGAGATGATTAGATGACAATCTGCTATCCGCCTAGAACATTCTGCGAAGGCATTGGTCGACCGACAAACTCCGGATATGTCTCGATGCCTTAGCATAGCTGTCCCCACCCGAGCAGCGAGCGTCCGAAACCCTGCTGCGCCACGCACACCAACGCTGGCACCACGCTGGTCCCCCCCCACGAGCAGCGAGCACCCGAAACACTATTGTGGCCACTGCCATCCGTGCTCTCGCAACCATGGCCCAAAAGCCCTATCGATCTCCTCGACCACCGGTCGGAACTGTTCGCTCGTGATCATCTCTTGAAGCGGTCTCACAACCGATTCTTCCTCCTTGCCGAAATGAAGCTCGGTTCGTATTCTCACGTCCCGCCCGATTGATACCAGATCACCTAACTGCGCCTGCCCGCGCTCCACTGCCTGCAGCGTCTCCATATATCGCGCGACCCCCTCATCGATCGTTCGGTGCTCGGCCTCGAGCAAATCTGCTGCACGTGCGATCTCCTCGCCGCCAACCGATCTAGCCAGTGGCCACAAGGTTTCATCTTCGGCTTTGGCGTGGGGTAACAGCACATCCTGCCAGAACGATGCAAGCGCGCCGGCTTCTTCGAGCGTTGGGGTATCGCTCAGGTCCCGATAGCGCTCTCGCATGACTTGAACGTTGATGTTGTGCATCTCGAAGAAAGCCCTGAAGGATCCCTCGGCGTCGATGGGTCGGAACGTCGGGTTCTCCATCAGCACTCGATCCATCGCTGCTAGGTGCATGCGGACCAGCCATTCAGTGCTACGAGCCTCATTCAGCAATTCTGAGGTCGTCTTCTGTTCGTCTGGCAGCTCCCCTTCCACCGTCTGGCAGGCTCGGGTCTCTTTCGCCTCTAACTCATCGATGGGCATGCCCGCCATTTCCGAGATCGTGGATGGAACCTGCCGCAGAATCCCCGTGCTGATGATGATTCCGGCAATGAACTCCAGCTCTTCACAGAGCCCCTGTCTCTGCGCAATCAATTGCGTACGAAGTTCGTTATCGGAAATGGGACCTAGTGGTATTTCGGCTGGAGGACGGAACTCAGGTAGAGGTGTTGGGGTTTCAGCCGGTGAAATAGCTTTTCCTAGCGTGGGCGTTGGCCCCTGGCTCTGTGGAGCTATCATATTCTGGAAGAGGATAGAACCTGCCAGCAGGCCAAGAATGGTGGCAATGCTGGCGACAATCATCAATGTGCGCATAGCTTTCTCCTTCGATCGGCGTCAATTAACCCCATCTACGGCGGTTTGCTTCAGGTTTTTAGCAATCGCCCGGGCGGAGTAAGGGCAATCCCGATGTGGTTGCCCTGGGGCGGCGTGTCATATACCAGCGCAAACTGCGCTTTTAGCATTCCACGTCCTGCCGGCAGCAATTCGCATGCCACCGAACCGAGTAACTTGTATGACAAGCATAATGCAACAGAACAAGCAGACTCGCATGGGCTCCATCCAGTCTTGAATTCGGCAGCTTTCAGGAACCTTTTGGGGTTGACCTACGTTATATACTATGGGGACAAAGCTACGCTACGTACGTGATGATAATCTGGGGTGGCAGAATGTGGAGCGCTAGACTTTCTAGATCTCATATACTGGCCGCTGTTGGCTCTGCAATCGTCTTACTCTTATCTGCCGCTTGCGGCTTCGCGCCAGCGCCGACTCCGACGCCTGCTCCAGGGCTGCCTGCGGCGCCATTTGAGACTACACAGGCTGCGTTGCCAACGGCGGCGGCGATTTCCCCGCCTCAGATTACCCGTGGCGCGACGCCGACCTTGGACCGTGAGCCGCCAGCATCAAATCCAATCGCAACACGGTCCCAGACGGCTCCCTCCCCGACCAGGATCAACCCACCCTCGCCGACAAGAGCACCCTCACCGACAGCGGCGAAACAGCCAACACCAACGCCTAGTGCCGCAAGCACGTCTACCCCGCGACCGACCGCAACCACTGACGGCGGGATATCGCAGACTTCCTCTCCCAACGGTACGCCGACGCCCATCGCCACACGGATAGCGGGAACAAGGGCTGTGCCGCCTTCGCCACGATATGAGCCTTTGCCGCTGCGACCAGACGAGCGCCTGGAAAATCAGATCAGGGTCTACCTTGGCAAAGATATCGACAGCTATGGAGTGGTAGTGAAACGACTGTCGGATGGCGCTGGGGTTGCCATCAACGCCGACCAGGAGTTCTACGCGGCCAGTCTGTTCAAAATCCTGGTGATGTTCGAGGTCTTCAAACAGCGAGAGCTGCAGTTGCTGAGCTTCGACGAGATGCTTACCTTCACGCCACCTTACCTTGACTACGAATTGGGCCCACCGCGCTGGCCTGTCTGGAGCCAGATATCGGTTCGCGACCTGGTCGAAGCGATGATTACCGAGAGCGATAACGTCGCCGCTATGATGCTGCACGACAGAACCGGCGGCTGGAACATTATCGCCGATTACAGAGCCATCGGCCTCAAACACACGGATATCGCCAGCGACGAGTTCCCCACATCGGCTGGAGATATGGCTCTGTGGCTGGAGATGATCGCCCACGGCAAGGCGGTCGATGAGAGATCGGGCCAGGAGATGATCGACCTGCTCGCCCGCCAAAAGATCAACGACCGACTACCGTCGCTCCTGCCGGCAGGGACAAGAGTGGCACACAAGACCGGCAACTGGGATAACGCGACGCACGATGTCGGCGTGGTCTACGCGCCACGAGGCGCCTACGTCATCGCCGTCCTGTCCGATAAAGCCTGGGAGACCAAACCGATCGCCGAGCTATCACGGCTGGTGTACGAACACTTCGAGAGGCAAAGCGGAAGATAAGGCGTACCAAGATCAATTGCTTCTTTTCATTGTGGCCACTCTTGACGCCGACGTTGCTGTATGAAGGGCCAGTTCTGTTGTATTATATAGGTGCAATCCAAGGCACGGTTCGCGCATAGGGAGGGCAATAACCATTTTCTCCACGTTAATGGAGGAAGAATCCACGGACCCGAACCGGGGTCGAAGCACGATCCGTAGACAAATTCTTGGCAGCCATACGCGAACAGGCGGGATCCAAATCGGCTGATTCGCAACGGTTCAAAAATTTGGAAGGTGCTCTGGCATTCTTTTTTCGGACACTATTGCCGCTATTGGTTTGCACTGGATGACAGCGAGACCTTTCTCAGCATGCAGCGTTTTGAGTATGGGGAGACTGCAACGGGGGCAGGCTACACTCATCCGTGTCCGCAAGATTGAGGATTGGAGGCAACGGAACGGCTAATGGAAGCCAAGTTGATGCTCACAAGAAGGATACTGGCAAAACGGTTTGTCTACGCCAAGTGCGGCACAAACGGCCCCGGAGTGAAGAAGCCGGCGACGACGGTACCTCATATCCAAAGCCGTGCCAGCTTGTTGGTGATAGGCCTGCTAACCGTGATTGCCGGCATTCTCCTGCCTACGACCGTCTCCGCCGAGACCTCAGTCCTGGAGGTACTCCAGGTGGGGTGGGACGGGCAGGTGGTGCCGGGGAGCTGGAGTCCGGTCCGCGTCCGGCTGACGGGCGGCAACTCCGACGTGGCGGGCCGAGTGGAGGTGGTCAGCAAGGCGCGCGTTCAGACCGGACCGCAAGCCACTCCCATCGAGTATGCCATTGCCGCTTATGGTCAAGAGGTAGCGCTGCCAGCCGGAGTCGCCAAAGAGGTGACGTTGTGGGTGCCTGGCATTCCCGCTATGGGTAGTAATGTGGGTTCACCTGGTTCCGTCAGGCTCGTGGTAAACGGTGGTACCGTTGCGGAAGAGAAGGTGGAGTTCCGTAGCGCCAAGACACCTTTGTGGCCCCTTATTGGGGTCCTGGCCGACTCACCCGCCATCGCGCGGGCCCTACGGCAGGTAGAGCTACCTGTGCAGGGACTCCCGGTCCCCCTCAGCGTCGCTAGCTTGGCCGCGGCGGACCTCCCTCCCTCGGCCGAGCGGCTGAGCGCGCTCAGTGCACTGGCGGTGCAGGGGAATGCCGCTATAGCACTGACCGGTGAGCAGCGGGAGGCGCTGCAGCAGTGGGTGGTTGCGGGTGGACACCTGCTGGTGTCTGGAGGGCCAGATGCGCCGCGTGCCGCCTCGGTCCTCCCCGACGGTGCGCTACCGGTGACCTTCTCTGGCGCCGATGGCTCAGCCGATCTCTCCCCTCTGGGCGTGTGGGCGGACTTCAAAGGTCGAGCCCTCGCGACCGGTCCAGCGGTCCGGTTCCGTCCTGAGAAGGGATCGCCCCTGGCTGGGAGCTCGAACTTTCCTCTCGCCTGGCGTATCGGCCTCGGCCAGGGCACCATCACCCTGCTGGCGGCAGATCCCGGATTGGAGCCGTTGATGGATTGGCCCGGCACACCGGCCCTGCTGCGCAAAGGGCTTGAACCGGCTTTGCCAGCCACCGGGGAGATTAACGAGAAGCTCCAGTACATCCAGATGCAACAGAGGAACCCATCCATCCTCCTCCAGGGCGCGGTGCAAGCGCTACCTCCCGAGGCCTTCCCGGGCTGGCAGATCATGGCGCTGCTGCTAGGTGGCTTCGTATTGGTGGTTGGCCCAGGGCTGCACCTCGTGCTATGGCGCGTGGATAGGCGGATCTGGTCCTGGGCTATCGTGCCGGTCGCGGCCTTGCTGGTAGCAGGCGGCATGTACTACCTCGGGGTGGGGCGAGACGGCAGGGACGTCCTGGTCAACGTGGTCTCTCACGTACGGCTCGATCCAAACGGGGAGCAGGCCATGCAGGCGGTGATAGCCGGCTTCTTCGCACCGACCCACTCCACCCTGACGGTAGACGTGCCCGGAGATATCCCCGTGCAGCCCAGCACCAACACGGGCTTCCAGCCGTACTCGACCTTCGGCGGTCCAGCGGCCTCGGGTTCCACTGAGCCTCCCTTCCACGTGGTCGCCGGCCGCGACACGAGGGTGGAGTTCAACTCCGGCCAGTGGGGCGTGCGAAGCTTGGCCATCTCTCGCTTGCTGGACAACACCGGCAGGATCACCGCTAAGCTGCAGATCGAAGAAGGCCTGATCAAGGGCACCGTTCGGAACGATACCCCCTACCTGCTCGAAGATGCGGGCGTGCTGGTGGGCCAGAGCGCGGCGAAGCTGGGGAGTCTCGCGCCGGGTCAAACAGCCTCCGTGGCGCTGGATCCCGGTCCGCCTGCCGCTGCCTTCGGCAACCGCTACCCCATATCCTGGCGATTATTCGGAAAGCCACGAGGTGCGCGGACTTCTGGAACAGCCGGAGTTGCCATCGCGGTTCCTGCCCCTCCCCCCCCTCTGGCAGCATCATCGACAATGAGGTACTATGGGGGGCCAGGGGGTATGCCGGAGCAGTATGAGGTATCCCAGGATCCTGAAGTGCAGCGCCGCATCCGGCTGATGGATTCCATCGTGAACATCCCACAGCCCGGCCCCAACAGCCAGTCCATGCCGCTTACCTTCCTGGCCTTCACCAGGGCATCAGTGGGAGAGAGGCTTCCGGCCGCCGGCAGCCATCCCACCTTCTACCTGACCCTCCTGGACCAGCCACTCAGCCTGGACCTGCCCCCGGGTCGTTTCACTATACCCCCAGCAATGATTCCGGCAGAGGTGGTCTCGCAAGGCGGCGGCTTTGGGGGTGGCAGCAATGGCACTATCGGTTGGATTCAGATCCAGGGTAGCTCCATGGTTTACCAGTTCCGCCCGCCCTTGCCCATAACGTCCAAGGTGGATGCGCTGGTCATCGGCACCAGGCAAATGGGACAGTCCACATCCTTCAGCCCCGGCAAGGGGATGGCGACGCCACCCCCGAGCGCCATCCCCTTGCCGGCCGAAGCAGGCGTGTTCTCCATTTACGACTGGCAATCGGCGACGTGGGAACAGCTACCTGGTGGTGCAGAAGAGGTACGGCTGCAGCCGGCTCCGGCCTACGTGGGCTCCGACGGCTCGGTCAAGCTCCAGGTGTCGTCTGGCCCCGATCGGGTAGTCATGTTCCTGCAGCCCGAGCTGACGGTGGAAGGGACGGTGTCGAAATGATCCGCACCGACTCCCTCTCCAAACGATACGGGCGCGTAAACGCCCTGGATGGCCTCTCTATCACAGTCCCGGACGGCTCGATCTACGGCTTCATCGGACAGAATGGCGCCGGCAAGACCACCACGTTGCGAGTGCTGGCGACCCTGCTGCTTCCAGATGGCGGTAGCGCCGAGGTAGCCGGAGTGGATGTGCTGAGGCAGCCCTACGAGATCAAGAAACTCGTTGGCTATATGCCGGACTTCTTCGGCGTATACGATGACTTGAAGGTGGGAGAGTACCTGGAGTTCTACGCCTCTCTTCAGGGGATGCGGGGCTGGGCGGCGATCTCACTTCGAGACAGCCTGCTGGAACTGGTGGACCTGGCGCACAAGCGGGACGAGTACGTGGAAGGACTCTCCCGAGGAATGCAGCAGAGGCTCTGCCTGGCGCGAGCCTTGATCCACGACCCGCAGGTGCTGCTGCTGGACGAGCCTGCCAGCGGCCTCGACCCGATTGCCCGGGTGGAGATGCGAGAGTTGCTGAAGGAACTGGGACGGATAGGCAAAACCATCCTGATCAGCTCCCACATCCTCTCCGAGCTGGCCGACCTCTGCACCCACATCGGAATCATCGCCTCGGGCAGGCTGCTTAGGGAAGGAACCGTGAAGGATGTATTGTGGGCGGCGGAGCGCCCGGCCTACCAGCTCAAAGTGCTGCGGGATGTTGAACGAGCCGTTGCGATGCTGGAGTCCACCGAGGGCATCGGCGCCGTGTCGGTATCAGATGGCGATATCCGCTTCCACTGTGACGGGGGAGCTGAATCGGCGGCCGAGGCCCTTGCTGCAGTGGTCCGAAGTGGAATTCCCGTGGTGCGCTTCGCCGAGATCGAGAGCAGCCTCGAGGCGACCTTCTTGCGGTTGGCGCGGAACGAGTAATTAGTGATGGATGATGAGTGATGAGTAGGCAGCTCGCTTTGTTACCGATGGCTGAGGAAGCTGCCGTGGAAAGGAGGGGTTAATGTCTGTTGCTGCGGGCGCTCCACTGGAGACAGTGGAGATTTTCTCCACGATGGACTGGACGTTGGTCGTGGTAGCAGTCTTTCTGCTGGTGGCCACAATCTTCTACTTCCTGGGAAGGGGACATGCTTCGGCCGAGTCCCGAGCCGGCGTAGCGCTAGGCGTGCGGGGCCTGGTTGGCAAAGATCTTCGCTCCCGCAACAGAGGGTGGAGGCCGGTGTTGCTGCTTACCGGCTACCTCGGACTGCTAACTCTCGCCGTAGTCGGCTTCTTGGGCCTTGTGGGTGCGGTCGGGGGAACTGTTTCTCCAATGGTGGGCACCCAGCTCTTCTCTGCTCTGGGAACCGGCGCCGTGCTGTTGCTGACTTTCATCACCCCTGCTCTGACAGCAGGGACGGTTAGCGGTGAGCGTGAGAGGCGCACTCTGGATTTGCTGCTAGTCACCAGGGCATCTCCTTTCGGCTTGGCCGCGGGCAAGCTGACGGGCTCACTTTCCTATGTGCTCTTCCTGCTGGTGGCGTCGTTGCCGGTTTTTGCCCTGGTCTACCTGTTCGGCGGGGTGCCGGCTATATACTTGATTATGGTGCTGGCCGTTGCTGCCGTCACTGCTCTGGCGAATGCGTCTCTTGGATTGCTGCTGAGCGCGCTGCTCAGGCGGACAATAGTGGCGTCGGTCATCGCCTACCTGCTGGTGCTGCTCCTGGTATTCGGGCTGCCCTTCGTATCTGCGGTGGCTATGGTGGCCCGTCAGCAAACGGGGCAGGGCGGACCGCCGGGGGTGCCGCCGGCCTATTTGTACGCCAGCCCCCTGGTCTCGGTCAGTTCGGTGCTGCCGGCTGGCTCCTCGGGAATGGGAGTTCCGCTGATCGGTGACCTGATGCGTGCCCTCACGACGGGTGGGGCCTACGGGTATGGCGCCCCGTCCCAGCCCAGTCCTGACATCACCCGCGCTGTATACGTCGTGGCCGTCGACCAGAACACGGGCCAGCCGCGGATGGTGACGCAGCTGGCGCCCTGGGTGTACCATTTCGCCTTCAGTGGCCTGCTGGCGGCGTTCTGCCTGGGATTCACTGCCCTGTTACTAGCGCCCGTAAAGCCATGGCGACGCCGACCGAAGCGATGATTCATGAGTACTGATCACTCATCACCCATCATCCATCACCCATCTCTCATCACTCTCGCTCGCCGGGTGCGCGGTCGCTGGCTGCTGGAGTGCGTGCGCTCGGGGCTGCTGTGGGCAGTGGCTGGTGCCGTTCTTCTCGCGGCGGGCGGGCGGGTAATGAGCTACCCCGATTGGTCTCTGGCAGCCCTTGCCTGGGCAGCCCTGGCTCTGGCGGCATCGGTGGCGCTTGCCCTTCGACGCTGGCCGAATACCTGGATAGTTGCCCTGGCGGCCGACGGCCTAGGCTTGTCGGAGCGGGTATCCAGTGCCCTCTACGCTGCCCGTGCCAACCATCCAGCGGCACCATTATTGGCCGCGGACGCCGCCAAGGCACTGGCCCGGATCGACCCATCCAGCTATCCCTTGCTGATGCCAGATCGAGCGCGGCGGGTGGAGGTGATCGCAGCGCTGGCTCTCGCGCTGGCGGTCCTGCTGCCAGTGCCAGATATTGGCGATGCCGGCCGTCAGGCTGCCGAAGCGCAATCGGTGGTGGCGACCATAAGGGCTCTGAAAAGCATAGAGGCCGGGCTCGCGGTGCTGCCCGAACCCCTGGCCCAGTCTGCGGCAGAGGCTCTGAGGGCTTCGGAGCGGCAACTGGCAGAGGCCAGAACCGCCGAGGAAGCCGCGCGAATCCTGGAGCACACCCAGGAGCAGCTGGCCAGCCAGGCGAATACGGATCACTACGTCTGGCAGCGGGCTATGGAGGGATTGTCCTCAATCTGGCAGGACAACCCTGATCTGGGGTCCCTGTCCAGGGCCATCAGGGCCGGCGATCAGCAGGCCGTACAACAGGCAATGGCCGATCTGGCGAAGCGGGCGGAAGCCATGACACCAGAGGACAGGCAGAGGTTAACACTGGCGCTCCAGGCCGGTGCCAATGCTGCCAGGGACGTCCCCGTGTTAGCGGGAGCCCTCCGACAGGCGGCCGGCCAGATTGGAAAGGCCATTGGCTCCAATGCACCCGGTGAGGGCGCCGCCATGGGCGATGTCGCGTCACTTCTCGCACAGGGGATATCTCGCTCATCCGGCTTAGGAGCGGTGCAGCAGGCAATGGCCGGGGTGGGGCAGGCACGGGCTGGCCTGGGAGCGATGGCCGGTAGCCCTGGAGGGGCCAATGCACCTTCGGCAGGCTCAGGTCAGGCTGTGGCGGCCGGGCCAGCCTCCGGGAGCGCATCCGGTGGCCAGGCGGCGAGCGGGAGCGGCGCTCAGAGAGGAAGCGGCTCCGTAAGCGGCTCGGAGACGGGTTCGGGTTCTGGCTCGGGCAGCGGCTCGGGATCTGGGACGGGTGCCGGATCAGGAAGTGGCACCGGCTCCGGGGCGATTGGTGGCTCGGGTGGTGGCGCGGGCGACGGATCTGGGGCCGGAGGTGAGGCTTCGTCGGGACGCCCTGGAAGCGGTAGCGCTGGAGCCACTCTGGCTGGCGGCAGAGCTGATCCTAGCATGCGCGGCACCACCGGTTACGACCCCGTGTATGCACCGAATCTGATGGGCGGCGATGGGCCGCAGGTGGGAGCGTACGGCGGAGCGCAGGGGGCGAGCGGTGAGACGGTCGAGCTGCCCGACTCGCCTTTGGAGCTCGGCTCGGTCCGGCCCTACAACGAGGTGTATGGCCAGTACGAGGCCGCCGCGCGGCCATCCCTTTCGCGCCAACCCCTGCCCTCGTCCCTCCAGAGTATGGTGCAGCGCTACTTCTCGGCGATCGCGCCGCAACAGAGGTGATTAGATGTTGATGAGCGAAAATTCAGAAGGACTCACCGAATCCGCCGCGACGGAAAGCCGCGAGAAGCTGTCCATAGTAGCTCAAGCTCTCAGCCAGACCATCGTCGGCCAATCCGAGGTGGTGGATCAGGTCCTGACGGCGTTGGTGGCAGGCGGCCACATTCTATTGGAGGGAGTGCCCGGACTAGGCAAGACGTTATTGGTCCGCACCCTCGGCCAGGTTACGGGTCTCACATTCGGGCGAGTCCAGTTCACCCCGGATCTCATGCCCGGGGACATCACCGGCACCCAGCTATTCGACCGCGAGACGGGTGGCCTTACCTTCGCCGCCGGCCCGATCTTCGCCAACCTGCTGCTGGCAGACGAGATCAACCGTGCCACCCCACGCACGCAGTCTGCGCTCCTGGAAGCGATGCAGGAGCACACCGTCACGGCCGGTGGTCAGACCCACTTGCTGCCGGAGCCTTTCTTCGTCCTGGCTACTCAAAACCCGCTGGAGATGGAGGGCACCTATCCTCTGCCCGAGGCGCAGCTTGACCGCTTCCTCTTCAAGGTGTTGGTTCCCTTCCCATCGGACGACGACCTGGCCCAGATCGCGGAGCGCACCACAGGCGTCCCTCAAGAAGCTCCGCCTAAGGTGCTGCGACCGGAGGAGTTGGCGCAGGCGATGGAGCTTGCGCGGCAAATCGTGATTGCACCTCACGTGATGCGCTATGCAGTGCGGCTGGTGGGCGCTACGCATCCCGACCGCTCGCCTGTGCCCGAGGTGCAGCGCTTTGTCCGGTATGGCTCCAGCCCCCGGGGGCTCCAGGCCTTGGTGCTTGGAGCCAAGGTGGCAGCGCTACGAGCCGCCCGTTGGAACGTCGCCTTCGCTGACCTGGAGCGGATGGCAATGCCGGCCCTGCGCCACCGGATGATCCTCCAGTTCGAGGCCGTAGCCGAAGGCGTCACCCCCGACGCGCTCATCGGCCGCATCCTATCCTGTGTGAGTCGCGAGTGATGATTACTCATTACTCTTTCCCCGGCTGGGGTCCCGCCTTCGGCGCTGCTATCGAGCGGCTCTCCATCGCCGCGCGAAGCCCTGCACGGGGCCAGCATCCTAGCTCGGTGCGCTCCCGAACACGCGGCCGCGCCCTGGAGTTCGCTGACTATCGCGCCTACGCTCCCGGCGACGACCCAAAGCTCGTGGACTGGCGAGCGTACGCGCGGCTTGGCAGGCTCTACCTGAAGCAGTACGAGGAGGAGCGCTCTCGTACCATCACGCTTCTCGTGGACGCCAGCACCTCTATGGATTGGAGCGAGGGGGATTCTCACAAGGGGTTGTATGCCCGCAGGCTGGCCGCAGGCCTGGCCTGGATCGGCGTCAGCCATCACGAGACGGTGCAGGTCTTCCTGGTGCGAGATGGCGAGGCCTTGCCGCTGCCGTCGGTCTCTAGCCGGGCGACGACGGTCGTGGTTTTTCGGGAGTTGGGCGCTGTTCGCGAGTCGGGGCGGACTCTGCTCGCCGACGCGGTGCGAAGGGTGGCGCGTGGTCCTTCGAGGAAAGGACGCGGTCCAGTTTTTCTGCTGACGGACCTGCTGGACCCGACCTGGCGCTCCGCACTGGACAGCCTCGCGCCCTCCGGCGAGGCGGTGGTGCTGCAGCTCCTGGCGCCTGATGAGTGGGAGCCACCCCTGGGCCAGGAGGTTGAGCTGGTGGACTCCGAGTCTGGTGAGTTGCGTCCCACGCGGCTCGGCCCCGTCGAGTTGGGGGCATATCGCCAACGGCTGAGGGCTTTTTTGGCCGAGGTAAACTCCCACTGCCATCGCCTCGGCGTCGTGCACCTTGCCATCAACACCGGGATTCCACTCCACGAGACAGTCTTGAAGCAATTGCCGACCGCCGGCGTGTTGACAGGACGATAACGGTGAGCTGGGAAGCACCGCTCGCGCTCGGGCTGGCTGCCGTCATACCGGCCATCCTGGCGCTTTGGATGTTGAAGCCGAGGCGCCCGAGCCTTCGCGTCCCAAGCCTGATGCTGTGGCCGTCGTCACCTGCCGAGAGGCAGTCGTCACATCCATGGCAGCGGCTGCGAAGCCATCCACTGCTGTGGCTCCAGATAGCCATCGCCGCTTTGCTCGCCCTCGCCGCGGCCCAGCCTTTTCTACCGGCCGAGGCTGCTGGACGCCACCTGATCGTGCTACTGGATGCCTCCGGCAGCATGCGGGCCCGGGATGTGGAGCCAGACCGCTTCGCCGCCGCCAGAGCGGCCGTGCTGGATCTGGCCCGCGGACTCGGACCGGACCAGGAGATGACTGTGGTGCGCCTGGACGAGCAGCCGAGAGTGCTGGTAGCTGGAGCGCGCCGAGTCGGACAAGTAGAACCGGCCGTTGGACAGGAGCAAGCCTCCTATGGGTCGCCAGACACAACTGCGGCCATGGCCCTTGCCGCCGGCCTCACCAGAGGTCCGGCAGAATGGGTATTGATAGGTGACGGCGGCGTGACGCTGCCCGAAGGTGCTCGCCGTCCCGCCGGCTCCAGCTTCCGCTTTATCCCCATCGGCGGCCAGGTGGACAATGTGGCGGTGACTACCCTTGCCCTGCGCGCGGGCGACGGCGAAATCACGCTGCAGGCGGGCATCAAGAATACCGGCACAGCCACCGTCTCCGGCCGTCTCCAGCTTCTGTCCGAGGGTCGGCTGGTCGGTGTCCAGGAGTGGCAACTACAGCCCGGGGCCGATGGCTACGTTACCTGGTCTCACCTGCCGCCAGGCTCCAGATGGTACGAGGCGCGCCTCTCAGGGGTCCCGCTCAATGCCAACGCCCTCGATCAGGACGATCGAGCCTGGGCGGTGGTGGCAGATCAAAACGAGGATCGAGTGCTCCTGGTCACCTTCGGCAACAGCTTCCTGGAGCGAATCCTGAGCGTGGAGGGCAACCTGCGTTCCTTCAAGGCCAACCCCACGGATTGGCCCGGTCTCGCCTCGAAACAGCGCGCGGCATATCCCCTCACGGTGCTAGACCGACTCTGGCCCGATCCGATGCCCGACGGCAGCGCGCTGTTAGTGGGGCCGCCCAACGGCGAGGAGTTCCGCCCCCGGCAGATGTGGCCCAAGGCGGATCACCCGTTGCTGAAACACGTCGACTGGTCGGAGGTCGGCGTGGCGAAGGCTCGGAAGCTGGCCCTGGATGGGAGATGGGAGAAGGTGATCGACTCCGATGGCGGCCCGTTGCTGGCCGTGCGCACCGAGGGCGACCAGCGGCAGGCGGTGCTCGCTTTCGAGCTGAGCCAGTCTGACCTGCCCCTGCGGCCGGCCTTTCCGGTCCTGATGGCCAATCTGCTGGACTGGCTGCTGCCGAGGCCTGGGGATGCCCCCAGGACGGTAGCCATCGGCTCGGCCATTGCCCTGGAAGCCGCTCCGCTTACTCAGCGGATGTGGGTGGAGGGACCTGATGGTTCCCGCATCGACCTGGCGCCGCCGTGGCCTCCCATGCCGTTTCGAGCACCTGTCCCCGGCCTCTACCGCGTCGTCCAAAGAGGGGATGGCGGGCAGCAGGAGTCCTTCCTGATCGCCGGCGGGTACGATTCCCGGGAGGCGAACCCTACCGCGCGTGCGGTGGACATCCCAGCAATCGATGGCGCTGCGGCTCTCTCGGCGCGTGGCTCCATCACTTTATGGCCCTGGCTCGCAGCGGCCGTGTTGCTGATATCTCTGGTGGAATGGTGGGTGGACGCTCGTGGGCGCTGAGTTCGACAATCCCTGGTGGCTGCTGGCGCTGCCGCTGCTTGTTGCCTTCCTGGTGGCAGGACGCTGGCCGTGGTGGACGGCAGCTCGGAAGGCCGGCCGGAAAGCGATGTGGATCGAGGGCCGACGGTTGGCACTCCGTCTGATCTGGGTCTCTATGGTGGTGCTGGCGCTCTCCGGTCTCACCATCACCCGACCTCTGAATCGCCAGGCCACGGTCTTTGTCATGGACGTCTCTGCCAGCGTTGCCCCCCTCCGAGATCAGGCCGAGGCCGTCGCACGGTCCGCAGCAGAGAAGCTTCGCGAAGGGGACCGGCTGGGCGTGGTGGCCGTGGCCGCGGGAGCCAGGGTGGAGGAGGCGCCTTCTGTAGTCCCTCTCTTCACACGCCTCTCGGCGGCGCTTCCCAACGGAGGCACCGACCTCGCCTCTGGCCTCCGATTGGCGGGCGCATTGCTGTCGGATGATTACGTCGCCAGAGTGGTGCTTGTCTCGGACGGACGACAGACCCAAGGCAACGCTGTGGCAGCCGCCAGGGAGCTGGCCGCCCGAGGTGTCGAGGTGAACGTTCTCCCACTGGGCGGGGCCTCCGTCCCGGACCTTCGGCTGGAGGCCGTGGATCTCGCGGAGACCGCTTATCAGCACGAGGTCTCCACCCTCACGGCTCGCATATACGCGGACCAGGCGACCGGCGCAACCGTTCGTGTCTATCGCGATGACCAGATGGTACTGGAGCGGGAGGTCGATCTCCGAAACGGCCACCAGGAGGTGGCCCTACCGCTTGCTGTGGCGGATCCGGGCCTTCATCGTTATCAGGTGGATGTGTCTGCCGTGGACCCCAGCGCGGATGGCATCCACGCCAACGATGCGATTGGAGCGATCCAGCGCGTGCTGGGCCCGCCAAAGGTGCTGGCGATCACTTCAAGTCCCGATGCCCCCGGCTGGCTACCGGCCTCCCTATCTGCCGGTGGAGTGGAAGTCATCGTTGCCCCCCCATCCGGCATTCCAGGAGATCTGGCCGGCTGGGCACGATACGATGGGGCAATCCTGATTGATGTACCCGCGGAGGCGCTGCCACCTGGATCGATGGACCTTCTGGAGCGATACGTGCGGGACCTGGGCCGCGGACTGGTGATGACCGGCGGGCCCGACAGCTTCGGTCCCGGAGGCTATGCGGGCACGGCGGCAGAACGGGCGCTGCCGGTGTATATGGACCTGCGGGGCCGGGGTCGTCAGCCGAAGGTGGCATTGGCGCTGGTCATCGATAAGTCCGGCAGTATGAGTGGGGCCAAAGTGGAAATGGCCAAGGAAGCGGCGGCTCGCAGTATCCGGTTGCTGCAAGACGGGGATCGCGCGGCGGTCCTCGCCTTCGACTCGGTGCCTCAGTGGGTGGCGCCGCTGACGCCGCTTACGGACCGGGACCGGCTGGAGAAAGCGATTGGCGGCATCTACGCCGACGGTGGCACCGAGGTCTACCCGGCCCTCCTGGCTGGGTTCGAGGCGGTTCGTTGGGTAGAGGCCGACGTGAAACACGTCATCCTACTAACGGACGGACGCTCCGGCTCTACGGGGGATTATGGGACGCTGACCCGGCAGATGCGAGATGCCAGAGTGACCCTCTCTACGGTGGCGGTTGGTGACGATGCCGATGCGAGTCTGCTGGAGGCCATGGCCCGGGCAGGGCGAGGGCGCTACCACTTCACTGCCGAGCCCGCGGATATCCCGGAGATCTTCAGCAAGGAGACGATCATGGCGACACGGACTGTGCTAGTAGACGAGCGCTTTTACCCCGCCGCCGCTTCCAACGGGCCATTGCTGCGTGGCCTTACAGCCGTCCCGCCACTGGATGGCTATGTGGCTACTTCACCAAAGGAGCGGGCGGAGGTGACTCTGGTGTCGCCCGATGGGGACCCCATCCTGTCGGCCTGGCAGTACGGGCTAGGGAGAGCCATCGTCTGGACCCCCGATGTGGCGGGTCGCTGGAGCAGCGCATGGGCCAGTTCCCCGGCCACGACGCTTCTCTGGGGAAACGTGATCTCCTGGCTACTCCCGGCGCGGGAGAGCGGCGATTTGCGCGTGCGAGTAGAATCCGACGGCGAGGCCGGGTTCTCCATCGTGGCTGAGAATCAAGTTGGCTGGGAAGAGGTTCGCCCGACCAACGCGACCCTGCTGGGGACGGACAGCAGTCGGCAGGATTTGGCGCTGGCGCCAGCGGGCCCAGGTCGCTACAGGGCACAGTTGGCGGCGCCAAAGCCGGGAGCCTACGTTGTGCAGGTGACACAGGATGTGGGCGGCGCCGAGCTGCGAGGAGAGTCGGGCTGGGTGGCGCCATACCCGGCGGAGTACAGGGAGATAGGGATCGACCAATCGCTCCTTGCCCAGGTCGCAGCCGCAGGCGGTGGCAGGGTGCTAGAGGATGCGGCCCAGACCCTGGCAGCCGTGCCCAGGACGGCCGTTGCCCGGTGGCCAGTCTGGCCTCTGCTGCTGGTGTTGGCTGGCCTCTTCTGGCCGCTGGAGATCGCTTTCCGCCGCCTGGCTGTGCCGGAAGCCACCACCTGGCTGGCCAGAGCACGATCGCGAGCGCCAGTGCTAGCGCGTGGAGCCGTCAGCCATCGGCCATCGGCGGTCAGTATGATGGACGAGCATGCTATCAGGATGACGGATCGCCTGCTCGAGCGGAAGCGCGCGTTCCGAGAGAAGCAGGACTCTCAGCGATAGATATCGATCAGACGATTCCTACCAGCGGCATCCCCATCAGCCCACTCGAATAGTGGATCGATGTAGCCGTATTCAGGCAGTCGACTTCAGACAGGCAGGCTACCTGAGGAAATCCACAGTTTACGGGTTGCGGCAGGCGTGATACAGTTGCCACGCTGTTACATTGGGGAATATCCACACGTTCTAGAGACCATGGCAGTTTGCGGAAGGATTGAGCCAGCGAGGCAACTATGCATAGGTCGAGTGTCTCAAAGGTAGCGTGGGGGCTCACCCCCCACCCAGCCCAGCAGTCCGATGCATCGGACCACGCTACAGATTGCCACATCAAGATGCAAACGCCAAGGGAGAAGTAGTAAGGTAGAAATCAGCGATACAGATTGGCGGTATGGGCTGTTCGCTGCTCTGTCTGTCTCTCCTTCATCTGATCACCGCGGAAAGGAACAGCACGGGCGAATAGTGAGTGTACATCGAAAACCACGGTCGTACAGTTTGAGGAGGGTATTTGTTTGACCTGGTCGCTGCGGCAGGCAAGAGGATGGTTCTTGATTACGTTAGCTGCGCTGTTGGCCCTCGCCTCGACCACGCCGGCCTTTGCAGAGAAACCCTATGAGCGCCGCAACGCCGTCGTGCTGATCGCAGAGTCGGACTTCAGCGTCGGGTTCGTGCGCCACGAAGTGCTCCTGACGACGGTGATCGAGCGCTTCTTCACACTGCGATCGGAACGACGCGGTCAGTCAGCCGGGTATATGCGCATCGAGACCGGCAAGAGTCCCTTGCAGACGGCAATGGATGCCCCAGCGAGCGAGTTGACGCCTGAGGTGCTTGCCGACGTCGACGTGTTGGTGCTACCGAACTGGAGAGTCACGACGCTCGGCAGTCCTGCGGGTGCCCGTCAGGTAAGTAACAATCTCTCGCAGACCGAGATGGCGACGCTCACGCATTGGGTCCGATCGGGCGGCAGCCTACTCGTCATTGCGCGGGCGGTAGGGCGGACCGACGAGAACAACCTCCCCACGTTGCTCGCGGGCTTTGGTCTCGGCTTTGATTACGGCTCAGGCAGGTCGAACGAAACGCCCGTGCCTGCTCGCGGCCGTATCGGCCAGAGCGACTACGCGCTGCTCCTGCCAACTTGGACGTGGTCCGTCACGGGTGGCGAGCCCATCGCCACGGCCGGTGACCGCACAGTGGGGAGCGTTGCCAAGAATGCCCAGGGGCAAGTGGCTTACCTCGGCAACGGCCAGGTCTTCGAGCGCGGGAGCGTATTGAGTCGACCACCCTTCGCCGGGTTTGATCTTGGCGAGAACATAATATTTCTGGTCGAACTGATCAACCTCCTCGCCGGTCAGCCGCTATTATCCACCGCGGAGCGCCAGCACCTCGGCTGGGATGTCAAGCTGATGGCTCTGTCGGCTACCATGGCCCAGACGGACGTGATGAATTACCGCCCGCGCTCACCAGAAGGCAGCGACTTCGCCGACGCGAAGAAACTGCTCGCGTCGGCCGACCGCGGCGAGCGCTGTGACCTGGGGCCCGGTTGCGTCCCGTTTACGATCGACCAGGCAGCACGCAGCGACTTGGAGCACGCCATAAAGTTTACCGACGCAGCGCTGGCCGCGTTGGATCAAGCCGAGGAGGATCTTGGACAGCGGGACTACAGCGGAGTCGAACGCGCCTACGAGGAGTCGACCAAACAAGCAGAGAACGCGCTCGCGAGCGTAGGCCGGGTACGTGATCGCTACGACCCCATCGGACGAAGCCAATACAATCGGCTGCCTATCGACCTGACGCTGCTTGGCTCAACGCTCGGCGGCTGTGTCGTGATTGGAGCGCTGGTAGTCGGCGGACGACGGCTGATTCGTCGACGGAGAACCGGTGATTGAAACACTACGACTGGAGGCCAATTCGGCATTGAGAACACTTGCATATGAACGGGCGGCGCTACGGGCCACCGCAATTCTCGGCATCACCTATGGGCTCATCCATCTGCTGCTCATCGCCGCGATCATTACATTCGGCCAGCGTGCAGGTGGCTATCCGCTCGAGCCATTGACCCTCATCCTCTATGGGCTCCTGGCCGCCGTCGCAACTCTGGGGGCGCTGTGGCGCAGCATCCGGAGCAGCGAAGAGACAGACCGCGATCGCCTCCTGCCGCTGCTGGCCATGCCCATCTTCCTGGCGCTGAGTCTGGCCGGTGTCTTCTTTGCCACCGAGAGATTCCCCGGGGAGCCCCTGGCACAGTTCGGCCTGCACACTACCTACCCCCCTTACCTCGACGATGATGGGCAGTTCGCCTGGGTGAACGTCGTGCTGGCTTTCGGCGTGACCCTGCTGGCGCTGATCGTGCGCTGGCGCAGGCTATTGGTCGCGGGGATGGCTGCTCAAGGATTCGCACTGCTTCTCAACCCTGCCCTCCTGCCGGCCGGCCTGCTGCAGTTGCCGCAGAGCTGGGTCCACGGGCTCTATCCACGGGGAGAGGCGCTCATTGCCTTGCCACTGCTCTACGCGGCCGGGGCTTTCGCCCTGGGCTGGCATCCGCTGTCCCGCCATTGCCTTCTCATTCTGCCCGTAGTTATTGGGGCGCTGGCGGCGGCCATCCTGGTTCAATGGAATCTGGCGAGCGCTGCCCTCTGGGCCGCCATCCCCACCCTCCTATTTCTGCCCTGGCGACTACGAGCCGGGGCGGGGAGTGATGAGCCACCGGGTCGAATTGCCGCAGCAGGTGCGAGCCTGGCCCTCTTGGCCTTAGTGGCGATGCTCTCCTGGCGTTACCTCGGCCCGGAGGGCGCGCTTGGCGACGGTTACCTGCCGCCAGAGGGCAGGACGATGGGTTGGATCGGCAAGACCGTGCCCGCAGATGTCTACGGACCGGCCGGCGATGCCCTACTAGGGCTGAAGCTCATCTATCCCTGGATGCTCGGCGCGGCCTGCCTGGCCTGGATGGCAGCGATTGCGCGATTCGGGTGGGGTCTGGGAATCCGCGGAGCCGCCCGCCGTCTGGGCTTCAGGGGCGGACTGGTGGCACTCGGTCTGGCGATGATCTATCAGAGTCCGCTTGGCCTATACTTCTTGACCCCCTTGTTCTTCGCTGGCCCGGGTCCAATCTGGCTCCCCACCCGGGGTATGGCCGGGGCGCTCCCGAGGGCGCTTGGGGAGCGCGGACAGTGGCCTCTGGTCGATCTCGGCTACCCATTGCTCGGTCTATCACTGGTCGGGCTGGCCGTACTGCTGCGTGGCAGCATAGTTCGCAGGCGTGCCTGGCTCAACTTCGCGGCCACAGCCATTGCCATCATAGCAGCAGCCATATTGAGCGCCGGCTTGATCGCCGGCACAGCGCTGGCTCTACACAGCCAGGGCCAGCTCACCCTCCCGGAGTACCGCCTGGCCTCCCAGATTCAACTGGCGCTGGGCCTGCCACTCAACGTCGCCTTCGCGATCGTTGGTTGGCTGGTGGTTTTCGGAGGCATACGGGCGCTGCGGACACCCGGCACGGCCGCGCTCTCTATGCCGGCCCTGCTGCGCGGGTCCGCCCTTGGCGGCGGGGTCCTGGCGGCTGGAGCCTTCGCTTTCTGGCATCTCACCGCTCTACCGGTAGCGGAGACCTTCCCCCGGGATGGTGCGACCGACGTCCCCACCAACGCGCCCATCATCGTGCGCCTGAAGCCTGGCCCGCGCAACTGGGGACCGGGCATCCGGGCGGTCTACGCCGAGACCGGCGAGTACATCAGGGGAACGACCGGCGGCTTCGGTTTAGGCGGAGGCCAACAGACGGTGTTCACGCCAGAGGGAGGCTGGCGCCCCAACGCGGAGGTCGATGTCGAGGTCTGCTGCGGCCCTAACACCCGCAGCTACCGCTTTTCTTTTTTCACAGATGCCGGACCCTCGCCCGAAGTCACACCTCTCCCCGGGCCAGGCCCCAAACCTACCCCGGCCCGCCCGGCCGCTGTGCCTTGAGGGGAGTCGTGAAGAAGGAAGTCTTGCGCGATCAATCCTTAGAGGATTGCAGCTCCCACAGATAATCTCGATTCGCCTTGACGGATCGAACCGCACGGGAGCGGCTCCAGTTCCAAGTGCGCCAGTCGCCATCTTCCTCGGACCATTTCCTGAGAAGATTCTCGATTATTGGTCGCCTATCGGAGGGGGCGATGGAGCTCAGCTCGTCTATCAGCGTTGGCACGGCGTCGGCGCTGAGCTTGGCCACGTTTCGCGCATCCATTGGCTGTTCGGCCCTGGCTCGCCCCACGTTTTCTTTGACGATGATAGCCTCAGGACTTATTAGATTCAGAGCAGCGAGAGCCAGGAATCCGGTCACCACCATTCCAAATGCGAAGCGCTCACGCTGGCCACGCTGCACGGTAGCGATAAACCAACAGAACACGAAGGCTATCCAGCCCATGAAGACCATCGTATACAGCCGCAGCTCGGTCAGGCCGTACTCGGCATAATACAGATACATGCGCTGTACCGCAGAGGCGATGACGACGAACAGGAGAAGCACGAGCGCGGTGGCCAGCGTCCGGAAGATGCGTACGTGTCCTGGATTTTCTTTGCGCATCGCCCAGTCGGCGAACAGCAACACCGGAAGCACCAGAACAGCCACAGTGACCAGCTCGAAGAACCCACGCCGCGCGTAGTCGGAATAGCTGATATTTGTGGCATTTATGAAAGCGGTGCCGCCAAACAGGTAGCGAGACTGCACCATCACGAACGCCAGAAAGAGGGCATCGAGCGCGCCAAGAATGGTGCCCATTTCGATGATGCCAAGCGACATGAAGCGGGGACCGGTGCCGCCAGGGGCTTTCCAATCCGGACCGATTAGCATCAGTCGGAGAAACCCGGCGACGACCCAGGCGAACGTCAGGGAAACAATGATGTGGCCGATCAGATCAGGAATACTCCAGTCGAATACATTCCTGATCATGTCCTCGAAAACGGCATCGGCGGCCATGAATAAGCCGCCGAAGATCAATACGAGTGGGATAGCGATGAATAGGCCGCGGCTCACGGCCGCGGCATTCCCCGCCATTCCTCCACGGGGAACCTGTCCCCACCGCACGTCGCCAGCCAGTAATAGCAGGGCACCAAAGGCGCTGAAGATCGCCACGAACAGCGAGTCGCCGACGTATCTGCTGATGCCGGCGATTTGCACCCTGCCGCAGCGAGCGCGTGATGCCAATATGGTGAGCGCAGCCAGAAGAGCGACGAAGTTCACAGTGCCCAGCGTGACGGAGTCGTGCCAGGCGATGGTACCGGCGAAAAAGATGGCGGGCAAGACCGCCCACCGCCCGCCGCCAAGCAGCTTCACGCCCTGCCATCGGGCAATCGCGAACCCGACAAGAGACAGTAACCCGACCCAAAGAACCAGATTGAGACCCAACGGCGTCGCGCGTAACAGTGAATCACCTATGATACCCACGAGTAGCGCGACGCAGAGAATAGCCAGCCCGAGTCGTGTTTTCTCTTCCAAAGAGGACCTCCTCAAAATGACACAGCAAAGAAACGGTGACGCAATACTATCACTGGGCATCATTGCTGTAAACTGTGGATGTCCACAGGTTATGCGCCGTGCGCTGGAGTCTGCCGGTATTCTGTGTTACACTGTTCCGGCGGATGGATATTGAGGAGGAATCGGAGCGCGGTGTTCGTTCTTGACCTGAAATCGCTGGTTTTCGGCATTCTCCTGATTCTAATCGCCGCTCCGTTTGCAGCCATCTGGGTGGATCGACGGTTGCGAAACAAGACGAGTGGGCACATGCTGGCGCCGAGTCTGGGGGAGCTAGATCCGTTGTTGGAACACGTACCCTTCGGATTGCTGCTGCTCGAAGGGCCGAGAACATTTCATTACGCTAATCCTTTCGCGCGCCGTCTCCTTGGAATCTCGACCACGGCAGAACACCACCTACCGGATGTGGCGTGGGCCCGCCTCCTGGACGCCGATCGCGCGGCTGTGCGGCAAGAGAAGAGCACGGTCGGGCGCTACCGCAGCGTGCCTATCTCTGCTGACAGATCCGCCGAGCACGGTCAGGCTAATGCCTCTACGCATTTCATCCGCTGGTGGGTCTCGCCTCTGGGTGATCTGGATTTTGTCTTCTTGTTGGATGTCACCGCCCAGCAACGGGCAGAGGAGGCCGCTCGCTCTCTGATCAATGATCTGTCCCACGAGCTGCGCACACCCCTGGCCACGATCCTGACCCACCTCGAAGTGTTGAGCTTGCCGAGGGTTTCGCAGGAGATCAGGGGCCAATCCATCCAACTGTTGAAAGCGGAGGCGCAGAGGATGTCCCGCATGGTCAGCATGATGCTGGAATTGGGCCGGCTGGAGACCAGCCTGGAGATCGAACGACGGCCAGTTGATATTCTGGCGCTGGTGGAGGAACTCGCGGCCCAGCTCAACCCCCAGGCCGAGGGGCGAGGAATCATCCTCTCTGTCGAAGCGAATGCGCCACTGCCCATGGTGCTGGGAGATGGCGATCGGCTGAGACAGGTTTTCCTGAATCTACTGGATAACGCCCTCAAGTATGCCCGGCCTGGCGACCGAGCAGTGATATCGCTTGGACTGGAAGAGGAAGGCATCCGCTGCACGGTTCGCGACACCGGGCCTGGCGTTCCGGCCCGCCATCTTCCTAACATCACTCGACGCTTCTATCGCGCCGCGCCTCAGGAGATCGAGGGGAGTGGCCTCGGACTGGCCCTGGTGGAGGAGATTCTGCGTCGCCATCAGAGTAGCCTGGAAATCGAGAGCTGTACCGAAGACAAGAACGCGGGAACCAGCGTTCGGTTCGTGCTGCCAGCTCAAAACGTAATGGTGAACGCTTGATACGTGCGAGAGGAGATGGGATAGTTTCAGGCCGGCGAAATCGAAGACGTGGGCAACTTTACCTGGTTGTAGTGGTCCTCGCCATCCTGGGAGGCTACTGGCTAACGCCTATTTCAGGACAAGTGGTGGTGGTACCGGAAAATAAGTCTCCGGCCTTGCTCTGGCCTCAGATGCGGATCGACGCCAACTCGCTCGGCGACGGTAAGAAGCTCGCCATCCAGGTGACGGATGTAGCGCCCTGGGCCAACGTACTCGTAACGGTAGACGGCCAGCCAGCGGACATGGTAGATTGGTCTAGCGTTCCTGGCGGCACCTGGACTTGGAAATGGGCGATCACTCCCACGAAGAATAGCCCGGCATCTCAAGCGGAGGACGCTGCCATCACTTTCTACCACGATTGCGATACTGGTTGTATCGAGCGCGGACGGCTGACCGTTGGCGTCCGAGACCGGGGGCCAGTGGTTTCTCCCCCTCGCCCCGCGACAGCCGTTCCTACCAAGCTAGGAGTAGTCTTTGCCAATCCCGACCGTGATTGGCACGGGCGCGGCGGATGGGACGTGGAGCTCACCTACACGCGGTTGGCCGAGGAGGATCACTGGGGCATAGATGATCTGGCGGCGCGTGTCTATGGGGCTGCCAGTAAAGGGCTCCGCGTCCTGGTGCGAGTGGACTACGACCGAGGCCAGAGCTTGCCCCCCGCCGACGACTACCTGGCCCAGACCGAGTACCTGCGCTACGTGCAACGTCTGGCCCGCGACGACCGGTTACGCGCGGTGTACGGCTACATCATTGGGAGTAACTTCAATGCCCTGGATAGCAACTCTCAGGCGCCAGACCGGCCAGTGTCACCTGCCTGGTACGCCCGCCTCTTCAACGGTTACGGCGAAGCGGCCTCTCGCACCGATAACGTCGTGCAGACGCTTCGCGCGCAGAATCCGGGCGTCAGAGTGCTGGTGGGTCCCGTGCGCCCCTGGAACAGAGATCAGGACGGTGAGCGGGGGCTTATCGACGTTCCGTGGCTGAACTATATGAACAGCCTTGTGGCGGCCATTGACGAGGGGACACGGGCGAAGGTCGCGGCCGGCATTCCGATGGCCGGGCCAGACGGCTTTGCGATCCAGGCCGCTGGACGGCCAGACGCCGTCGAGTTAGCCGGGCGTAGCGGCGCCGAAGAACCGCGTTTGGACTTGAAGCGCACGGCGTGGGACGGAGCCCAGGCCGGCTTTCGTATCTACCAGGACTGGCTGGATGTCATCAATGGCCACCAGACCACCCACGGACTGCCGGTATACATCACGTCCGCCAACACATTCGCCCCCGACGACGGCACGCCCCCGGCGCAAAACTACCCGCGAGGCTGGCTGACCACGGCGCTTCAGACGATCGATGAAGAACCCCAGATACTGGCGTTAGCCTGGTTTGAGGATGGGCCGCTAGGAGATAGCCAGTGGGAGTGGTTCAGCCTCAGCCGACGCTCGGGCAGAATGATCGACGCCGCCGAGGAGTTTGACGTATTGTTGCAGGGCAGGCATTGAGAGGCATGCTAGGTTGAACTCGGACCCTAGGAGTGGATTTAGATGACTGATCCGACCGATACGATTCTTCCGCGGATTCGCGTTTTGCTGGCCGACGATCATCCAGCCCTGCGCGTGGGCCTACGCGTTCTCCTGGAACAGGCACCGGATGTGGAAGTTGTCGGCGAGGCCGGAGACGGCAGAGCGGCGCTGGATCAGGTCCAGAAATTGCGGCCTGATGTAGCGGTGTTGGACTGCCAGTTGCCGGAGATACCGGGCACCGAGGTGGCCGCCGAAATACGGCGGCGAGGGCTGGCGACGCGTGTGCTGGCTCTCAGCGCCTACAGAGATGAAAAGTACGTCCGAGGGATGATGAAGGCGGGTGCGGTAGGATACCTGCTCAAGGATGAAGCCCCAAAGGTGATAGCCGCCGCTGTGCAAGCAGCCGCGAGGGGCGAGAGTTGGTTCAGCCCAGAGGTAGCGGCCAGAGTGGCGGCCTGGCAACGTGGCGAGCTGTCTGAGCAGCCTGATCTGACCGAGCGGGAACTGGAAGTCCTGCGACTGGTGGCAAAGGGCAAGGCCAACAAAGAGATCGCCTATGCGCTGAACGTAACTGAAAGAACCATAGAATTTCACGTGGGCAATATTCTGAGCAAGCTAGGCGTCGCGTCGCGTGTGGAGGCAGCCATATGGTTGAAGGATCGAGGGGGCCAGGATTCGTGATAGGCCTGACACCGATTTATATGGCGATAACATTGTTAACCGTCGCGGCCATCTTCTTCGTGGTCAATCGGGGTCGAGGTATATTACCCGCTTTCGCCGCCTCTCTCCTCGCCGCTGTCATATTCGGTGGAGGATACATAGCCCTGTTAGCCATCCTTCTCAGAAATATGTAGGGTTTCCGATGTTGTGGTTGAGAATCGTTGGTCTCCTCGGCCTATGTGCGATCATCGCCATAGCTGCTCCAGGCGCATGGGTTTACACTCGCTATCAGGGAGTGGTCTACTCTACCGCTGAGCTCGTTCCCCCGGCGCCCGTGGCCATCGTGTTTGGCGCCGCGGTCAGGCCAGATGGTGAGCCCAGTTGGATGCTGGCCCACCGGGTCGACGCCGCGGTCGAGCTTTACAAGGCTGGCAAGGTGCAACGTATATTGATGACCGGCGATAACAGCAGCCCGGATTACGACGAGGTCACGGCGATGAAACGATATGCGGTGGAACAGGGAGTGCCTGCCGACAGGGTCAACCTGGACCACGCCGGTTTGCGCACCTATGACAGCGCCTACCGAGCGAAAGCCATCTTCGGTATCGAGAAGGCGGTGCTCGTCACCCAGGCGTACCATCTTCCCCGCGCTCTGTACCTGGCCAACTCGTTGGGCATCGAAGCTGTGGGGCTGAAGGCCGGCCAGGATCGTTATCCCCGTCAGGAGTATTATAACCTCCGCGAAGCGGCCGCCAATGTCGTCACCTGGTACGAGATCAACATCATCCATCCTTTGCCCCGCTTTCTCGGTGAGCCAGTGGACTTAGAGACCCAGAACCAGTGACACCCTTGGCCATAGATCTTTTCGCAAACGGTGCGGCTGAGGGCGATTTCTTTCATTGGGGAATCAGGGCGATAGCAGATAACGATCTCTCGATCGACACTGAAATTCCCGCTACAGAAACGTTATTCTTGGTCCACTCGCGCGTTAATCTAATAGAGACACCAATCGAGGGTACCCGCAGATGGTGAGCGACGTAATTGTGGCACGGGCCGTGGACGGTGACGGTGAAGCCTTTCAATCCATCGTAGTCTGCTATGAGCCTCGCATCTATCGGTTCCTATATGGCATAGTGCGCGACCGTGAATTGGCCCAGGATCTTACCCAGGAGACGTTCGCGTCGGCTTTCTCTGCCATACAGAAGACCGATGGCAATCTCAAGCTCAGTGCCTGGCTCTACACCATCGCCAAGAACCACGCCTTCTCCGAGCTGCGGCGAAAACGGCTGATCTCGTGGCTACCTCTGTTCAGGCCGAGGGGCAAGGCAAAAGAAGAAGTGGAGGAGCTAGCGTTGCGGAGCACGGCAGGCCCGGCCGATGACCTCGTAACGAGACAGATGCTGCGAGAGGCGTTGGCGAAGCTGGACACGGAGAGCCGCACGATGTTGCTTCTAACGGTGGAGGGCTTCTCCTATGTTGAAATCGGGCAGATGATGGGTCTCACCGTACCAGCGGTCCGTCAGCGGATATTCAGGGCGCGTGAGCGCCTGGGGGAGCTCCGCCGAAATTGGGAGGACCAGTATGAATAAGCGAAAGTGCGGAGGAATCACCGAGGCGGTCTCGGCATACATGGATGACGAGTTGACGACGGAGGAGCGAGCGCTCGTTGAGGCCCACCTGCGCGATTGTCCTTCGTGTGCTGCCAGGCTCGCCGAATACCAGAAACTGCAAGTTGGTCTGTATCGGTATGTGGCCGCGATTCCGTCGCCACGGTTACGACAGGCTAACATCGCTCATTCGAACCGCAAGAGCGTTAGATCTGCGGCCAGAGACTCGGTTACAGAAGTGAACCGCTTTTCGATGCCCAGGCTAGTCGGAGTAGCCGTAGCCATAGTCATTATCCTCGGTCTGGCCCTCGTCGCCTCAAGCTACTTCCCTGGCACCAGCCAGTTTGTGCCAGCGGTGCAGGCTCAAGAGATACTGGAAAAGGCGGCGAAAGTTGCCCGCACGCCTGCCGCTTCCGGGATCCATAGTCTGGAAATGACGAGCGCTTATTGGGCAAAGCGGGTTGAGCCCCGATTCGGACGCGTAGGGACGGAAATGCGGAGCGAAACCCACACCTGGTGGCAGACTCCTAATCGCTGGCGGAGAGAGTTGAAGCAGACTGCCCCACCGGAGGAGGCAATGGCGGAGCCAGACGTCAGTGTGAGCGATGGGCAGAGCGTCTGGGATACCCAGGCGGGTGGCAAAGGTGTAACGATCAATGCGTGGGAGCCACAGATGGACATCCTGCACAGCCTCCCAGCTTTCGAGGCCTTCAAGGTTGGCTCGACTGCGGATGCTATGAATGACCTGGAATCGTTATTCCACGATCTTCGGGTGTGCTACGACCCTGAGCTGCTGCCTGAGGAAAGCGTTGCTGGACGGGCAGCTTACGTCGTCGACCTCGGCCCAACCAAATGCCCTTCGGCATCGGCCGCCTCTATGAACGGCCGGCGCATCATCTGGGTGGACAAAGAGACCTTCTTCCAACTGAAGAGCGAGCAGTACGGGGTCGATCCCAGCCAGGGGATAATAGTGACCAGCGAGGTGACCAGCATACGGTTCAACGGGGACATGGATCCGCAGCTTTTCACCTTCACGCCTGCAGCCGACGCGACGGTTCAAGACTACCGACCAAAACCGGCCCCGAGCGCCGACGAGTTTCAGTACCAAATAGAGCAGATCGCCAAACAGGCCGATTTTCCAGTTTTCATCCCACAATACGTGCCGCGGGGTCTGAAGCCACGCCAGCCACGCCTCAATCCGACGCTGGGTATTCAGTTGGCCTACGTGCCGCCCGACGAGGTGGAAAAGAGCTCGCCCGACCGGCTTATCGGCATCGGCATCGTGCAGCAGCGCGCCACGTCAGACATGATCAACCGGTGGACACAAATGGCCGAGACAGTGAGCATCGGGAACGCCAGGGGCTGGCTGCGGCGTGGCGTACGCAACGCGGATGGCACAGGGTCGAATTCATCTGTCCTAGTGTTGCGCGATGGCACGCTCGTCTCAATCGGCAGCTTTGCGCTATCCCCCGAGGAACTGCTCGAGGTAGCTGAATCGCTGCAACAGGCGCCGGGCAGTCACGCACCCTTGCCCAACCCAGGTCCTCAAACGCTGGCTGAGATACGCGGGAGAGTATCGTTTCCTGTCTTCGTCCCAACTGATGTTCCCGCTGGATTGACGCCTGAGCCGCCAATTGGTGGTGAACGGTCCATCTCGGGGGTTCGCATCAACTACCACGCCGCCGACGGCGGCATCCAGCTTACCGTCTTCAATGCTCCCGCAGGGAGTGGCATGGACGCCGATCAACGTAAGAGCGGGCAACCGATTGCTCTGCCGAACGCCATCACGGCGCACTTCTTTGATATGCAGCCGCAGTACGGGGGGCCGATCCTTTGGTGGCAACAGGATGGCGCCTACGTCGCGCTCTCAGGGCCACATCTGTCGAAAGACGATCTGATAAAGATTGCCGGCTCGATGTCGAACATAGCGGACCTGGGCAGGCCCGAGACCCCGGCCGCTCGCCCTAAGCCGACGCCGGTCCCAACACCGAAGTTCACTATCTTGCGTCCGACATGGCTACCCGCGCGAATGACCGTGGGCGAGCAATACGAACCCGGTATGCCAGAACACGGATCGAGCGTGGTGCTGGGCTTCGATCCACGACCAGAAGATACGCAACCCCACGACGTGCTCACGTTGCGCGAGATGCCGAAAGCGCAGGTCGGGCGCAGGGGTAACCCCGACCCGCAGGAGACACACGAGACAATCGGAGGACGTGATGTAACGATTGTTCATCGCGGAGACAACTGCATCGCGCTTTCCTGGATGCAGGGCGATGTCGCGCTCACCCTGACCAACCCCTACGATCCACCTGGTCAGCCAAAGTACTCGTGCGATGATCTGAGAAAGATTGTGGCATCGATCCAATAGAGCATTCTGCGAAAGCATTGGATCGCCGACAATTTGTAGGGGCGCGATTCATCGCGTCCCACTGGCGTGCGGGGTGCGCCAATTCAATCCGATCCCTGTCCCCCATAGGAGCGCGCTGCGCTGACCGCCTTCTCTAAACGTCCTCGTTTCGAGCCGTTGACATCAAGACGGCTGCGTGCTAACTTCATATCGCCTTGTTCTTGTCTCTGCTCCCTTGGGACTGATTCCCTTCTTTCGGAATGACACTTATGCGCCCGTCGGTTTCCATAAACGCGTATTTCACGTCTTCGATTCTTTCCAACCCTTGTAGGCGCACGTGGCTTGCCAGCTCCTCTTCAGTGAGATGCTCCTTCCGCAAATTGTCCCAGATCGGTTCGCCGTTACGCACCAATAACAGGGGAGCTGGACGGATCACCCTGCCAAAGCGACGCCACCGCGCGGCAGCATATGAAAGAGCCCAGTCCCAGAAGACGAGAGTCGCGCCTAGGACCAGTCCATCGGTAACACTCCTATACTCGTCAGCCATCGCGTTTTGCACAGCATCGGCGATCAGCACCACCACCAGCAAATCGGTGATGCCGATAGCCGCTGCTTCGCGCTTCAGCACAACACGAAGCAGCGAAAAGAGAAAAAGGTAGACGACAGAAATCCGCAACACCGCTTCGAGGGGTGACATCGTAGGGGCAAATATCTCAACCAGATCGATTGAGATAAGCCAGTCCAGCATTCTCTACTGCCCTCTGGAGCCAAGCGTCTCCGCACCCACGCGCGGGCGCATCATGAGCAACCTGACTCCAGTGACAGCAAGTGCTATGCCGTGCAGGTGTTTGCGATTAAACGCCAAAACTGCCGTAGGCAGTCAGACTCTAGCCTATTGAGCGACTTCCTCCAATTCTCCGTCTAACAGCCGAAGCTTCACCGTTTTCGGCACAGTCGGGCAACAGAGTAGGTCTGATGCTCCGTGGACAATCTCGTCAACGGTGATCACACCGTCGGCAATTGATACCGCGTTGACCCTCACTCGGTCGCCAAGAAAAGCGGAGGCCGCTTGTTGAATCACTCCCCCATTACTGACCATCGCCGCCAAATGGTTGAAGTCGCCACTCCCCCCTGTATTGAGCACGATTCGAACAGCCGCGTCCGCTATCCCATCTCCATTCAGGTCGCCGTAGGCGACGTTATTCTGATGCAGGTTTGCGAACAGCCGAATGACTTGCGGTGAGTCTGTTATGAGTTCGGCCTTCCCCACGTTCAGCACGAATGGCATATCCTGAAGCGTGTACGCCGCGTTTTCGAGCGTTTCAAGCTCCCAGGGGAAGCGCTCGGTGTTAAGCCGCTGCTGCAATCCTTGCGGCCCGTTTATCCAAGTATTGACCCCGTCGGAGAACCAGGTTAAGTTGTCGACCTTGCGCCAAACCAGGAGCCCACCAAGAGCTCCATCTGTACGACTGCCAGTGGTGGCCTGGAGGGTTTCGCCCAGATCTGCATCGAAGTGCGCGTTGTCCAGACACTCGCCAACGACGTTTGGAATTTGATCGTGCAACGTCTTGAACCCTAAAACGAACTCGCAATCACCTGCGTTGGCCCAAACCGGTGCCTTCGACGTGAGTACCAATGCCGATACAAGAAAGGATAGGGCAAGCAGAAAACGCATGACACTCCTCCGGCCGATTATGTGCCACCGTTAACCTAAAAACGCTCATGGCGTGGAAGCTGGCAATTCCTTTTCTTCGGCAAGAGTAATGCCAAGAAGTTTGGCAGCAATTCCTACCGGCTCTGGCATCTCGCACCAAAAACTACGTAGCCAACCCTCTCCAAATCATCTTCCTGACGGCTTCTAAGGCTGCAAAGGGGTCGATGCGATTCCTCAGCATGCCGTGGACCGTTAGCAAAAACGGCAAAGGAAACACTACGGCGACCAGACGCCCTTGAACGGCAAGAGTATCAAAATCATCAATGTGCCACGGCCAGAGGTAATCTAACACGAGGTAGGCCAACGTCGCCGTCGCCGAGAACACCACCATTCGATTTGCCACGTCTCCCCTAGGGATCAGCGCGGCCAACGGCATTATCCAGATGAGATACCACGGCTGGAACCAGAGGCAGAAGAACATCAAATAGACGAAAAGCAGCTCGAAGCTTGCCTCGATTATCTTTGGATATTGAGGCATGGTACGAACCGCAAACCAGATGACTATCACACCGAACAGGATGGCGCTGCCCTTGGAGACCAAGTTCAACGACTCCTGCTCACCCACGTACGGCTCCAGCAACAACGTAAGCAAGGTAGGTATCGAAGATGTAAACATCTCCTCACGACGTTCGATTCCCAGCGTCTCTGGTCCATTCCAAAAGGGCGCGAACATGGCTGCTGTAAGCGTGAGGGGAATAAGAATGCCGCTGGCTACGAAGGCAAACCTGCTGCGCCACCCGATCAGCCCTTTACTGGTGCCAATAATAAACAGAGGCAGCAAGAAGCCTGTAATGAACTTGACCAGGCTAGAAACCGTTAGCGCAACTACGGACATCTTTCGGTGGTTGGCCACCAGGAAGTAGATGCTCAAAACGAGGAAGAATGCCATAACGGAATCGTTATGGCCGTTCCCAGCGGTTTCAAATATGGCCAATGGATTCCAGGCAAGCAGGAGTGTGCCAGCCAGCGCATAGTGGGGAGCCAGCCGATCGAGCACAAGATAGGTTAGCCACACGGCCAGCAAGAAAAACCCGACCGCCAGGATCTTGTAGAAAAGAAGATTGAGCAGAAGGCTGTCTCCTCCAAGAGCGCTCGGCAGGACGCTGAGGATTGCCCACGTGGGGCCGTAATTGGAGGGCGCATACTTCCAGGCAGGATACGGGTAGAACGGATCGTTTGGGAAATCCGCGACAACCGCAGTGAAAGGATTCTGATGATAGGTTATCAGGATTCGCCCGTGAAATATGTAGTCGAAAATATCTATTGCCGTGATCGGGTAAATCAAGAGCAATGAGCCGCTGAATATCAGGCCGAACGCAATCACGAGCGCGATACTGGCCCGATTGGCGTGGCTCTGACTCGGGATGTCCAGGGCGTCACCATTCCTATCATCGATGTAAAGGCAGGCGTTCTGACCACGCTCTGTTGCGGTTGCCCTCCGGGAACCTGCGCCGCAAAAACGATAGCCCGCGTAGTACAGCACGAAGAGAACGAAAAAGACTGCGAAGAACCTCCAAGCCGCATCACGCTGGTACTCGGTTATCTTCCCGAGATCGAGAAGTGGGGTTTCGTAATACCGAGGCAGATAGAAGGGAATCACGAAAAACAGGACGTATGTTATCTCCGTCGCCGACCCAAGAGCAAAGAGCCACCAAAAGGTGCGGTTTCTTGGGATGAGTTGAAGAGAAGGCAGGTTCATCGCAAGCGACGGGGAGCAAGCGCCAAGATTCCTGCTGCTACCACCACAAAGAACAAAGTTGCGAGAGAAACGATTCGGCCCACGTAAAACGAGGTCGGCTCATAGCGAAAAATCACCTGGTGCGAGCCAGCGGGGAGGAACACCCCTCGAAACAGGTAATTGGCACGGTAGATCTTCGTTTCCTGGCCGTCGACGTACGCCTTCCATCCAGGATAATAAGAGTCCGACAGAAGCAAGAACGCGTTATCGGACGAGGTAGTATCTATTCCTACCAATTCATTGTCATACTCCACAATTCGCGCCTCTCCCGACCGTCGCGTTACGGCGGCAGGGTCAGCACCTGCTACCTCTCTGTTCGAAGCCAGCAGCGACTGGTCGAAGCTCTCTTCTAGCACCACGACTCGCGAAGGATCGAACGCACCCTCATTGATTACACTCAGCACGGCCCTCTCACCCTGCGTAAAGGTTGCCGCGCTAACAAGAAACGCGCGCGGCAGCGGGTGGGGGTTCTCATAAACGGCTACATCGTCTTCCTGGTACACCGTCGTGTACTCTGGCGGCATCGCCTGACCGCCGCGGGTCACGATGTAGCGCACGTTCCACAGGTCGAGCAGTCGGAAGCTCCCGCTCTCTATCGCACGGTTGAAATCACTGTTCCTGCTCGGGCTTAAAGAGCTATAGCCGCCTACTTTCGATATCCTCCAGGTCATAAGCTTATTGGCATCGGTAAGATTCACGAACCCTCTGTTATATACTCGCTGCAATCCATTATTATCGACAAGGAACTTGGCCACCCCCGAAGGTATCGACAGCGATCTAAAAGGCATTCGAGGGTGGAAATCGACCGCAAAGGTCATCAGATCGACCAGGCTCACCATCAACACGGCGATCACCAGTACCGACGTGAGCCGTCGAAAACGCACCCACAAGAGGAGGAGCGCCGCCACCCCGATCAAAAAGATGAACGGTCTCATTGTCTTTGGATTCCAAACATCCAGCGAATACAGAAGCGACTGGTACACCCTCTCAGGGTCAAGGCCGAAGCCGCCGTAGTTCGTTTTCAGATACTGCCCTCGAATGACGTCGAGGGCTGCGTCCTTATTGCTCAAGACTATCTCACGGAACGCCAACACACCGGCGAGAAGGGTTACAGACAAGACGACCATCGCCACGCCGAACAGCGTGACTCTTGTGGCATACTTCTCGGGCCCGCTCGCGCGCCTTCCCAGAGTGCGCGTGAGCCAATCCAATCCCATCGGCGCCAGAACCGCCACGGAGAAAACGAAAAGAAACGAAAAGCGACCGGGATCACGGAGAGAGTGAAATCCTGGTAGCTGCCACAAAAGCCAGTATAGCTTCAGCGGCGGGTAATCCCCCAACGCCAGGTACAGGCTCAATGCTGCCAGGAAACCAAAGAAGAGCACCGTTCTACGCCTGACAAAGATAATCGCGAGCGAGGCGAGAATCGATGGGGCGATTGCCGCGTAGACAGTCGTTTCCCAGCGGTTCCACAGCGACCAGTAATAGTCGTTAGGGCCAATGAAGAAATAAGGAAACACCAGCGTCGCCAGGCTCGTGACCGGCAGCGCGTACGACGCGCCAAACAGGTAAGTCGGCCTCGTGCCCCTTTCGGCGAATTGCGCCAGCTCATAGAGCGGCAAAAGCTGCACGGCCGCGAGCCCGATGCCCAGGACAGTGATTGACCCGATCACCGCGCCCGCGAAAGGAGCCTGCACGCACATCTTCCTCGTGGCGGTTAGAATAGTGCCCACACGCGAGGAGTCGCCTCTTGCCTGCCACACGTCCAGCGAACGACACAGCATAGTTCGAAAAACGACGTAAAGCGCCAACGCGAAAAGGGTTAGAATCACCGGCTGAACGTGCACCGCAACGCTTTGCATACCCACAGACCCGCCCCCGAGCAGCAAATAAAGGTAGCGCTTCCGCCCTGAATATCGCATCGCGCGCTCGGCAAATAGAAGGACTAAAGGCAGCCAGATGGCGCTATTGCCCAGATTAGTGTGCTGCAGTTGCCCAATCATAAAGCTGCTGTAAGCGAAGATGAGCCCCCCGAGGAGCGAGCCACTCCGCCCAATACCGAGGGTACGGCAAAACGCGTATTGAAAAACGCTCGCCAAGAAAAAGCGCACCACGCTGAATAAGAGGAACACATTCTGAATTGGAAAGAGCCAGAGCAACAGCAGATTCGGGGGGTAGAGCGCGCCACCCTCGCCATCCGCAAAGAGCGGGTATCCGCCGAATATATGGGGTGTCCACAGAGGCAGTGTGCTTCGGTCGATCGCCCGGTCTACCGCTGACATAACAGGATAATAATACGTGGCCGTGTCCGATTCGTAGTAGATACGCCCCTCCGTCAAGTCCGTGCTGAACAGGAACACAGATACCAGAAGTAGCAGAAGCACAACGGAGAGATCGCGTAGCCAACCATAGTTCCCAAACCTGCGAACCACCCCTCTGACAGCGCCCAATAGCTCACCTCTCGTACAATTGGTATTCCATTCTGACGGCATTTGATTGGAAGGGAAACAGTACACTGAGAGTGCGCTCGCAAACCGTGCTGACGGAAGGCGCAAAGAATCGTTTTGCCGCAAGACTCTCTCTGCGTCTCAAAGCGCCATCTAAAACACATCCAAGCTTATCATAGTTTGCGAACGCGCTGCAAGCTCCAGCCCGCGATGATGGCCTGGAGCAGCGTTGCCGAAGCGCCGCCGCAATCAGAGCTTCTGTTGCAGGACGCTCACGTCTTCGTATTTCCCCGGTGCTGGTTCACGTAGCCGAATCAACAACAATAGCGGCGCGATCATCACCAGTGCGCCCAATATGCCGATAGAGTTGAGACTGAAGTTATCCACCAGTGGCCCAGCAACCATCGGAAGGACGATTCCCGACGCGCTGGAAAAGACGTCGTTCACACCGATTGCCCGTCCCCTTTCATGCGGCCTCGTCGTGTCGGCGATCACGGCCGTCGACGCCACGTTGATGCATGACCATCCTAAGCCAACCAAGAACGTTCCAAGGGTGATCACCCAGTAGTCGGGGCTGGCAGGTACCAGCAAGGCACCCAGAATGGTGATAACGGCACCAGCGGCCAGCACGCTACGCCGGCCCACGGCATCGCTTAGCTTACCCAACGGCAGAGAGAAGGCAAACATGCCCAGGACGTGGATCGTAACGGAAAGAGAGATCGCCGGCAGCGGATGACCCTGGCCCGCCAGGGCCAGCGAGGTCATCGCCATCACCATAGTCATAGTGCCTTGGGCGCCGAAACTGGCGACGAAGGCCACTCGCTTCGGATAGTGCTTAATAAAAGCGCCGATTCCAGCACGCCCCTGCTTCATGGAGGCTGCCGAATCAGCGGCCTTATGGCCAGGATAGTATCGGTCCAGGTGTGTCGCGATTTCTTTGGGATCCGGCCGCATACGCGAAACGAGCACGATAGTCGGCACGATCATCGCCGGCACGAGCAGCCAGGGAGTTGCCAACGGTGGCAGGCCGAGTCCCGGCGAGAGAGACTGCGCAACGCTTATGATCACTGGTCCGCCGAACGCGCCGATGAGCGATCCTGTAAGCACGAACCCCAGCCCCTCGGCCCGCCGGCTGGGCGGGTACATATCCGCTGCGGCCAAGCGGATCTGCTGCGCCGCCCCCATTCCAAGCCCAAAGATCAACATCCCAATGACGAAGATCGGGAAAGAGTGCGAGATAACGGAGGTACCTGTCACTACGGTGCCGACGATGGCAACGGCTAGCCCGAGCATCAGTCCGGCACGCCTGCCGTAAACGTCCATTATCTTACCCAGCGGGTATGCCACGATAAACCGACTCACCCCGACGATGCTGACTGCCGCCCCGGCGAGAGCCGCCGATCCGATCAGCTCTACCGACAACAACGGACCCAAAGCCGGAACCATGTGCGTTCCAGTGCCCACCAGTGCCTGAGACAAGGCGAGCAGGATCGTGTTGCGCTTCACGATCCACGGAATCTCCAATACCGTCCCTGAGGTCGCCTGGCCATCCGTATCCTCAGTCAACAATGGATGAATCTCCTTTCCGTCCAGCGACTTAGCGGAGGCACGCCAGTCGACCCCATTTTAGCACATATAACGAATCGCCGCTCACTTCACTGATAGCCTGCCATAGGATCGTCGCCAAATGATCCGACACGAAAAATGTCTATGGCAGTGGCAGGTTTGAAAACTGCCACTGCCAGACCAGTAGGGAGTAAGTGCTATACCGCTCTATTTAGCACGTGATCATTCGAGAAAGACACGTCGTGGGTGTGATACGAAGGGCACTGAGGTGCTTGCCTCTGACGAAAATACGAACCTTCAGATGTAGGCAGGTTAGCACGATGTTGTGATGGGGCCGCAGGACCCCGTTGGCCTGCACCGTAAGGGAGACATGCCTGCGGCCCGCGCTGAACTTCCAGAAGCTAAGGCCCAACTCCATCGAGATGTGACACTACGCCTGCTTGTTGTGAACCTGGGCGCGCCATGTTATTCTTACCCCGTTGCCAATCACCTCTCGGTAGAGCGTTGATGGCAGGTTACTAGTCCTCAGGCTTCGCCATCGACAGAATCTGTTCCCGTGTGGGGGTCTGGTTGTGAACCTCTTGCGCGTGCCTGGTGGCCAGGCTTACCAGCTCATCCTCACTTTCAGACCGGACCGTTTGGCCGCAAGGGCATGCGATAACCAGCGTCATGAAACACCTCCTCAAAAAGATGGACGTATGCTACCAAGCGATTCATGGCAGATCATTGGCAAATGATTGGCAGGGTTTTGACGCGATGAGCATCCGAGTTTACCTTACGGGGCGTGTTGGAATAGCGGTTGGAAGTAAGATGGTCGTCACCGAGCGACAGTTTCGAGATCGACAGGGACGGCGCGCGTTTGCCTACCTCGTTTACTGCCACGGCCGGCCCGTGTCACGCGCGGAGCTAGCTCAACTGGTGTGGCCGGAAGAAACGCCCCAAGCGTGGCGCGCGGCCCTGAGCGCTCTTATCAGCAGGATTCGAACGTTGCTGGCGTGGGACAACTTGAAGGCCGGCGGCGTCTCGCTAATCGGGGGCTTTGGCCAGTATCAGCTTTCGCTCCCAGCCGACACGTGGGTGGACCTCGAAGCGGCGTCCGCCGCGATTGATGAGGCAGAGAGCGAACTCAGGCTCGGGCGCCCACAGGCGGCGTTCGGCCACGCCGGCGTGGTGTACGCCATCGCGAATCGCCCATTTCTCTCGGGAGATGACGGAGAATGGGTGGAAGCGCAGCGCAGAACCTTAGAAAGGCAATTCTTGCGCTCGCTCGATTGTCTTTCACAGATCTGGCTATCCACGGGTCAGCCTACCCTTGCCATAGAAACCGCGATGCGGGCGATAGAGGTTGATCCATATCGAGAAAGTAGCTGTCGGTTCCTGATCCGCGCGCACATAGCCTGTGGGAACAGGGCTACGGCAATAAAGACCTATCACCATCTCAGGCGGCTATTGGCCGAGGAGCTTGGCACCGATCCCTCCGCCGAAACAGAGGCCCTTTTCCTGGAACTACTCCAATGATGTCATCTCACTGGACCGGCAACGTGAAGCAAAAAGTGCTTCCCTTGCCTGGCTCGCTCTCGACCCAGATACGCCCACCGTGCGCCTCGATCAATCCCCTGCTGATGTATAGACCTATGCCCAGGCCCTCTGGGCTGGCCGCTCGCGCTGCCTCTGTTCTGTAGAAGCGAGTGAACAGCTTGGGGATATCCTCCGGCGGGATGCCAGGGCCGTGGTCTGTCACGGCGACCACGACCTCCTTCGGCCTCGCCTGCGCTCTGACCAGAATCTCAGACTCAGGTCCGGAGTACTTAGCAGCATTGGTCAGCAGATTCGTCAACACCTGTTCGATGCGTCCCGGATCCGCCATCACGGGAGGCATAGCTTCGGGCGCCTCCACGCGAACCGGATGCGGCGCCAAAACGGTGCCCAAACGGTCGACCACTTCCCGCACCAGAGCTGCCACATCGACCGCCTGCTTCTCCAAAGTAAGGCGGTGAGCCTCTAGGCGTGAGGCATCCAGCAGGTCCTGGACCATACGATTCAACCTTCGGGCAGAAGTCTTGATGGCCTCGACCGCGCGCTTTTCGTTTTCTGGCGCCCCTTCCTTTGACATCCAGCGACCAAGGAGGTCGCCGAAGCCGCTGATGACGCCAATAGGCGTTCGCAGGTCGTGGGACACGGCAGAGATAAACTCCTCGCGTAAACGTTCCAGCTTGAGCGGGGTGATGTCCTGCAAGATCGTCACGGCGCCGGTGACGGTGCCATCGCCCCCTCGCACAGGAGCAGCGTTAACCAGCACGGGAACATCCCGGCCCTCGGCGCTTCGTACGACCAGTTCCGCCCCTATTACCACTTCCCCACGTAGCGCTCGGGAAGAAGGCAGGTCCTCAAGCGACAGGGGCACCCCATCCGGCGAGCGAATCAGGCCCAGATACTGCTGCCGCCCGATGTCCGGTCGCAGGGGGAGACCGAACAAGGTCTCCGCCGCTTTGTTCTCATAGACCCGGTCGGTTGTTGCCTCGACGAAAACGATAGCCGCCGGCGAGTTTTCGAAGACGGTCTCTAAACGGGCACGCTCAACCTGCAGTTGCTCATAAAGCTGCGCCTGCCTGTACGCGATGGCCGCATGGGCCGCCAGCATCTTCACGGCCCTTTCGTCCTCTTCGCTGAACTCCTCGGCGCCAATCTTTTCCGTGAGATACAAATTGCCTATGGTCTCATCTTTATAACGGATGGGCACGCCCATAAAACTGGTCATTTTCGGATGGTGGGGTGGAAACCCGTGGAAGCGAGGGTCTTTACTGATATCACGCAGCCGAATCGCGTGGCCCTCCCGGACCACCGCTCCCAACAGCCCTACCGGGCGAGGAAAGTGTGGCAGGAGACGAGCCTCAGCCTCGCTCATGCCCGAAAACACCCACGGATGGAAAGTGCGCGTCGGGTCCCAGCCTATCCCCAGGGCGGCATATCTTGCATTAGCGAGCTTGCGCGCCTGTTCTACGATGGTCAGCAGGACTCGCTCAGGCGATACCTCCGCGGCGATAGCCAGGGTAGCCGCGTTCACCGCCTCCAGGATGGCGTAAGCCTGCCGATCGTTCATCGGTGTCTTTTTTGCCCCTGTTCCTGCACTCATCTTCTGGCCTCAAGCCCTGGCTGTACGACAGAGTTCATACTAATCAATTATACCATTCGAGACGACGAACCTCACACACGCCCAGTCGGATTACGGCTTACGCGCAGAAGGTAGAGCCCGAACGCGATAAACACTCCCTTATCGGGCACGGAGATTGCTGCACTGAGGATGTGGCCTCAAAGGCCGACTCAAACTTAACAACCTGAAGCTGGAGATAATGTCCCCAGTTACGGTGTTGGAGGGAGGAAATATGACAAGTCACGAATATCACAAAATGGGATTCACCGACATCAGAAAGGGAGCCGAGGTCTTCGCCGCCGACAACAGGAAGATCGGCGAAGTCGACGACGTCACGCCCGACTACATACGCATCGGCAGGGGCTTCCTTTTCAAGACCGAGCAATACATCCCAAAGGACGCCGTAAGCCGCGTCGAGGCAGGACGTGTCTTTGTCAACACCCCGTCTGACCGGATTGAATCAATGCACTGGAACGAGCCACCCGCTGGCCGCTATACCGGAGCAAGGGAAGGGGAGATGAGGGTGCCGGTCCGCGAAGAGGAGCTGGAAGTCGGCAAGCGAGTGAGAAAAGCCGGCGAGGTCGAGATCGGTAAGGAAGTGACCGAGGAGAAGAGAACGACCAGTGTTCCCCGTATGCACGAAGAAGTTTCGGTTGAGCGCGAGAGGGTCGAGCGGCCCGCCGAGCGCCCCGTCGGGACAAGTGAAACGATGAGAGTGCCCATCCGAGAGGAAGAGGTACACGTCGAGAAGCGTCCAACGGTCAAGGAAGAGCTAGTGGTGAAGAAACACCCGGTGGTCGAAGAGGAGCGGGTCACCGAGACCGTCAGGAAAGAACACCCCAGGGTAGAGCGGCATAGCGCCGAGGGGCGATTCGAGAGCGCGACCGGAACTGGACTCCGTGGCGGTGAGCGTGTAAGATACGACCAGATCCAGAAAGGCTGGGAGGTCTACTGCTCGGATAACAAGAAGATCGGCGACATCGAAGACGTGACACGCGACTATATCCACATTCGGAAGGGGTTCCTCTTCACCACGGATCTCTACATTCCGGCGAGCGCCATCGAATTCGCCGAACCGGGCAGGGTCTTCATCAACATACCTTGCAGCAAGGTCGAGTCAATGCCTTGGGATCGGCCCGCACCTCGCTAGATCCTGCACCGTTAGTGGCTCGCACGGCGTCGTGAACGATTCAAACGCGGCTCGATTCACACTTGCGCGAGACATCCTACACGGAAAAGCGTTGGAGCGGCGAGGCTGCGTGGTCTCGCCACTCCAACGTCTGCCCCTGATAGTAGTGAGAAGTGTCACCTCAATCGGCATCCAATTAGCCAACCTTCCGCAAGATATTCCGCTTCACAAGCGGCACCGGTCCCATCCTGACGATCGTCTCGCAGGCCTCTTGTTGAAACGCGCTGCCTGCGAGCAATTGCGCCACATCCAGGCCGTGACGCTCCACATGTTGCAGCCAATGCGCGACATCATAGATGTAGGCGCAACCACCCGGGCGAAGAACCCTGTAGACCTCGGCGAGCGCCTGCGCTGGGTCGGGCCAGTGATGAAGGGAAAAAGTGCTGAACACGATATCGAACTGGCGATCTGGAAATGGCAACGCCCCCACATCGCCAACCTCGAAGTGCACCCTATCGGCAACACGCGCTTCGCGCGCGCGACGGATCGCAAGCTCCACCATCGACGCGTCGATGTCTACGCCTGTGATCGTAAGACCTTGGGCAATCTGGCCTAGGCGCACGGACAAGTGCCCTGGCCCGGAGCCAGCATCAAGCGCGGCGCCTGATGGCTGTGCAGCGGCGATTTCCTCGGCAACGCGCGTGAAGAATCCGGCGAAAAGAGCACTGGCGAACACATCGTAGAGACTGGTGCTGGGCAGGCCGAACCGCCGCATGTTCTCCAGGCTTGGCTCAAAGACGCCGCGCCGCCAGCCCTCGTAGATCAGTGCGCCGCCTACCGCGAGCGCGATAAGCCATCGTCGCTTTGCCATCGTTGCTTCTCCTAAACCTACTTCCCTTCCAGATGACGCAGCTTACTCTCTCGACTCAGCAGGATGTTGCTCTTCGCACAGAGCGGTGACATCGGTGAAAATGGTTACACCACCCCCTGTGTTGCCCTTGGGCGAGCGAATTGGGGCTGCGCTCATAGAGACCCAAAGGGGCTTCGAACCAGGGCCAGGACGAATTATCGCCACCACGCCGCGCACTGTCTCACCCCGCAGCGCGCGCGACGTCGGGGAATCTTCGATTTGAAATCGCTCGCCATCGCGCGTCTCCAGGGGAAGCCGCGCTAATTGCTCAAATATGGTTTCTTTGCGCGAAGCTGAAGAATAGTCGAGCAAATCGGCGGCAGCAGGGTTGATGTGGATGATTCCCCCTGCCGGGCCGTACACCACCACCGCCTCGGCAATAGCCGAAATAACCGCTTCTAGCTCGGAAGCCTGCTCATCATCCCGCATGCTGCTCAGGACGAGTTGCTCGTTGACGTTTCGCAGTTGCTCCATCAGACGGTCGCGCTCTTCTTCGGCCTTCCGACGCTCTCGTCGCACTTCCGCTTCACGAAGCTCCCGCTCGACCGCCGGTACGAGGCGAGTCAGATTTCCTTTTATGACGTAGTCGCCGGCGCCGGCCTTCATGGCTTTCACGGCAACGTCCTCGCCAATGACGCCGGATACTATGATGAACGGGGTGTCGATCCCCTTTACCTTCAATAACTCCAGCGCGGCCAACCCATCGAAGCGCGGCATCACATAGTCAGAGAGAACGATATCCCAACTCTGCCTGTCGAGAGCCTCATTCATAGCTTCAGCAGTCTCGACACGCTGGAAGATGGGTTCGCGGCCGCCTCGCCGCAGTTCCTCCAGCAATAAGTCGGCATCGGCCCTCGAATCCTCGACGATCAGCACGCGAAGTGGCTTACCCATTTCGCCCTCCTCTCACAATGCAGGAGCAATTAACATAAATCGCGCCTCCAACTATACAAATGCGATTGTATCAGAATTGCATTATATCAGGCTGGGGAGCGAAAGAAAATTCACAATCTGGCTTTCGTCGTGTGGATCGCAGACCGGATATTATTTTTGTCCCGAGTAGCATGGCCGCCAGCACGATTTCCCCAATCGCGTCTAAGAGATAAACCGGCCTTATCGTGCGACCGTGAGCGAGTTCAATCATACTGAGCCCAACCGCGGCCCCTACGCCGAGGGCTGTGTATCCAGGGTCAGGTCGCCTTCTGAGCGAGCCGAGCAACAGGATAGCTCCGACCACAAGGATGAGCGCGGCAGTGCTCCGGAGCGTGAACCTATCAGCCTTTTTCCCCGTGACCGCTTCAAAGCTTTGGAGATGTAGGAACGGCCACACGCCGGTGACAATATAGTAGACAGCCTCGAAAAGCATTACGAGCCTGTGCAAGATCAGGGCTATGATGACCGCCTCCCTCGCCTAGAAGTGCAAGACGCCGACCATATCGATGCAAAATGCGTGCCAGCATCCCCAGACTTATGTCTTCGTAAGCCTGCCGTCGCCTGGCAAGGTGAAATAGAAAGTGCTGCCCTTCCCTGGCTCGCTCTCTACCCAGATCTTCCCACCCTGCATTTCGACCAGCCTTCTCGTGATGTAAAGACCCAGTCCGGCGCCAGGCTGTCCTAGCTCACCGGGACGGGCGAGACGAACGAACCGGCCAAATAGCCTTGAAAGCTGATCGGGAGGGATGCCCTGCCCCTGGTCACGGACTGATACGAGCGCCACCCCGTCCTCAGCGCGGGCCCGCACGAACACCGTCGTGTTTTCGAACGTGTATTTGATCGCGTTGCTGACCAGATTGACCAGAATCTGCCTGGTGAGGTCGGGGTCGGCGTACGCCTCGACAGCCTTGTCCACCCTGACCTCGATCTTGATCCCTCGTGCCTGCGCCTGGACGGACATATCTTCGGCCACAGCGTCGATTATGTCGGCCAGGCGGATGGCCCTGGGATTGAAAGGCAAGGCCCCGGTCTCGATGCGCGACACGTTCAGGACGTTTTCCACCAGGTCCGTAAGACGGCTGGCCTGTCTGTAGATCGCGTCGAGGGCGCGCCTGACCGATTCATCCTGCAGGCTGGCCGACGATGGTCTGAGAAGGTATTGCGCCCATCCTTTGATCACGCTCAACGGCTGGCGAAACTCGTGGCTAACAAAGGAGATGAACTCGTTCTTGAGCCGGTCCAGATCTTGTAACTCTCTAACTGTTCGCTTCTCCGCTTCGTAGGCGGTGGTCATATATCGTGCGGCCTCGAGAAAATACAAACGGATCAGAAAATACGTAACGCTTATAGCACACAAGGCACGGACAGCCTGGACTGGGATGCCAAAGGTGGCGAGAAACGTGACGGTATTGAGGATCGAGGCCGGAAAGAAAGGAGCGGGCGGCCCAACCAGACCGGCAAGTACGCCGTAAAGGAAGAAGCTGATCGCCGCACCCGTGAAGAGCGCGGTCACTCTCGACGCTTCCATTCTCGGCCAGGACCGCCCTATCTGCCAGAAAACCCATCCGGTGAGTAGAGACCCCGTCAGGCCGAGTCCATAGCGCGCCACGATTTGGCCCGTTTCAATCCAGGCCGAAGACCGTACGCCACCAACAGCCGACGCAATCGCCAGTAGGAAGGCCACGATGATAGCCAGTAAGACCAGTGAAGCGGCGTGAAGCCCGCGCCACCATCTTCGCCTATCGACTAGCGTCGACCCTCCGAACTGTAAAAGGGCAGTGAAAGAAACAAGCAGGAGTGGCAATTCGAGGTTGACCATCGGGCCGAGGCTATTACCCCGCCCTGGAATAGAAGACGCGATCAGCACGCCCATCACAAGCCATTCGTGCGCACCGTGCAGAAGCCCAAACACGGCGAGGAGCCAAAGATGATTCAAGCCTGCGAGGCGAATAGGGCTCAGCGATTGCAGGAGGAGGGTAAACCCTAGTGCGAAGAAAGAAAGGCCATAGATAAAGAAGATGAAGACGATGTTCTCCACAAACAGATCGCTGATCCCGGACACGTCCTCGCCTCCAAAATACAGCAAACACGCACACGGTTTGGCTCCGAGCCATCGAAATCCGCTGCACTTTTCATTCCAGGCACCCTCCTGGAACCCTGGGCGGAGCGGCGGCGAGAACATACAGGCAGCTACCACCTGGCCGTGTAGTTCTTGAGCCTAGCCAGATAATGTGTTAGCATAGGCACATGCAAGACAAGGCTGCCCTCATAAGGTCGGCTGTTGCGGGGCGCGCAAAACGAACTCCGTTGGTGACTCTGACGCTGGCTTGGGCCAGGGCAATCCGTGTCCAACCAAAGCCAGTCGCTGTTTCCTGCCAGGCAGCAGATACCTCAAAACATCACGATACCGGCGGATCCAAACCATCGGCTTTTCGGGGCATACTTGGCAGGTTAGCGGTTACAGCGCTCGTGCTAGCTGTCGCTATGATTGCCCAGGAAATGGCGGAGCGCAACGCCGTCGCAAGCCGAATAACGAATAACCCTTCGCATATCAGCCAGCCACACTTATCGTCAGAAAGTGATGTTACTGACCGCGCAGACGCGCCGCAATCTGCCGGCCAACCCATATCCACGGCCGCGCCAACCCTAACGCCCTCGGCAATCCAGGCGGAAGCCTCAGCGACGCAGTCGATGACAACGGTGACCGGCCAACCTGCCATCACCCCAATCACGGGCCCAACCGAAATGCCCGCCGCCCTGTCCACGTCGAATCCGACGTCAGCGCCGGCTATCTGGTCTCATCGACCGCCACCCACACCCGAAGGAGCCGCACATTCGCCGTCCTTGCCGCTCGGGCTCCTATCCGAACCTACGCCGGGCGCAGACCTGCTGTTGCCGTCACCGACCCCAACGGCAGCCACTTCACCGTCGGCCGCAGTCCCGTCGCCAACCCCAATGCCAACCGTCGCGCCGACATCGATTGCCTCGTCATCGACGCTGGCCGTCAACCAGGCAACGGTTGTTCCTATCGGCAACGGCGCTACCGACGCCACGGGCGGCGTGTCTGGATTATTAAGTGGCCTGGTCAATTCTCTTCCACCGATCCGGTCCAAAAGTCCAACGACCTTGACATACCAGGTCTTTTTTCCGCTCGTCCGGAATATCGGACGCCAGACGCCCACTCCCACCGCCACGCCAACGCCGACGGCCACCCCAGCGCCGACGGCCATACCGACCAATGTTGTGCCGGCTGGTTCTCCATACGATATCGTTCAATGGACCAAACAACAGCAACCACGCTCCTTAGACAGGCAAAGCAAGATCGGGATCGGTGTGTACGCCGATGGTGGCGGATACGCCTTGAACGAGCTGTTGAGAATGCGCCCTGGGGTGGTCGTCCTGATGGATCCCAAGCCAGAGTTCGCCCGCGAAGTTCGAAGGCAACTGCCCAAGGCGTTCATCATTGGCCGGCGCTTCGCGGCGCAACAGCCATTGGACAATCCGGAGGTCCGAGGCGCGGCTTTTGCCGATTACGTTGCGGAGCTGGCGGTTCCGCTCAAAGGCGTGGTGGATGGCTGGATGAGCTATAACGAGCCAGTCGGCCGTGGAGACATCGCCGGGTTTCAAGCCTACAACACGTTTCAGGTTGCCTTCGCTAAGCGACTACAGGGCACCTACGGCATCGGCGCCGTGGCTGGCAACGACCCGCCTGGCGCCGTAGACATCACCGAGTATCCCACATACTTTGGCGAGGCCATTCGCATCAGCAAGTTCTTTGGCCTTCACTCCTACAGCAGCCCTGAGGGCACCGCGTTGAGAGAACCACAGGCGCTCTGGTACGCCCTGCGCTACCGCAAGATACATCAGGCGCTCAAAGACGCGGGGATCCTGAGCGGGCCGATCGTCCTCACCGAGGTTGGGCTGGCCAAGGGATGGCGGCAGATGGGCCAGAATAGCGAGCAGGTTGTAGCCGACCTAGCCTGGCTCGCCGACGAGATGGCTAAGGATGATTACATTCTCGGCTTCGCCGTCTTTGGCATTTTTACAACCTCTGGATGGGAGTCATTCGATCTAGGTGGAACGTCGATTCTTGATCTGATGGGCCGCTATGACCCCGCGAATCCACCACCACCGACCCCTCTGGTCCGTTGACCAGCTGTTCCACGACAATCGAGGGAGCTTTTCCTCAGGCGCACTGTGCAACAGGCATGTTCAGAAATATGGTCATGAATTGTGAAGGCGGGCGGCGCTCGCCCACGGGACCGCCAATTATGCTTTTACCCTATCTACCGCCTCTTGTGAGCCATCCCTAACGG
>JACPRP010000097.1 GCA_016189905.1 Chloroflexota bacterium | reverse complement strand
GTCATAGCCATCAGAATATGGTGGGAGAATCGAATGAAGCACTCAGTCGAATACCCGCTAACCGAGTTCCCTAGAGTTCACTTTTGAATCATAAGGGAGTTCACTTTTCAATCGTTCCTAACACCTCGACGCGGTTGATGTCAGTTGACGCAAAGCGACCGCGCGTGGTATATTCACTCTTGTCAGCTTGAGAACAACGGTTGAGTGTTTTACATAACAGGAGGTATCCAAAGCATGCCAGTGAAGATACGGCTCCGCCGTATGGGGGCGACGAAGCAGCCATCATACCGGTTGGTGGTAGCCGATTCACGTGCTCCCCGTGATGGGGCGTTTATTGAAACCATCGGCCACTACAATCCTCTCACCAAACCAGCCACTATCAAGGTCGACGAGGAAAGAGTTCGGTATTGGATCGAACACGGTGCCCAGCCGACAGAATCGGTCGTCAGGATTCTCAAAAGGATAAGCCTGGATGAAAAGCTGCCGAAGCTCAAGGACTACGAAAAGGCCATTAAGAGTGCGCCCCAGCCAGCCGCGGAGACCGAAGAGTCTGAGGGGTAATGGCCGATGAAGGAGCTTGTTGAATACATTGCCAAATCGCTGGTCGATTCGCCCGACCAGGTGAGAATCAAGCAGATAGAGGGCGCACAATCTGTCATCATCGAGTTGCGCGTGGCGCCAGACGATATGGGCAAGATCATCGGTAAGCAAGGCCGCGTAGCCAAGGCGATGCGTTCGCTCCTTAAAGTCGCAGCAGCCCGGGAGGGCAGGCGAGTCATATTGGAGATCGTCTAGCCCACGACGAGCCAGAAGACACTGGCCCTGAGGAGAAGTCTATGTCAGACGGGCCTCCTTCCGATGCTGTTTCTCACGTGGTCATCGGCCGCGTCGCCGGTCCACGTGGGGTGGCGGGTGAGCTGAAGATTGAAATAGTCACCGATTTCCCCGAGCGATTCGCACAACTCAAGAGGGTGTTCCTTGGAGAATCGCTCACTCCCTTTGAAGTGGAGATGAGCAGTCTGTTCAAACGGATGGCTTTACTCAAGCTGCGTGGTGTCGAAACCGTGGAGCAAGCTGCTAAGCTAACTGGTCAGTTGGTTCTTGTTCCCGTCGAGGAGGCTGTTCCACTGGCGGAGGGCCAGTATTACTGGCACGAGATAATCGGACTCGAGGTGTGGACCACAGACGGTCAATTCCTTGGTCACGTGACAGATATTCTGCGCACCGGGGCCAACGACGTCTACGTGGTCCACAACGGGAAAGAGATTCTCGTGCCCGCCATCGAGCAGGTAATCAAAGAGATCAAGCCCGATGAAGGGAAGATGATCATAGAACCTATGCCCGGCATGCTCGAGTCTTGATGGCTATCTTTCAAGTTCTACGTTCTTCAACGCCGTGATACCCAGTGCCGAAATACTGAAGCCCTTGACCCTGGGTTTCACCAGTACGTATTCCACATCGTGGAAAAGGGGGACCACCGGCGCCTGCTGTACTATTTGCTCCTCTGAACGCTGGTAGAGTGTCATCGATTTCGGCCAGTCATCCTCGATTCTCGCGGCTTCGAGAAGTTGGTCGACCTGCTGGTCGTTGAACCCTGTGTAATTCCCGTTGCTCTGGCTGTGGAACAACACGTCGAGAAAATCCTGTGGATCCGGGTAATCGGCTATCCAGCCGGCAAAAAACATCTGGTATTTCCGTGCCTCCAGGTCAGCGTGAAAGGCCTCGTCCACCTGCTGGACGTTGATGTCAACACCGAGATTTCGCTTGTACATAGCGGCCAGGCTTTCCCCTAATGATCCGCCGGATGTGGTCATCGTTATCTCTGGCAGGTTGGATACGCTCCCATACGATGATTGGGCAATCAACTCCTTAGCCCTGTTCGGATCGAAAGGAATCTCGCTCAGTTGATCGTTATAGCCAGGCATTCCGGGGGGCAATATCCCCTTGGCTGTCACACGCGTCTTCTTGAAGAGGATGTTGGCAAGCTTATCCTTGTCGGTGGCGTAGGCGAAAGCCTGTCTGACCTTCGGGTCGTCGAATGGCTTCATCGTGGTGTTGAGGCCGATGTAGCTCAGGCTGAGTTGAGGCACGACGATCAGTTCCTTGTTCAATGGGCTTTTCTTGTCCTGCACTCGGTCGATGTCGGCCAGGCTGACTGAGGCCACGTCGATTTCGTTTCGCTCATACATAGTAACTGGCGAGCCGCCACCAAGGTAGAAATCAACCTCGGCTACGCTTGCCTTCTTGCCGTAATACAAATCGTTGCGCTGTAATACGATGCTCTGATCGGGTTGCCAGCTCTTCAGCTTGAAGGGGCCTGTGCCATTCGGGCGCTTCGCCCAGTTCCTGTCCCCTTCCACGCTGTTTTTGTCCAGCGCATAAGAAGTTGGGTATGTGAGCTTCGCGAGAAAATACGACTTTGGGGCATCGATTTCGATCTCGAGGTTATATGGATCCTTGACCCTCACGCCGCTGACTTCTTGCGCCTTGCCGGAGAGCTTATCCATTGCGCCAACGATGTCGCCCAGGTAGAGCTGGGCGATTTGTGACCGTGTTCTCGGATCGGTGGCGCGCTCGATGGCGTATTTGAAGGCATCGGCCGTTACTCCCGTCCCATTATGGAACTTCGCATCCTGGCGTAAGCGAAACACATACGTTTTCCCGTCCTCGCTGAGGGTCCACCCAACGGCAAGGTCGGGAGCTATCCTCATGTTTTCATCTATGGTCACAAGTCCACTGAAAATCTGTGAAATATACTGGTAAGACCCGATGTCACCGACTATGGCCGGATCCAGCGTCACCGGCTCGAAGCCGTAAAGCCGCAGTTTGCCCTGCGCAGGCCGCTCGGTCCCGGTCTGGTCGCCCCCGATTCCGGTCTGGCCACCCTGGGTCTTTTCGGTCTGGCCGCTCTGGTTTTTGGACTGGGGCTGCGCGTCTTGACGCTCGGTATTATCGAGAACGCATCCTATCGACAACGTTGAGATGAGTGCCGATAAGACCAAAAACTGAACGATTGCTCGCCAACGTAAACGTAATAGAGGAAACATCATCACTGCCTTTCGCTCGCGCTCAGCGCTCGATGTTGTCTAAGTATCCGCAAATCCTCGCCTTTGGAAACGAGATTGGTCCTATACGAATTGTAGCACTATCCAGTCAGTATGCAAAGCTCGCCGGCTAACGAGTCGATCAAACATCGCCGTGATCGATAACGATTTGCTGTTGTGGAGGCGTGCTGAGCGCCTGATTCTGGACGATGAGTAGACTCCTTATGCCCGTCTCTGCCAGGGTCAGCAAGGTATCGACAGTCGTACGACCGAATGGTGATCCTTCCGCGGTGCCCTGGATTTCGACTAGCTCGCCTTTGTCGGTCATCACAACGTTGAAGTCGATCTCGGCCCGCGAGTCCTCTTCGTAGCACAGATCGAGGAGCGCTTCGCCATCGACAATGCCGACACTGGTCGCTGCGACGGTGGCTTTCAGTGGTAGGGTCTTGATCGTCCCACGCTGCTGCAAGTTTCTCAACGCCAGCACGGTAGCGACGTAGGCTCCGGTGATCGCCGCGGTCCGCGTTCCCCCGTCCGCCTGCAGCACGTCGCAATCAAGCACCAGCGTTCTCTCTCCCAGCGCCGCCAGGTCGACGACCGCGCGCAAGGAGCGACCTATCAGACGCTGGATCTCCTGCGTTCTTCCACCGATCCTGCCGACAACTGACTCGCGGGGAGTTCGCACCGTTGTCGAGCGAGGCAGCATCGAGTACTCTGCCGTCAGCCAGCCCAGTCCCTTCCCCCTGCGAAAGGGCGGAACATTCTCTTCCACGCTCGCTGTGCAAAGCACCCAGGTGCGTCCTGTCTGGATTAGCGCTGAACCCTCTGGAAAAGCAAGGAAATTGGGCAGGATTCTTACTGGACGCATCGCGTCGTTAGCCCGCCCGTCACCTCTCACCATTTGTGTGCTCCCTCCCTACTGTACGAAATGATTCCTCTTGGTCACGACGGTCTTTCCGGTGGATCGCTGTTCGTCTTGCGCCAGCCCGGTGCAAATAATGTGCCGCCGGGCAGGCGTAACGGCCTCACGAGGGCGACGGTGGCGAGAGGGGCCATTGTCTTAACTTTGTCCCGGAACTCATTCTCGACGTAAGCGTCGAGCGGACGAAAAAGCGCGTAGCGCCGCAAGGGGTTGCGACCATTGCAAACCACGATGAACAGCGATTTCGTTCGCACCTGTCTGATATCTTCGGGTAACCTGTACAGGTACACTACCTCGACAACTTTGTCGATCATCCCGCTGGCGATTCTGTCACGCCCAAAGGCGAGCTTGCGCGCGATGCCGGTATCATCCGTCTCTGCCTCCGAAGACCAGATGAGCAGAAAGAAACAGGCGCCGACAACGCTCACAGACAGGAATACGATTATCCAGACCGTAATGCTGAGGTCGTATAGCAGGCCGGATGCGGATGAGAACGTCGAGGCGGATTGCCCGTTCACCCTGTCCGCAAGCAGCGCCTTAACATCTATGGCAAGCAGACCGGCCAGAATGGCGGCGAACAGGAAGAACCAGGTGCCAAGAACCTGTCGCGCCCACAGCAAGAGACCTACCGGCGCATCCAAAATCAAGAGAGCCAGGACCACCCAGCCAACGCTGAATGTTAGGAGAAGCAGTGCGAATGGGAAAAAGAAGTCGATCAAGCCAAACTCTCTCCGTGATGATCTGATGATGAGTGGCAGGTATGTCGCCGTGTCTGGATGGGGAAGAATGACTAAGTCGTGCCGAGCTTTCGCTTCTCCTCCTCGACTAGCACCCGGCGCAAGAACTTCCCCACGAGGGTCTTCGGCAGCTCCGCGCGGAACTCGACCGCCGTCGGCACCTTGTATCTGGCCATTTTGTCGCGACAGAAGTCGATGATTTCCTGCTCGGTTGCGCTGCAGCCTTCCCGCAACACCACGTATGCTTTCAAGGTCTCACCACGATACTGGTCTGGTATGCCGGCCACTACGGCCTCTCTTATCTTGGGATGACTATAGAGCGTCTCCTCGACGTCGCGCGGGTAGATGTTGTAGCCACCGGCGATAACGATATCTTTCTTGCGATCGACAATGTAAAAGAAGCCGTCCTCATCCATTTTGCCGATGTCGCCGGTGTAAAGCCATCCATCCCTCACAACGTTGGCGGTTTCCACGGGTTGGTTCCAGTAGCCTTTCATTACCTGCGGTCCCCGTACCACTATCTCCCCAATTTCTCCAATGCCCAGCTCGGACAGACCGGTTTCTACGTCTACGATCTTTGCTTCGACGTCGGGAACTGGCAGCCCGATGCTCCCTGCCTTGCGGAGCCCGTATATCGGATTGGCGTGCAGCACCGGCGAGGCTTCGGTGAGCCCATATCCCTCGACCAGCCTGCCGCCGGTTAGCGTCTCGAAGCGTTGCTGGACCTCGACGGGCAACGGCGCTGCCCCGCTAAGGCACGCACGGATCGACTTCACGTGGTACTTGCCAATTTGGGGGTTGTTGTTGATTGCCACGTACATGGTGGGCACCCCGGGGAAGATGGTTGGCCTGTACTTGTTGATGGTCTTCAAGACCTCGTCGAGCTGAAATCGTGGTAGCATCACCAGTGTTCCCGCGAGGTACACGCCAAGGTTCATGGCGGTGGTCATGCCATAGACGTGGAAGAAGGGAATCACACACAAAAAGACTTCCCCTGCCTCCTTGACGTCGGTCAGCCAGGATGCCGCTTGCATTGTGTTGGCGACGAGGTTGCGATGGGTCAGCATCGCTCCTTTAGCTGTGCCCGTGGTTCCGCCTGTGTATTGCAGCAATGCCACGTCACCAGAAGATACTGGCGCCTGGTACACCTGGCCCGTGTGCTGTCTCAGAAGGTCGAGGAAGCGATAGTTGCCGTGCCCCCGGTCGATCTCGACGCGATCTCCTTCTTTCTTCTCCTTGGCCAACGTGAACAGGAAGCGTAGCGCGGGAGGGAAATAGTCCTTGATGTTGGCGACGATGATGTTTCTTATCGCCGTCTTCGGTTGGACCCTCTTGACGAGCGGATAAAACCTGGTCAGCGTCACCACGGTTTGTACTTCGGCGTCGTTGAACTGGTGCTGCAGCTCAGACTCGACATAAAGCGGGTTGGTCGGAACGACAATCGCTCCCGCCTTGAGGGTGCCGTAGTAGGCGATCAAGACTTGCGGACAATTCGGCAGCAAGAGAGCCACCCGGTCGCCCTTCTTTATTCCGAGGCTCGCCAGGGCCGCCGAGAAGGCGTTAACGGCGTCGTCGAGCTGACGATAGGTCAGCTTCGCGCCAAAGAATACGGTGGCGATGCTGCCGGGATGCTTCTGGGCGCTGTGCTCGAGTAACTGGCACAATGAGATATCTGGGTAGTCGATCCTATGGGGGACTGACTTCTCGTAGTGCTGGAGCCAGGGCTTGGTGACCGGCAGAGTCTTCTGAGCTGTGATCGGTTTGGTGTCCTTGGTCTCCAAGGGCGCCCTCCTTAAAACCATGATAGCTCACGGCTCAACGCTCCCGTTCAGCACGGCCGTGAACTGACCGTTCCTTGCTAAAGATAACCTCTATTCTGCTGAATACTCGAAGAATCCTCTTCCGGTCTTGATGCCTAACCTGTCATCCGCTACCATCTGTTCCAGCGATCGTGGAGGCGTAAATCTCTCGCCGTGCATCGCCGACAGACTCTTCAGCCGCGCCAGAACGGTGTCCATGCCGGCGCTGTCTGCCCATGTCAGTGGTCCTTGCTTCAGGCCCGCTCCGGCGCGCATTGCCAGGTCGATATCGTTTGCCGAGGCGATCCCCTCCTCAAGGCAGCGGCAGGCTTCGACGAATTGAGCGAAGACGAACCGATCGACCAGGTCCCGTTTATCCATGGTTTCACCTCTAGCCGCTGTTTACGTACCAAGCACCTTTCTGACAACGTAGCGCGTCCCGAGACGGGATCCCACGAGCGGGAGTGGGTTGTCCCCCGCCCGTACCCCAGCGGTCCGATGCGTCGGACGGTGCTACCGGTGCCTAGCGCGTGTATTTGTAAAAGCCCTCGCCACTTTTCACCCCTAGATGGTGGTTCTCGACTAGCTTGCGGAGCGTCGCTGGAGCGCGGAAGCGATCTCCATAGGCCGTCTCGAGCGTCCTGGCAACGTCGTGGACGACATCCAGGCCGAGCATATCGGCGAGCAGGAACGGTCCCATCGGCAATCCAACTGCCTCACGCAAGACGCCGTCGATTTCTTCGGCGGATGCTCTCGACTCTTCGTTGAAGCGCAGCAACTCCATTAGCCCGGCCATTAGAACGCGATTTACCAGAAAGCCCGGGCATTCCTTAACCTGTACGGGTATCTTGCGCAGGGATTGAGCGAACTCCAAAGAAGTCGCGACAGTCTCCTCGCTTGTCTCGCGGCCAGGAATTATCTCGACGAGTTTCATCACGCTGGCGGGATTGAAAAAATGAAAGCCAACGACCCTGCCAGGACGCATCGTCGCGGCCGCCATTTCGGAAATGGAGAGGCACGATGTATTGCTCGCGAGCACGGCCTGCCTGGGGCAGAAGTTGTCTAGCTCTGCAAACACAGCCTTCTTGACCGCCATGTTCTCTGGCACGGCCTCGATGGCGAAATCCACGTCCGCGAAGTCGTTGTAGCTCGTCGTGGGCATAACCAGGTCCATCTTGTCTCGCAACTCTTGCGCCGTCATCTTCCCCCGGCTGACACGCTCACGGTAGAGGCGCTCGATGCTTCTCATCCCCCGGTCGACAAGCTGCTGGTCGATGTCTTTCAGCACGACCGGCAGCCCATTGGAAGAGATTACCTGGGCTATTTCCGCGCCCATCGCGCCTGCGCCGACAACCGCCGTCTTGAAGATGTACATTGCGGTCCCCCTTAGCGCCTTTCAATCACCATCGATCCGCCCTGTCCTCCACCGATGCAAAGCGTGACCAAGCCAAGCGCCAGGCCACGCTTCGCCATCTCGTACAGCAAAGTTACGGTCAATCGGATGCCTGTTGCGCCTATCGGATGGCCGAGGGCGATCGCCCCGCCATTCACGTTGGTGGTCTCCCTGTTCAGGCCCATCAGTCGCTCCACGGCGAGATACTGAGCCGCGAAGGCCTCGTTCAGTTCGACGAGCTGGATGTCGTCGAGCCGTAGACCTGCCTTAGCCAGCGCAAGGGGTGTAGATGTGGTGGGGCCGATGCCCATATACGCGGGGTCGACGCCCGCGTAGGCGTATGAACGAATGTAGGCCATAATCGGGACGTCGAGATCTTTTGCCTTCTCGGCGCTCATCAGGAGAACGGCTGCTCCAGCGTCGTTCAAGGGGCAGGAGTTGCCCGGGGTCACGGTTCCGTTGGCCTTGAAAACCGTCGGATACAGCGCCAGTTTCTGGAGCGACAGGCCTGCCTGGGGCGACTCGTCGTCGATCACCGTCTCGGGCTCCGCGGCTCCTTTCGGAATGGCGACGGGCACGATCTCGTCCTTGAACTTGCCCATTCGAACGGCGCGGAAGGCCCGATTGTGGCTTTCGAGGGCGAAGCGGTCCTGGTCTTCACGGCTGATTCCATATCGGTCGGCGACGTGTTCGGCGGTCGCGCCCGTGATAATGCCGGTGATGGGGTCGGTAAGGCCGCTCCAGATACTGTCGAAAACCGTGCCGTGCTGAAGACGATATCCCCAGCGGGCGCCTACTAGAAGATAGGGGGCCTGGCTCAGGTTCTCGACGCCGGCCGCGAGGATGACGTCGGCGTCGCCGGCCTTGATCTCCTGCACGGCCGAGGTGATGGCCTGAAGGCTTGAGGCGCAATTGCGCTGCACCGAATAGGCCGGAATCTGTTCGGGAATGCCGGCCGCCAGCGCGATAACACGCGCGACATTGGCCGCGTTGTAAGGCTGGCCTGCCGCGCCGACGACGACTTCGTCGATGATCTCGGGGTTGATTCCAGCACGACGGATGACCTCCCTGACGACTGTCTTCCCCAGCTCGACGGCAGAGTAATCGCGAAAAGCCCCTCCAAAGGAGCCGATGGGGGTGCGGCAGGCAGCTACAATCGCAATCTCTTTCATAGTGTCACCATAATATCATAGTTTGAAAGCCAGTCAAGGAGCGACGCCTGGCATAATTGCCGAAATATCGCCAAATTGGTAAACTATCTAGAATCCCATCTGATGGATCGTGAGGGAGATGAATCTTTCGTCGCACAGAATTCTCGTCGCCGACCCGATTGCCGCCGAGGGGATCGAGCGGCTTCGTGCCGAGGCGGAGGTCGATGTGGCCACAGGCCTGAGCGCCGGACAGTTGATCGAGCGCATCGACGGGTACGACGCGCTGGTCGTCCGGAGCGAGACGAAGGTTACGTCGGCGGTCGTCGATGCCGGGCGCAGACTGAAGGTCATCGGCCGGTCTGGGGTCGGCGTGGATAACATCGACCTCGACGCGGCGACGTTCCGTGGCATACTGGTGGTCAACTCGCCGGGAGGAAACACCGTGGCCGCCGCGGAGCACACGATGGCCCTGATCATGGCCTTGAGCAGAAACGTCGTCCAGGCCAATATCAGCCTGCGGGCTGGGAAATGGGACCGGAGTCGGTTCACCGGCGTGGAGGTTTTGAACAAAACGCTGGGTGTCGTGGGGCTTGGGCGAATTGGCGGCGAGGTTGCGCGCCGCGCTCAAGGATTAATGATGCGAGTGATTGCCTATGATCCGTTTCTGTCACCGGAAACGGCACGCAAGCGAGGCATCGAGCTGTTGCCCTTAGACGAGGTTCTGCGGCGCGCCGATTACGTCACCGTCCACGTACCGCTCACTGCTGATACGCACCATCTGATCGGCGAGCGTGAGTTGGCCTTGATGCGGCGAGACGCGCGTCTGATTAACGTGGCGCGAGGCGGCATCGTAGACGAAGAGGCGCTGGGCGCCGCGCTGAAAAATGGCCATCTGGCGGGAGCCGCCCTGGACGTCTTCGAGCACGAGCCGCTTGCCGCTGACAGCCCATTGCTCTCTCTCCCCAACGTGATCGTGACGCCTCACCTCGGGGCTTCTACCCGTGAGGCCCAGGTGAGTGTTGCCGTCGAGGTGGCCGAGGAGATACTGCTTGCTCTGCGGGGAGATGCCGTCAGGAATGCAGTCAACCTGCCGCCTATGCCACAGGAAGTGCTGCGGCGAATGCGGCCCCATCTTCTCCTGGCCGAGAAGCTGGGGCGCCTGGCGGGCTATCTCGCCGATTCCGCCGCTAGCCGATTGGAGCTCCGCTACAGTGGCGAAGTGGCAGAGACGAATACTGCGCTACTCACGCGGGCTGCCATTAAGGGGTTCTTGATGCCGCAGCTTAGCGAGCACGTGAATCTGGTCAACGCGCAGGCTATCGCCGTGCGTCGTGGAGTTGCAATCCACGAAGAGAAGACCAGCTCAACCGAAGGCTTCGCCAGCTTGATCTCGATGCGCGTCGTCACGCAATCCGGATCGCGCGCTGTAGCGGGCACCCTGTTCGGCGCCGATCCTCGCATCGTGGGCATCGACGGCTATCGGGTCGACTTCGAGCCATTCGGCTATATGCTGATCGACAATCATCTCGATAAGCCTGGCATGATCGGCCAGATAGGCACGATTCTCGGCAATCACCACATCAACATCGCCGGGTTGCACCTGGGGCGAGCATCGCGGGGAGGTATCGCGGTCACCGTATTGTCCGTCGACGACCCGGTGCCGACTGAGGTGTTGAATATGGTTCGCCAGGTCGACGGCATCGAGGACCTGAGATTCGTGGATCTGACTGACGACCGATGACGCAAGAAGCTAAAGCCGACCAGCCGAAACAACGCGACCACTCGGTTCACCCGAAGAACGGCTTGAACGACCTTGGTGGCAGTGAGTGGCTGTTCTTTACTAAGTCCGTTCTCCGAACGTCTTATCCCTCCGCCTATGGCCATCGCTTGCGCAAGCAGCACGGTGCTAACAAGCCACCCCAGCTTATGAAGCACATCATCGAGTTCTTCACCAAGCCAGGCCAGGCCGTGCTCGATCCCTTTTGCGGCGTTGGCGGCACACTGATTGGCGCGAGCCTCTGCGGTCGAATTGCCACAGGCATCGACGTCAACGAGCGCTGGCTGAAGGTTTACGAGCAGGTCTGTCGCGAGGAGAACCTGGCCGCGCAGGAAGTCATCCACGGTGATTGTGTTCAGATGATGGCGCAGATGAGCGAGCAGGGGCGGGTTTTCGATTTCGTGGTGACCGATCCGCCGTACTCGATCGCGCTCGAGAAGACGATGTGCGACGGCACATACGATATACAGCACCGCCGTACTGATTTCGATAGCTTCTCCGACGACCCACGAGATTTCCGCAATCTTCGGAGCTTCGCGCAGTTCTACGATGCCATCGAGCGCTCAGCGGAGGCGGTTCGCAAGCTTCTCAGGGCTAATGGCTACTTTGTGGTGATCTTGCGTGACTCCTATCAGGGCGGCGAATATGTGATGGCCTCCTACGAGATCAGTGAGCGAATCAAGCGGGTAGGGTTCGTGATGAAGGGCATAAAGATATGGTACGGAACCGGCGCACGAGTCAGGCCCTACGGCTACCCGTACACCTACGTTCCTAACATAATTCATCAAAACATACTGGTTTTCAGGGCCCAGCGATAGTCTATTTTGAAAATTTGCTTCGATAGCCTATTTCTTGGGTGTTCCACCGCCATCGGCAAAAAGAACGCCGGCCTTCGCCAGATGCTCCAGCGGATACTCGTCGATGGAGATGGTGACCGCATCTGCTGGCACGTCCAGAACCGCCATGATGGTCTGGGTCATCTCTCTCGCAAGCTGCCTTTTGGTTTCAGTGCTACGCCCGGCCTTGATCTTAATGTTCACGACTGGCATTGCAGTCTCCTTTCGTTTTGCCGCTCGACGTTATGGCAGGTGGCGATCCTCAGCCTACCAGCGCTATTATACGTGGCATTCGGCGCTTTGGCAATATCCGACTTGACTAACGGGCGAAATTGTATATGATGTAGGGCGAACTCAATATTCACGAGGAGGTACACAGCTTGAAAAGATTCGTCTCGCTCCAGATGCCAGAATCTGGCTTTCAGCCCAGGGCGTTAATGATTGCGCTCGCCGTGACTCTGCTCCTTACCATCACGGCCATCTCTGCCTGCACACCTACTGCCACTCCAACGGCAACCCCCGCGGCCAAGGCCGTCCCCACCTCTGAAGCGTATCCCAAACCGGGCGAGGCTAGCTACCCGACACCAGCCGCACCGCCTCAGGCGTATCCCGAGCCGGGCAGTGCCGCGCCTGCAAGCGGTCCCGCAACGCCCTATCCATCTCCTTGATCCTGCTTGACAACGTTTCGAAAAAGTGTATGATAGCGTTGCTTTGCGGTCAGCAAAGGATTTCTGTGAGTCGAGGAGATATGGGGAATTGCGGAGAGCTATCTTAACGCTGGCGACGATCCTATTCGTGATCTCTTCTATATCCTTGCCATTTCCTCAAACGGCAGCGGTTCAGGAAGCCAGGTTCTTCCCTGAGACCAGTTTCTACGTTTCTAACCCGATGATCCTCGACTACGTGAGCTCGCGCGGTGGTTTTACGCAATTCGGGTTCCCGATTTCTCGTGAATTCACCCTGCTCGGCGATCGCGTACAGTTCTTTCAGCGCTATGTCGTGCAGATAAGGAACGGTGCGCCGACGATAATGAATCTATTGGACCAGAGTGTGATGCCCTACACGAGCATCAACGGCGCGGTCCTGCCAGGTGTAGATCCTGCGCTGGCCGCCGCTGCTCCGGCGGTGGGCTCGCCGGACTACGCCGTGTCGATCGTGGATTTCATCAAGGAGAGCGCTCCGGATAGCTATCAGGGACTGCCGGTCAACTTCGGCTCGGCGTTTTCCGGCGCGGTGAGGCTGGAAGACGCCTTTCCTCAGGGTGATGGTAACCCCGCTCTGCTGCCTCTGTTGAACATGGAGTTGTGGGGCATACCAATCAGCAATCCGTCTAATGATCCTAACAACTTCAACTTCGTTTATCAGCGTTTCCAGCGGAATATAATGCATTACGACGCGTCTTCCGGAAGGACTCAGGGCCTGCTGCTGGCGCAGTATTTCAAGGCTCTGATCACGGGAATCGACCTACCACCCGATCTGGAAGAGCAGGGCAGGAACAGCCAGTTCTATCGGCAATACAATAACGACAAGCCACTTGGACTCAATCGCCCCGATGCGTTGCCCGGCACGAATATGAAGGGTGCTTTCGAGCCAGAGTATGCGCCCGGGGTGCCCACGCCAACGCCAACCTGGACGCCGACGCCGACCTTGACGCCGACGCCTGGCCCGGCGACGCCGACCCCGTTCGTGGCCGGATCGGGTTGCAATTTCGATAGCGGCATAGTTTTTGTGCCGGAATACCCACAGCCGGGCAACGTCGTCACTATCACGGTGACGTCGCCGACGGCTTACAGTAGCGTGAACCTGGTCGGGCCGGGATCACCGCATTTCATCGGCGCCGGGGGCGGGTTGAGCGGCTACGTCTGGAAATGGCGGGTGCTGGTGACGGAGGGTGGCCTGTATAACTACGATTTCTTCGTCAACGCGAATCAACTGTGCTACTCAGGCTTTTTCCACTCAGGTGGGGCAACGCCAACGCCAACTAAGTCGCCGACGCCTACCATCACTCCGAGCCCTACACCGTCGGTGACGCCGAGTCCGACAGCCACGCCGGTAGCGCCTAATATCACTAATATTTCGCCGAATGCCTCACAAGGGGCGCGTCCTGGCGATACTATTACGCTGACCGGCACCAGCTTCGGTAGCGCGCAGTCTGTGGTTGCCGGAAGCGTCATAATTGGCGGTGTAGTGGTCACACAGACGCTTGGGTGGAGCGATAACTCGATCTACGCCGTTGTTCCTTGGACTGCGCCGACAACAACTACGCAAACAATTAACGTACAGGTGCAAGTGATCGCGCGAAACGTGGGTAGCACTCTGTTCCCGTACTGGATACATCCGTAGGCTAACCCTAGTATCAGGCGTGTAGGCGAATACTGTCGCCTTCTTGTTGCACGATATCTCGCTTTTGGTGCAGCGCTTATTCGACGCCGCTAAGAGAGGGCACATCAACTTCTACTCTTTCGCTACGGGAACTTCATACTTGCTCTGGCCAGCGTAAGGGACGACTTATCCACAGATGCCACAGACTCTGATTACCTCATCTGCGGCATGTACGAATAGCCCCGCGAAATCCCTTGCCTCATATTGTGACCGGCAGGTGCAGCAGACCGACGCGGTTTCGAGAACCGCGTCGGTCTCGGCCACACCATTTACGAAATGATCAACGGGAAAGCGAATGATGCGCGCGATTTTCTGAACGAGACGCGGCGCACGAGATCTGGTAGCAAGACCACAGGTATGACAGGTTGTCGCGACCCGTTGACGCCGTAAGCTCAAGATTGCCACACGCACACTTAGCGAATGAAGACGAAGGCTATGCTGGCCTGTGGCATGCCTGGCAGGTATCGTTGGACCTCCCCTGATGATCCGTGGGCAAACCTGTCCCGCCCGGAGCACCCACGCCTGAGCCACCGACCTGGTGGCATGACACGCAGTTCTCGCGACCGGCGATAGGATGGGAAATGGCAGCAGGCCCGGCGGCAACCGGCGCGGTCGGCGAAGCCGCTGCCGCTGGTTTAGGTGTAGCCGCTGCTGGCATAGTAGGGGTTGCCGCCACGGTTGACACTGCAGTCGCCGCTGGCTTAGTCGGCGCGACCGCTGGCGCAGGTGTGGCAGCGGCAGCAGTGGGCGAGGCGGCTGCGGGCGAGGCAGCCGTGGGCGGCGAAGCCTTGGCCGGAGCCGTAGGCGTGGCCGCTGGCTTGGCAGGAGCAGTGGTTGCCGTTGGGGTCGGAGTGGCGGCAGGCGCACATGCGGCCACCAGCCCCAGCGCCAGCACCACTAGCCCGATGGGTACCGAAACACTCCAGGTACGCATTGGTTGATAGACCCTCCTTCAAACAGACAGGTTATCGTGCGAGCCGGGCGTCGCCGAGCCGTGGAACGGACCATTGTCTGGCAATCATAAGTAGCAAGATGTGTGCCAGGCGTGCCTACGGGGGATGGTTCATAATAGTGGGAGACAGGGGTAAGAGTTTGTTCCTTTTTGGGCTGGCACAATCCTGAAGGGATCAGCCCGGGCCTGACCAAACTGGTCAATGGCATCTCAAGTGGATCGGCATCAACTAACAGGCGGCAGATCGAATCTGCCGCCTGTTTATGTGCGTATTATGTTGAAATCGTGCTAGAACAGTCCGACTACGCGGCCCTGCTCGTCGATATCGACTTTCTCGCCGGCTGGTACCGAAGGCAATCCGGGCATGGTGCGCATCTCGCCGAGCAACAGGTACAGGAATCCCGCGCCAGCCGACAGGCGGACGTCGCGGATGGGAACCTTGAAGCCGCTCGGCCGGCCCTTGAGGCTCTGATCGTGCGATAGCGAGAGGTGGGTCTTGGCCATGCAGATCGGCAGGTTCGCGTAACCCATGTCGGTGTACATCTTGAGCTTTTTCTCTGCCTCTGGCAGATAGGTGACGCCGTCCGCACCATAGATCTTCGTGGCGATGGCCTCGACCTTCTCTTTGAGTGGGGCATCGAGCGGGTAGAGGAACTGGAAGTTGCTCGGCTCCTCGGCAGCCTTCACGACCGCGTGGGCCAGGTCTGCGCCGCCCTCGCCGCCTTTGGCCCAGACGTCGCAAAGCACCGCGTCGTCGGCGCCGGCTTCGAGAGAGATCTTCTTCACCAGCTCGATCTCGGAGTCGCTGTCGAAGCTGAAGCGGTTGATGGCCACGACGGCCGGTATGCCGAAGGAGCGGATGTTCTCGATCTGCTTCACGAGGTTTCCGCTGCCCTGGCGCAGGGATTCGAGGTCCTCTCGCGTGAGCGCAGGGTCGAGTGGCTTGCCCGCGACTACTCTGAACTTGCCGCTGTGCATCTTCAGGGCGCGGATCGTGGCGACGACCACCGCCGCGTCGGGCCTCAGTCCACTGTAGCGGCACTTGATGTTCATGAACTTCTCGGCGCCAAGGTCGGCGCCGAATCCGCTCTCAGTCACGACGTAGTCCGTGAGCTTGAGCGCGATCTGATCGGCAAGGATCGAGCTGTTGCCGTGGGCGATGTTGCCGAACGGCCCGGTGTGGACGAATACCGGGCTGTTCTCCAGGGTCTGCATCAGGTTCGGCTTGATGGCATCCCTGAGGATAACCGCCATCGCGCCGTTTACCTTGAGGTCGCCGGCAGTCACGGGCTTCCCATCGCGAGTTGTGCCGATGACGATCTTGCCCAGTCGCTCTTTCAGATCGTGGATATCTGTGGTGAGGGCAAGGATCGCCATGACTTCCGAGGCCACGGCGATGTCGTATCCTGTCTCCCGCGGGACGCCGTTCTCTTTGCCGCCGACGCCGATGATGATGTTGCGCAGAGAACGGTCGCTGACGTCGACCACACGGCGGAAGGTTATGCCGAGCGGATCGATGTTCAGCTTATTCCCATGGTGCAGGTGGTTGTCGATAAACGCGGCCAGCAGATTGTGGGCCAGACTGACGGCGTGAACGTCGCCGGTCAGGTGGAGGTTGAAGTCCTCCATCGGGACCACCTGGGCGTATCCGCCACCGGCGGCACCACCCTTGATGCCGAAGACCGGGCCGAGGGATGGCTGGCGAATGCAGATCGTCGAGCTTTTGCCAATCTTTGCAAGAGCCTGGCCGAGCCCGACCGTCGTGGTCGTCTTACCCTCTCCCAGAGGCGTAGGAGTGATGGCGGTGACGTCGATGTACTTGCCGTTAGGCTTGTCCTTCAGCCTCTTGAGGACGTCAAGCGAGACCTTTGCCTTGTATTTGCCGTAAAACTCGATCTCGTCCTCGAGCAGCCCGACGCTCGCAGCGATTTCTGCGATGGGCTTCATTTTTGCCGACTGGGCAATGTCCAGATCGCTTGGCACTGACACCTTCTGTTTCTCCTTCTACTTTGTAGGATTTCTAGGATCCATTGGGTCGAATAGCGTCACTCATCGGTGCTATTTCAGTTCGGCAGCTTCATTTGCTGCACGCAAGGTGTTGCGCATCAGCACGATGTTCGTCATCGGGCCGGTGCCTCCAGGGACGGGCGTGATCGCGCCCGCTACTCCCTTCGCGCCCTCGAAGTCGACGTCGCCGACGACCTTGCCATCGACCACGTTGATGCCGAAGTCGATGACGGCGGCACCCGGCTTGATGAAGTCCGCGGTGATCATCCTGGCCTTGCCGATGGCCGCCACGAGGATGTCGGCTTCGCGCGCCACCGCGGCCAGGTCTTTCGTCCGCGAATGGCAGATCGTCACCGTGGCGTGCTCGTGCAGCAGCAGACAGGCCATCGGCTTGCCGACGATATTGCTGCGGCCGACGATCACGGCGCGCTTCCCGGCGATTTCGACGCCGCTGCGGTGAAGAATCTCCATCCCCCCACTTGGCGTTGCCGGAGCGAAGTAGGAGCCAGCGCCGGCCAGCAGGTAGCCGGCGTTCACCGGGTTGATCCCGTCGACGTCCTTGGCAGGAGAGATTGTCGAGGCGATGACGTCCTGCGAGATGTGCTTCGGCAGCGGCATCTGAACGATGATGCCGTTCACAGCACGGTCGGCGTTCAGACTTTGCACTAGGCGCACGACTTCGTCCTGGCCGGTCGATTCGTCGAGCGTCTCCAGCCTGAAGGTCATTCCTGCTTCCTCGAAGGACTTGCCAATCTGCTTCACGTAGCGCGACGACGCCGGGTCGGCACCGACCTGAACCACGGCGATTCCTGGAACCCAGCCAAACTTCTCTTTGAAGACGGCGACTTCGGCGACGATTTCGCCCTTCATAGTGGCCGCGATTGCCTTGCCATCTAGGATGTCAGCTTCCATAGCCTTCGCAATTCTCCTTGATTATAGCTTTTCCTCGACATCTTCGAGAACGCGGGCCTTAATCTCTGCCTTGCTTTTCATGTATCCTTCAAATTCGGCAGCGGCCTCCTGGACAAACGTCGCGTCCTTGATTGAGCCGAGGTTTATCTTGACGTTGAGCCCGGCGCTGACAAGGCCTGCCTCGGCCATCAGCACCGCGACCCCGATGTCCGAAATCGCGGCGACGTTGCCTTTTGCCGCGGCAGGAACGCACAACTCCACCAGCTCGGCACAGCGCCTCGCTATCTGCATCGGAACGCCGCACGCTTCCTTGAGCGCCCGATCTATGGCGTCGAGGCGCACGGTCTTTTCTTCGTCGGTGTACTTTGGCAGGCGATAGGCCGCGATCACTTTGCCGTAGAGCTGGGTGTCGGCCTCGAGAAGCTCCGCCAGTTCGTGGCGCAAAGTCTCGGATCGATTCAAAATGGTCCTGACATCCGCCTCTACGTCTTTGTACTTTTCTTTGCCGATCGTTAGATTGCATACCATGCTTATCAGCGCCGCGGCAAGTGAGCCGCTCAACGCGGCAACGCTGCCTCCGCCCGGCGCTGGTGCGCCGGAAGCCAGATCGTCGAGGAACTGGCTCATTCGCTCGTTGAGATACACCTGGGTTATCCCTCCTTCCTAAGACTCGTCCTTTAGCGGTCTGATTCCGCAGCTCTCGGTCTCATCACAGTAATCGTGGATAATACACTTTATCTGCAGCGCCCCGCCGATGATCGGGGCGACCTTCTTCACCTCTTCCTTAATGGCCTCGAAGATCTCCCTAATCTCCCACTGGGCACGAACACACAGGCGAATGGAGCAGGTGTGCATCAGCTCTCTCGCGTTCATCGTCATCACCAGCCGCGTGGTCGTGGCGTTCGGGAGCAGGTACCGTGCATCCTCGACTGGTACCCCGGCCTCGACCAGACCGCGATATTGCGCGAACGCGGCGAGCACCGCTTGCTCGAACTGGCGGCTAAGTTCTGGGTCGTCCGCGACCGACGGGGGAGTGACGAAATCCGGGGCCTTGTAGGAAACGTATCGTTGGCTCTGCTGGCTGTAAGAGGCCAGCCGGTGACGCACCAGTTGGTGGCTGCACGCGCGTGATATCCCATCTATCGCAAACGTGAAGCTGGCGTGCTCGAGCACCGAATGATGGCCCGAAGATATGACGCGGCGCAAGAGGCTTTCCACCTGGGTCGGGGTCAGCTTTTCCTGCAGTTGGGTCGCGCTGATTTGCGAGTAGCAAAGGCGCGCGGCTGACGCCACGGTAAGCTCGGGCTCTGGGGTATATCTGATCAGGCTGACTTGCACGGTGTCTCCATAACGGGCCGGCGATTACTCTGAGGACTCTTTGGCCCCTTCACAGCGTCCATTTCGATCTCATTCTCATCACCCTCATCACAGGACGCTGGAATGCCTGGAAGGTGCTGAAGAGCCACCTCAAGCGGCGTTATTATAACATAAGCCTTGCTGGCAAACAACGAGGGTTGAAATGGCAGGGCTTTCTCATGTTATCAAGCCGCCAAGCAGCAACTGCGATCTAACAAGTCAACAGGGCGTGCAAATAGGCGTTGCCGCAAGTTCCTCAGCGGCAGCACACTCGGCGACTGACCGTCGTTTCTGGTTACTGGAGCATACTGATATTCTAGCGTCACTTTGACCCAGCGATAACATGAGAAAGCCCTGGGTTGAAATGGAAGCGCCGGATTCGGTTGCATACCAATATGCCCTATGATAGAATGATGCCCGATTCGCCCAGGGAATCACTACTGAGTAGAGATTGTGGTTGGCGTCGCGGCAGAGGTGCCCCAATATGTCTTTTAGTCCTACGGTGCTGTTGGTTATCCCGACTATTCTTGCCCTGACTGGAGGGCAGGTGCTGTTGAAATTTGGCGTGAACCGCCTGGGTGGCCTGATGGAGGGAAACGCGTCTCTCCCGTCCGAAGTTGCCAGGGTGCTATCGTCGCCTTTCGTGCTGGGTGGGCTGGGCCTTTATGGTGTGGCATCATTTCTATGGATATACCTTCTATCCAAGTTCAGCTTCAACTACATCTATCCTTTCGTGAGTGCCACTTTTGTTTTTGCCCTGCTCGCATCGTGGCTTTTTCTTGGGGAGACTGTTCCTGTCCAAAGATGGGTGGCCATCGCTCTAATTACAGTCGGCATAATAATTGGCGCACGAGTGTAGCTATCTGGTGTAATGGAGATGTTGCTTGGCGCAGTCCATCATCGAGAAATCAGTCCGCCTGGTGAACAAGCGGGTTGCAAGGGTCTACGCGCTCTCGATCGTGCCCGTTATACTGGCGTGGTTTGCGTTGGTACTTTGGCAGGCTTACCTACCTTTCTGGGAACTACTGCAGGATTCCAGGCGGCTTGACGATTTCTTGTTTCGGATTCAGGTCGCCGATTCCGGGCGCAAACTGATACTCATCTTTTTGGCCCTCCTTTACGTGCTATCTCTGATTCTGCTTCTGCGTGGGCAGACGTCACGCCGCTTGAGGGTTATTTCTGGCGTCCCACTGATCTATCTCTTCCTGGCTACGGCTGTTCTGGCCGTCGGCGTGGTTGTTAGCCTGCCGAGACGCGGGGAACTGGCCGCGGAGCTGGCTTCATTCGCGGCGATAATCGTCGTGGCATATTCGTTCGGCAGATCCTTATCTCAGCGCCTTTTATCCGGTTTGACGACCGACATCGAAGCATTCGTGCTGTCGTCGGCGCTGGGCCTTGGTATGCTAGCGTTTGGCTCTGGCTTCCTGGCCCATTTTGGCATCCTATCGAGGTGGTCGATCTATGCGTTGCTGCTCTTTGCGATTGCCGTCTCGGTTCCTCAACTTGCTAACGACCTTCTCGCTAACGACCTTCCACATCTCGTTCGTGGACTGAAGAGCCTGACGATAGGCAGCATTCTCGGACAGAGCGCCATCTGGAAACTTGCGTTCCCGCTTATCGTGGCACAGGCTTTGTTTCTTTTTCTTGCCGCTCTTCTTCCCGAGTTTGGCAGCGATGCCCTTTCAGCACATCTGCTCTATTCGCGATGGTTCCTTGACGCCGGTGGCTGGGTGAATCTGTATAGAGAGGACTTCCACTTCGGAATTCCGATGGGATACAATCTGTTATACGCTATCCCACTGGCGCTGAGCGATGAGATCGCGGCGAAGTTGATCCAGTACTGGGCCGGAATCCTGAGCCTGGCCGGGACCTTCGTTCTCGGTAAACGGCTCTTCAGCTCGTCAACAGGTCTTCTGGCCGCGGCGATACTGATAAACATTCCGGTCTTTGCCTGGGAGATGCAAACGGCCTACGTTGACCTGGTTTTCACCCTGTTTAGCTCTCTTGCCATCTATGCCCTGGTGCGTTGGCGCGACGGTTACGAAAGGCGGTGGCTTTATGCCAGCGCTCTAATGGCAGGCTTCGCGTTGAACGGCAAGCTTCAGGCCGTATACGTGATTGTTCTGATACCTATGGCCGCCGTGGTTAGCCTCTTCTTCAGAAAGAAGAGCCTCAGTCTATCTGTCATTATTGGCGACCTGTTGATTCCTCCGTTGTTCGCCATGCTGGTTGGCTCCTCCTGGTATGCGCATAATCTGATCACAACTGGCAATCCCGTTTTCCCTTTCTTCAATAGCATCTTCCGCAGTCCATATTTCCCACCCATCAATGAGGTTTTCGACCGGGAACAGTTCGGCCTGGGCAACGACCTGGTATCGAGATACCTGCTCTTGCCGTGGAACCTGGTGGTGTTTCCGGAGAGGTTCTCCGGGTACATTGGTGCCGCTTTCCTGCTCTTCACGCCGACGCTCCTCGTTCTGGGGCGCCTGCGCAGGAACGTCGCGCTTTTGGCCGCCCTGGCCGCCGTCTACGGCGTGGCAATGGCGTTAACAGTTCCCGTCAGCAGGTATCTGTTAGTCATTCTACCTGCAGGGGCTGTGCTCGTATCGTGTGGGATCGTGGAAGGCATTGGTCGCCTGGAAGGGATCCGAGGAAGGGTGGCCATGGCCGGTACCGTGGCGGCTTTCTCTGTGGTATACATCTTGAACCTGCCGGTTTTTCTTGACGTTCGACATCATTCCTGGGTGGCATCTTCGTTGAACCCCGGCGACATATTGATGGACGCGATCGGAAGCACAGAGGCAAGGGAAGGATATCTGGCGGGGCGGGTCAACACTTACCGCGCGCAGAAGTGGGCATCGGAAAATCTCCCTAAGTCAGCCAGGGTCGTGACATATGGGGAGTTCAAGACCTTCTATTTAGGGTCACTCGCGCTTTCGGTGAACCAGGTTACGTCCAAGGGGGACCTTATCTCGAATGAGACTCAGAAGCTGCTGGCCGCACTGGAGAACGTCGGCGCGACGCACCTGATGGTGAACGAGGCCAGTGTGCCGGGACAAAAAGGCCTGGTTCTGAAACTCGATTCCGATCTGGCTAACAGCCATCTCGACACTCTTTATGTAAGAGACGGGACCTACCTGTTCCAGATAGGCTACAGCCCATCGTCAAAGGCGAGCCAGGTGGCCAAAGACGTGATCTTTGACGCTGATGCGTTTCGAATGTCAAATGATGTGGCGAAGGGTAACAGAGTCCGCCCGTTCAGCTTGAATCAGGGGGATGATATTCGTCGTGGCATACTCGAGATCGCGCCGGCACAGTTCGAATACTCGCTAACGGTTCCCAGCGCGAAGAAGGTAGAGTTGGTGTTCGGCGTGGGCGCGGCAAACAATGACGGCGGAGACGGCGTCCTCGGGCGGCTTCAGATACTGCATGATGGCGGGGTGGAGGAGGTTTACCGCCGGTTCATTAACACTAATGCGAGAAGATCGACCGATCGCAGATGGTTTGACGAGCGCTTGGATCTGACGCCATATGCCGGGCGGAATATCGTGCTCCGCTTCATCGCCGATATCGGTCTTGGCCCGAATAGCAACGACATCGCCGATTGGCTTCTATGGTCGAGGCCACTGGTTGTCGAAACGGAATGAGGGTTTACACCGGTGCGATCAGGGCGGCGGCTGAGCGATATATTGATTCAGGGGGCCTTCGACATCAACCGACGATCTTCTGGCACACGTCTTGTGCATCGCGCTTAGCCAGATCCTGCGATTCGGCCGCTCGGGCTTGGGCCCCTGCTTCCTGCCGTGCAGCCTCACCGGACTCTAGTTTGCTCTCCATAATGCTGAGCTCTTGAGCGAGACGGGTGACTCTCTGTTCGAGCAGAGAGATCTTCAAGGAGAAGTGTACAGCAACTATGAGACCGAAAACGATCAGCCCGAGCACCAAAAGCGATGGAGGATAATCGATACCTAGCGTCCAGGCGAGGTTTTCAAATAGATCACGCCTCACGGAGAAGAAGACAAGAATGATGGCCGCCGCTATCCACGCCAGGCAGTACTCTTCGCGCAGCCTTCGTCTCCGAACAAGCTCCAGGACGATGATTAATCCAGCCGCGCTGCCAAGTATCGAAATAAGCTGTGTCCTGAACGTGTCTACTTCGACGCCTATGGTCTGCTCCCTTCAGGGAATATCGTGCGTAGCATAAACGGATGGATTCCAGTAGCGGTCCGGCAAGGCAGGCTTCAAACCTGCCCCTACCATAGATACTTTTCGTGTCAGACTATTCATTGCCGCTTAACACCGAGTTTTGGACGTCGAGACATTTCCATGAGGATAGCAAGTACGACTTTGACCATATAGTATGCAGATCCAAACCCCGAGATTGAAGATCTTCCTCCCTGGCGAACCCTCATATCGACGGGGATTTCTTTAATTCGGAATCCGGCGCGCGCGAGGGTTACCACGCTCTCTGGCTCCGGGTAATCTATCGGATAATTATCGGCCAAAAACACAATCGTGCGGCGGTTATAGGCACGGAAGCCCGATGTGCAATCAGTAATTGGCCGCCGCAGCAGCAACGAGTTCAGGATGCGAAAAACCGCAATACCGACGCTCCGTTTGAAGGGAGGACGATAACCACTGTTTCCAAGGAACCGCGACCCAATCGTCACGTCGGCCTCTCCGTCCAATACCGGTTTTACCAGATCCATGATTTGACGGGGGGGATGTTGGCCATCTCCGTCGACCTGGATCGCTATTTGATAACTGCCGCTTCGTGCAAAACGGAATCCTGTCTGCACCGCTCCGCCAATGCCCAGGTTAAAAGGCAACTGGATAACGTGAGCGGTATGCCTTCTCGCGATCTCACCCGTTCGGTCGGTCGAACCGTCATCTACGACAACGATGTCAAACTCAGGGATTTCCATCCTGATTTCTTGCAGCAACGGGTCCAGACTATCCTCTTCGTTGAAAGCAGGCACGATGATCAGAGCTTTGTGTCGCATATCTTCGGAAATCGTTCGTTCTGTTAGAGAGGCTACTGAAACCATAATGCGCCACCCCGAAATCGAGCCCCTTCTGGCTGCCGCTCTCCTGAAGCGGGTTTCGAAAGGAATGAGCTAGCGAAGCAGCCATCGATCGAGCGAGCGCATCAAACGTAGCCACATCCAAATACAAACTGCTACAAAGTAGACTCAGTCTAGCATGAAAATATTTCGTTTACAAGCGGTCTTAACGCGCAGGCGGGCTCACGCCCCTGCGTTCTGACAGATGCTGAATGTCAGGACAGCTACTCGGTGATCACTAGTGGCCCTAGAAACAGCCAGTCGGAGATGGCGTCGCCAGATGGCACGGACGTGACCTCAATGGTGAAAGGGAGCTGCCGTCCAGCGAACTCCGACAAGGGAATCGTCTTTAAATGATAGCTTTCCGGCGATGGGGGCTCAACTTGCAGGAAGCTGCTCCAAAGGATTTTTCTGTTACCGCCATCGTCAACGTAAACAGTTACCGTCAGCCCATCTCCCTGGGTCGGTGGCGTATAGCCGACCAATAAGCTCTGGCCAGACTTGATGGCGATCGGATAAGTGGTCATCGCCGATGCTGAGATCATGATCACGCCGCGAGTCATCGCCCTGGGAAAAGGGTATATGAAGTTCCCGTGCTGATTGTCAAGCAGTCCGTCCCTGGGAGGAGGTGTTAACATAAGCCTGCGATCCGAAAGGTCCTTCAGCAAATCAACGACAACCGTGCCGGCATTTGCTCCGGTCGCAAACTCCGGGGGCGTTGGCCAGCGATACACTACGATGCCGCCAGATTGGAAAACTACGAGATCAGCCCTCTGCATCACGCTTACGACATCTGGTGCCAGATGCGTTTGTCCGAATAGCTCGGGTCTTATCACCAGGAAACGCGGCCTTCGTGCGTCGGAAAGGTTGTCGAATACCGACGTTTCGACGTCCGCGACTGGCAGATTGCTCACGTACGCTACTTCCCAGGGAAGCCACCAGCCAGAGCCGAGTAGTATTGTATCGGGTGAAGTATTCTGTTTAAGCCAATCGGCGACTTCAGGCGGCCCATAATAATTGCGAGGTGGCACGGATTGTATGATAGGCAGGTTATGCGCCAGCAAAAGACCAATGACGCCGACCGCGCACAGAGAAGACCCTGCGGAGGTGGTTATCGCTGTGAGTACTGGAGACGACTCAAAAATGCCCATGAATGGCTTCGTTCGTCCGGCTAGACTTCTGATTATTAAGTCGAGTGCGACGCCGGCTTCGATGAGTCCGATGATTCTCCAGAAGAACGAATAGCGATACGGGTTGACCTCAGAGTATCCTAAATACCATTCTGCAAACAGAATGCCCACCACGCTCATCAAGCTGATGCCAATCCTGAGTCGGAAAAGACTATAGCCCAAACCAAACAAAAGGCCGAACAGCGCCAGTGCTGTTTCGATTTGGTGGTCTCGCCAATGATAAGAGATGCGATAGGCGACATAGTCCCAGCGCAGCGCGAGAAGAGGCGCCGTAACGAGCATCAGTAATGCCAGTCTTGCAAACACAGGACGCAGGGCGCGACCGTAGCGCCTGACGAGCCAGATGACGGCCATCCCGAACAGCAATGATAAAGCTGTGAGGAGCATAATGGTCGATGGTGTGAGCGAAGCTGCGTTCACCAGCGATTTCAACGTCGCAGTTGCTTGGATGATTCGGTTCCCTGTGAACGCGTTCATATCAAGCCATCTGGCTATGCCGACCACGGCAATCTGGTAAGCATTCCAGATCGCAGGCGGCACCACGACTCCAACGACCAACAGAAGGGTGCGAATGCCCGCTCCCCTCTGACCGGCGATGCAAAAAGCAAACTGTACGGCGAGTATCGCCGCTGCCGCGATAATGAGCTGTGGCTTGGAGAGCACGGCTAGGGCCGCTAGAGCTCCACCAAGAAATGACCAGATGCCCTCTGACCTGCTTAAGGTCGCAACGGAGAGTAACAGGAACGCTACCGCGGGCACCTCTCCAAGCACTCTCAGCCCCAGATCGTAAAGGTCGTAGGAAAGCAAGCCAAGAAGGGCCAAAGCGATTGCCCCGCCGAGCCAGCTCGATTGGCGATTAGCCACGATGTACGAGGACACGAGAAGGAGTACCAGGAAGGCTAAGGTTACAGCGCGAGCTTGAACGAGACCCGTCCCAAAAAACTTAATAACTAAAGCCAGCGGTATCTCGAGGGTTGGTCCTGTAGTGATGTAGGGATCAAACCATCGGAGAGGAGTGCCTACTATCTCCGTCGCGTATTGCCCCGTGTTCGCAAGATGTTTGGCCAGGGCCATGTTGTATGCTTCGTCAAACGTCAAAACAGGGGCCATTCCTGGTGTAACAGCGGCGAGCGCTATGAGAACGCCGCCGACAATGGCGGTTGCCTGGGCTGAAAACTTCGGGAAAGTTGAGTTACCTCGCCGCCGGTTGAACCTGAGCATCTACCAATCTCCGCTATTATGCAATGTCACGGTCAAGTTCAAGCTAAGTCAAGGAGTTATTGCCACCATTGCAGGCTAACAGCCTCTTCTCACTCTACACAGTCCCCATATAGTACCACAAAATGATGCCCTGTCAATTAGGACCACGGTAAAAATCGGCTGCTTGGTCGCCAAGAAGATTGTCTTCCGCCGCCGTAAAGTGTATAATGCCGTGCGGCAGCCGACTTAAGAGGTGAGATTCAGACTTTGGATGCTGTGAGCTATGTTGAAAACGGTTAAGAGGAGGCTAAGGAACCTTCGCCTGGCAGTGAATGTTGCCGGCTCCACTCTGATGCCCAGATCCGCAATGCAGTTTCCCCCGTACGATGGAGCCATCCACGATCACCTTGCCACGTCCGACGATTACGTCAGGTACGGAACAATAGCGCTGGCGATCAACACGATTCGAAAAGAGAATATAGCAGGCAGTTTTGCGGAGGTGGGAGTGTACAGGGGGAACACTAGCAGGATAATACATAGCCTGGCCCCCGATAAGAAGCTGTACCTCTTCGATACTTTCGAAGGGTTTCCGCAAGGGGACGTGGAGTGCGCCGACGACAGGTTCCAGGACACGAGCATCGAGGTTCTGAAGGCAACGATCGGCGACCTCCACAACATCGTCATAAGGAAGGGATATTTCCCGGAGACGACGCAGGGATTGGAGAGCGAAAGTTTTGCCTTTGTGATGC
>JACPRP010000103.1 GCA_016189905.1 Chloroflexota bacterium | reverse complement strand
CGCTCGGTATATCGGTGGCTGCTCCGCTGCCCAAATCCTTCGCAAACTGCTATAAGCACGCACCCAGAACTTCGTAGAGGCCACGATAGGTGGGGTCCTACCTACCTAGCTAGCTAGCTAGGTAGTTGGTTTCTTCAGCTCCACCGCAACACCGGCGACCAGCAGATACACCTCATCGGCGCATCGGGCAATGTTCTGGTTCGCCATACCGAGAAGGTCTCGATAGACACGGCCGAGCGGATAAGGAGGAACCACGCCAAGTCCGACCTCATTGGAAACGACCACAAACGTTGCGGAGGAATCGTTATAACATTCTAGTAACCGGTCGATTTCACGCTGCACGGCGGCCTCGGCGCGGGCATAGAGGGCGACACCTTGATCCTCGTCGGCAGCCTCATTATGCAGAAGGACGTTGGATATCAGAACCGATAAGCAATCGAGCAGCACCACGTCGATGCCAGGTAGGCTCGCGCGCAGAGCAGCGCCGACCCCCAGCGGGATTTCGGCGGTTCGCCACGATTCAGGCCGTCGTCGGCGATGCTCCTCGATGCGGCGCCGCATCTCATCATCGCCGGCGGTGGCTGTAGCCACGTACAGAACACTCCCGTCGCTTCGCTTCGCCAGGCCCTCCGCGTACGCGCTCTTGCCGCTGCGCACGCCCCCGAGCACCAGGATGAGTTTTCTCCTCATTCTTCACCTACAGACCACAAATCGCCCGCAGGAAACCGACATCCAGGCTGCCGCGCACGGTATCGGCGAGCCTATCATATTGCTGCTCGCGCGATGCCAGAGGGCGCTCGAACTCAAGACATTGCCCCTTCCGCCGGGCGAGCTGAGACAGTAAGGTCCGCCGAAACTCGGCATTATCGAAGATACCGTGAAGATAGGTGCCGAAGACAGTACCGTCACGGCTCACCGCGCCATCCAACTGGATGGACCCGTCGGCATCGACAATCTCAAACACGTGTTCCGTCTCGCTGGCCCCGCTGTCACCCATATGGATCTCGTATCCCACCACAGGCACGCCGGCGCAGCCATCAAACAAACCCCGATTGCAGAGCACCCGCCCGCGCACCTGCCGCGTGACCTTGGTGGCCTCGAATCTCGTGCCTATTGGAAGCAAGCCCAGCCCCACCATTCGCTCCACTTCGGACTCGACCTGCTCAGGATCGCTCATTTCTTTGCCGAGCATCTGATATCCACCACAAATCCCAATCACTGGCTTGCCCCGGCGGGCGAAATCGACGATGCACTCCGCCAGACCGTTGCTCCTCAGGTAGAACAAATCGGCCATGGTGCTTTTCGTGCCCGGTATGATTATCAGGTCGGGGCTGCCAAGCTGGTCTACGTCCCGCACGTAGCGCACGCGCACGCCATCTTCCTGATCGAGCGGGTCGAAGTCGTCGAAATTAGAGATATGTGGCAGCCAAAGAACGGCGATGTCGATTGTCGCACCGATCGTGTGCTCGGTAGGGCGTGTTTCAAGGTACACCGAATCCTCCTGGGCTACCTGGGCATCTCGATAGTACGGAATCACGCCGATGACCCGCTTGTTCGTTCGATTCTCGAGAAAGTCGAGGCCAGGCCTGAGCAGCGAAAGATCGCCACGGAACTTGTTGATAATGAACCCCTTCACCAGGTCTCTCTCTTCCGCGTCAAGCAACTCCAGCGTGCCGACCAGCGCGGCAAAAACGCCCCCCTTGTCCACGTCCCCGACCAGCACTACGGGCGCGCTGGCGTGCCGGGCCACACGCATATTGACGATCTCACTTGCCTTCAAATTAACCTCGGCCGGACTACCCGCCCCTTCGATTATAATCAAATCAAACTTCGCCGAAAGACGTGCGAACGATTCCTTGACGATCGACCAGAGCTCTGCCTGACGGGCGTAGTAGTCTTTAGCCGCCAAGGAGGCACGGGGACGACCGAGCACGACGATCTGGGAGCGCCCATCGGTTTCTGGTTTCAACAAGATGGGATTCATATCCACGCTTGGGGCAATACACGCCGCCTCTGCCTGGACAGCCTGGGCACGGCCGATCTCACCGCCATCAGGCGTGACAAACGAGTTCAGCGCCATATTCTGCGCCTTGAAAGGCGCTACACGAAGCCCATCCTGTTTGAAAATACGGCAAAGCGCGGCGACGACCACGCTCTTGCCGACCGAGGACGCTGTGCCCTGCACCATCAGCACTTTAGCTTTCATGCCAGCCCTCAAGATGGCAGATATCGTTATAGGCAGTCAGGCTATCGCCGCGAGCGTTCGTGGCAATTCGGTTTACCGAACAGTTCTTGATGGATAGACGGAAGTTGATCTTGGCGCTAACGCCGAGCACATCTCCAATCATCACCCGCACGGGATTAATATGGGCGACGACGAGAATCGTTTTGTTCGAGTTCTCGCTCTTGATCTCTGCAAAAGCGCGACGCACTCTCTCGCTCATCTCCCACCAGGTTTCGCCACCCGGAGGATGAAAGCCGACGACGTCGCCGCGCATCGCATCGAGGGCTCCAGGGGTATGCGCCTCGATCTGTTGAGCTGTCAGCCCCTCCCATTCCCCAAAGTTCGACTCGCGAAGCCCTTGCCGCGTGATGATTTCGACGTCTCGGCCCTGCATGATGAGTCTGGCGGTATCGACACAGCGACAGAGATCGCTGGCGTAGACGACGTCGATATGCTCGCCGGCCAGGTGCTCACCTGTTCTTTGGGCCTGCCATCGACCTCTATCGCTCAGCTCGATGTCGCTCTGCCCCTGAAAACGTTTCGCCACATTCCATATCGTTTCTCCGTGACGGATAAGAATGAACTGATTCAAGTTACATTACCTCCCGCATCGCCACGACCAGTTCGTGGCATTCCTCTCTAGTGCGCACGCCGATTCTCACATACTCCCTCAAGCCGAACGACGTGCAATCCCGCGCACAAAAGCCCTTTCGCAGCAGCTTCTTCCTGAATGCCGCCGCGTCGCCGACTTTTACGAGCAGGAAATTCGCCTGTGATGGAACCACCTTCAGGCCTAACTCCACCAGCCTCGCCACAAGATACAGCTTCGCCGCGTCGATCTCGTGGCGGCTGCGCGACAGATAGCTTTCGTCGCGCAGCGAAGCCAGCGCGGCCGCCTGCGCGCAGGAGTTCACGGTCCACGGCGGTCTGGCCCGTCTCAAGACGTCGATTATTTCGGCGCTGGCCACGGCATAACCTATCCGTAATCCCGCCAACGCGTAATCCTTGGTCATCGAGCGCAACAGAACGACGTTGGGCCGGCGCGCCAGGGCTTCAGACGCCGAGCGAGAATCCGCGAGTGTGGCAAAGGCCTCGTCGACCACCACCAGGCTATCACAGCCGGCATCGACGACCCGCGCAACCTGATCACTTTGCATATGGTATCCCGTGGGATTGTTCGGGTTGCACAGAAACACCAGCCTGGGGCTTATCTCATGGATAAGACGCGTGGCGACGTCGAGGTCAGGACTGAAATCGTCCTCCTCCTGCGCCAGATAGAACGTCACGTCGGCACCGAATATCCGGCTGGCCGTTTCGTACTCGCCGAAGGTCGGGCCGATGATTAGGGACGCATCGCCCGCCCTCAGATAGGCCGAGCAAACCAGCCATATCAGCTCGACCGAGCCATTCCCGACGATCAGGTTGTCGACGTCGACGCCGAGCCGCCTGCCAAGCTCACACCGCAGCTCAGTCGCTTCACTGTCAGGGTACCGCTGGATATCGACCGCTGCAAGTGCTGCTCTAGCCGCAGGAGAGGGGCCCAGCGGGTTCGTGGTCACGCTGAAATCGATAACGCTGGCCTCTTCAAGAACCCCGTCCCGGGCCAGGCTCTCGATGTCTTCACGAGTCACACCTCCATGATAGCACGGGACCGCACCGCGAAGGTCAGGCCTAGGGAAAATGGACATCAATCAGAACCTCGAGGAGTAACGCTAGTGACAAAGCCAGAATCACCACCACATACATTATATCGACCGTGCGTAGAATCTTCAAAGGCGTTAGCTCAGCCACCGGATCGCCAAGCCGGTAGTGGCCAACCTTCTCAAGCTGAACGCCCAGCGCACCGCTCATAGCGCTCATGGTCCAGCCCGCGTTAGGACTCTCTGTAAGAGAATGGTCCCGCAACATCACGCGCCACGCGCCAGGCGTATCTGCCCGAGCCAGCGCAGTCGCCACCACTGTGAGAACACCTCCCAGGCGCGCAGGAACGAAATTCAGAACGTCGTCAAGCCTCGCGGCAAACTTGCCCAGGTATTCGTACTCTCCCCTATAGCCGATCATCGCATCAAACGTGTTGACGACGCGATAGGCCATGGCGCCGGGAACACCCAAAACCGAGAAAAACAACAAAGGCGCCAGGAACGAGTCTGTAACGTTCTCCGCTACAGATTCCACCGTCGCGGCCACGATCAGTGGCTCGTCGAGCCTGGCCGTATTACGGCTGACCAGATGCCGCAATTGCGCCCGCGCGACCTCAAGGTTGCCACCCACAAGCGATGAGAACACACGTATAGCAGCCTGTCGCAACTCGCGCACGGCGAAAGTTGTCTTGAAAAGAAAAGCCCCGACGACCACGTAAGCGACGACGTTCCAGCCTTTCAGGAGATCGAGTAAAAAGAACGTCCCAAGACCGAAGGCTGCTACCACCATCGTCACGATCAAAGCGCCGTAGGCAAGTCGCGCAAGCTCGTGTCTCGGACTGGCTTTCATCAGCGCTTCGATAACTTTGCCGATCCAAACAACCGGATGCACTATGCTCGGGGGCTCACCCAGCAACTGATCGATCAGCACGGCAAGCAACAGAATAAGGATCTCGGCAATCACTATCGTCCCGCAACCAGCACCAGGAGCACGACGACTTCGGCCAGCTCACCGAGCGCGCCGTAAACGTCACCGGTCAAACCTGGTATTTTCGTCATTACGTACAGGGCGCCCAGCCACACCGCCGCGGCGCTGGCCAACAGACCAATAACGCCGAGAATTCCGAGAAGCAGGTAGGCCAGGGCGACCAGCAGCACAGTATTGATGCTTAGCGAGATCGCTCTTCGCCCACCGCGAAACATCTGGCCCAGACCTGCCGACCGGGCGTAAGGAAAGCACACCACGCAATAGGCCATGGCGACACGCGCCGTCGTAGTCATCAAGATCAGGGCGCTAGCTCGCAGAGGGATCGTTCCCGATGCCTCCCACCAGCCGTAGCTTACTGGAACCGGCAACGATACCAGAGCGCCGTACTTGACCAACAAGAGGGCGGCCAGTCCGACGACGCCGAATGCCCCTACGCGACTGTCGCGCATAATTTCCAGACGACGCTCAGGGTCCCCCCGGTTGAAAACACCGTCGCAGGTGTCCATCAGCCCGTCCAGGTGCAACCCACCCGTCAGAATCGCGAGACCCGCGATGAGAAGCGCGCCGGTGACCCCCGTCGGAAAGACCTGGCTCAGTGCTACATCCATTCCGGCCAGGATAAGGCCAACGATCAGCCCGACCACTCCAAAGTAGTCAACCGCGGCCGGGCTCAACGCCGTCGCGGCGGAGCGACGAAAAGGTGAGGGCAGAACCGTCAGAAACTGTAGGGCAATCAAGAACCCCAGAGCATCCCCCTCTCAGACAACGGTGGTACCGGCGTTATCGACGGCCTCCGAGACCGCGGCCTCGGCAAACGTAGCCATCTCGGACAATAGCCTGGTCGCCGCTTCGACCAGCGATATCCCAAGAGCGGCGCCGGTTCCCTCGCCTAGACGTAGATTGAGATCAAACAGCGGCGCCATGCCCATCCGCTGCAGCATGACACGGTGCCCAATCTCGACAGAGTTATGGGCCGCGATCAGATAATCCGCCGCCTGGGGACAAAGCAGCACGGCGATCGACGCGGCAGCACCCGAAATGAACCCATCGATCACCACGGGCAACCGGTTCGCCGCCGCGCCGATGATTACACCCGCCAGGCCACCGATCTCGTAACCGCCCACCTTGGCGAGAATGTCAAGCCCATCTCTGGGATCAGGCTGATTCACACATAGCGCGCGCTCGATAGTTTCAATCTTGGCGCGCAGCCGAACGTCGTCAAGCCCGGTCCCCCGCCCTGTCACGCTGCTGACGGCCTGGCCCGTCACGGCGGCCACGATTGCGCTGCTCGGCGTGGTGTTGCCGATGCCCATGTCGCCGGTGGCGACGATATCCAATCCTCGAGCGATCTCCGCCTCCACGATCTCTATTCCCGCCTCGATCGCCAGCACCGCTTCCTCTTTCGTCATGGCCGGACCGACGGCGATATTGCGGGTCCCGTAGCCGATCTTCCTGACGATCAGGTCAGGGTGAGGCTCGAGGTCCACCGCCACGCCCATATCGACCACCACCACACGCGCTCCCACGTGTCTGGCCAGGACATTAATTGCGGCGCCCCCTCGGAGGAAGTTGTACACCATTTGTGGCGTTACCTCGGAAGGATAGGCGCTAACGCCATCCGCCGCGACGCCGTGATCGCCGGCCATCGTGATAATCGCCTTGTCGCTGATCCTCGGGGTCGCCATTTGCCTGATACCCGCGACCTTCACCGAGAGCTCTTCCAACCGTCCAAGGCTGCCCAACGGCTTGGTCAGCGTATCCTGCCTTTCGCGCGCTGCGGCCATCGCCGTCTCGTCCAGTGGCCCAACGCTCTCGATCTTCTCCCACAACGTCGTCACAGTTCATTCCTCCTTACTACTCCAAACAGCCTGTTGCTCGGCAAAACAGAAACCCCTCGCCCACGATCGGACAAGGGGATGGTCGATTTCTACTCACGACCCCTGCCTACCCCCTTTCTCTCGAAGGTGTACGGCAAAACAGGCCAAGGGGAGTAGTTCTGACTTATCGCCGGGGCTCGACCCGGCGCTTCACAGTTGCGGGACAGTGCCGGATTTTCACCGGTCTTCCCCTCTCAGGCTCCCAATAGGGAGCGCCCTCGCCCTGATATTCACTTTCCTTGAGCATAGTACCAGATGGAGTTACGCCTGTCAACAAGCTCGTGCGAGAAAAGCAGAAGAACACGGGCCTTATGCAGCTACCGCTTAACGCATACCCAGACGTGAGCTGCCGCCTGCATTCCAATCGACACCGAGTTTTCGCCGCTGGAAACGGTCACCGTGCCGGCCCAGGGAGCCACCTCCACAACCTTTAGCTTCGCCCCTGGAACTATACCACCTCGCATAAGATAGTCTAAGAAACGAGGGTCCTCTTCGCCGGACTGGGATACTCGGATGACAGTTACCTCATTGCCGTTGCTCACCTGGTTCAAAGATATGCTGTCTTTCGGAACCGTCTTTCCAGAGCCTGGAATGGGGTTACCGTGGGGACACGTAGAGGGGTTATCCAGCGCTTTAGACAGCTTCTCTTCCACTTCTGGAGAGATCGCGTGCTCCAGCTTGCAGGCCTCCTGGTGCGCCTTTGACCAGTCGAGGCCAAGCACATCGGTCAGCCATCGTTCCGATAGACGGTGCCGCCTGACCAGGGATTCTGCCACCTCTTTCCCTTTCTCGGTCAGGTTGATTTCCTTGCGCCTGTCAACCACCACGTATCCCTGCTTCGTCATTCGCTTCAGGGTGTCCGTCATCGTCGGCGCAGATACGGCCATCCGCTCCGCGAGACGAGCGCTGATCACGACAGAGTCCTCGCTTTGCATGATGTATATGGCCTCGATGTACTCCTCAATAGTAGGCGTAGTCAATTCAACCTCCCGAAACCCAACTCACGTATATCCCGCCGCATTCTTCTTAGCCCATACTAAGTCCACACGCTTAACCGCATAAATTGCTATTGTTAGAAACAAGCATATCACGAGTCGCAAGTATTAGCAAGGATTTTGTTGCTAAAGTTCCGGTTTCATTGACAGTGGCTCAGATGTTGTGCTATCTTAGACGCGAGGGAGAATATGAGAAGTAATGCGCTAGCTCTGCTGACCAACCAGGAGAGTTTTTTGATTCTTGTTTTCTGATTCTTTTGGGCAGATTATGTCCACCAACCTTTTGGTTGGGACGGTGAGAGAGATCAATTTAGAGGGAGAAGCACCATGCGCATCGTCATCAAGGGCAAAAACATGGATGTGCCAGAGCAACTGCGAGACTACATCCAGAAGAAACTCGGCAAGTTGGACCGCTACCTCGACAATGTCTCCAGCGCCACGGTCGAGCTTTCGCACGAGAAAACGAAAAGCGCTGTGGATCGCTACGTAGCTCAGGCAACCTTCGTCGCCAGCGGAACGATACTGAGGGGTGAGGAAAAAGCTTTCGATGTGCGGGCTGCTATCGACGCGGTGGCCGACGTAATGCAGCGGCAGGCGGTGCGTTACAAAGAGAAGCTATATTCGCGAGGCCGGGTGCCCAGCTCAAAGGGGGCCGCGATAGAAGCAGAGGCAACGGCGTGGCCAGAAAAGCGAATCGTCAAGACCAAGCAGTTCCCCAGCAAGCCGATGACACTTGACGAGGCGGTCGATCAGATGGAGCTGTTGGGCCACGATTTCTTTGTGTTCCACAACTCGGAAACGGGACAGGTGAATGTCCTGTACATTCGCGAAGATGGAGATTATGGACTGATGGAACCTGAGGCGGCTTGAGGTAGATGATTATCACTGTTACCCTCAATCCTACCATGGACAAGACGGTCGTTCTGGAGGAACTGATCATCGGCGAGACAAACCGCGTCAAGGAGAGTCGCAGCGACCCTGGGGGCAAGGGGATCAACGTCTCCCGAGTGCTGCGCACCCTCGGGAAGAGCAGCCTCGCAATGGGCTTCGTTGCCGGCAGCGTGGGCCGCTTCGTCGAGGCCTCGTTGAACGAGATCGGCATCCTCGATGATTTCATTCACACACCCGGGCAGACCAGGACTAACATTGCTATCGAAGACGAGAAGAATGAGACGACCACGCTGATCAACGAGAAGGGCCCCAAGATCGGGGCCCACTATGTGCAAGAGCTCAAGTCTCGATTGAATGGACACTGCAAACCTGGAACGTGGGTGGTTTTTGGGGGAAGTGCGCCGCCCGGCATCAACTCGAAGATATACGCGGAACTCATAGCGGAAGCAAAAAGGTGCGGAGGGATCGCCGTCCTCGACGCCGACGGCGATCTGCTTCGCAGCGGCGTGCTGGCCGGGGCTCACCTGATCAAGCCCAATCGGGTCGAGCTGGAGGATCTCGTCGGCCGGGAGCTGAGCACCGAGGAAGAAGTTCTCGGCGCGGCAAGGGAGGTCCAGGCGAGTGGCGTAGGAATCGTCGTCGTGTCTCTCGGAGCTAAAGGAGCCATAGCCATCACCGACCGGGAGGCCTGGAAGGTCGTTCCGCCGCTCGTAGACGCCAGAAGCACCGTGGGCGCCGGCGATTCGATGCTGGCTGGCGTCGTCTTACAACTGATGGAGGGGAAGGGGCTCGACGAGGCGCTGCGGCTGGGCGCGGCAGCCGGGGCCGCGACGGCCTTGACACCAGGCACGCAGCTCTGCTATCGTGAGGACATCGATCGCCTGCTGCCCCAGGTTCAGGTCGAAAAACTGGCTCTGATGCCAATGGGAACTCATTGATAGAGGAAGCGATGCGGGGAAGCGAAAAGGTATCTTTCTTGATCTTCCTGGGCCGAGCGGCTGCAAGTCCCGTTGAGCGGATGCTTGCGGAGGCCGATCAGGCTATCGCCCTCGATACGATCGAGAAAGCGCTTAGCCTGGATGTTTGCCAGCAGGTGATCGTGGCTACGAATTCCGAGGAGTTCGGACGCCATCTCGCCTCGCTGCCGGTCATCGTGGAGCTCGACGACGAGCCGTTCCATTTCGGGGGTTACCTCCGTCGGCTGATCCGCAAGCACAACATCAGGTATCCATTCTACATCGGTGGGGGGAGCGCTCCCCTTTTGACGGCAACGCAGATGGCTATGATCTGCGAGCAATTGCTGGCACAGGACAACGTCGTCCTGGCTAACAACCTTTACTCCGCGGATTTCGTGGCTTTCACGCCAGGGGAGGCGATCGACGCCATTCGACCGCCCGAGACCGACAATGATCTGGCCTACTCTCTCCACCATCAAGCCGGACTTCCCGTCCTGGCCACGGAGTATAGCGCGGCAACGCAGATGGATGTCGACACGCCAACTGATCTCATGACGCTTCATTTGCATCTGGGCGTCGGACGGCATACGAACGAGCTTCTTCAGGGTCTGGATCTGGATATCGACAATATCGCGGCGGTGGTATCGGCGATGAACGACCCTGCCGCTCAGCTCCTGGTCGCCGGTCGAATCGGCTCGCGGGCGTTGAAGATTCTCGAAAGCGAGACCGCGTGTCAGACGCGCGCCTTTTCCGAAGAGCGGGGCATGCGCGCGAGTGGACGAGAGGCAACGGGTCGAGCGAGGTCTTTGCTAGGCTTCTATCTAGAAAGCCAGGGCGCCGACGGGTTCGTGAACGTGCTTAAGGAACTTGGCGACGCGGCACTGATCGACAGTCGCGTGATCTTTGCCCATCTGGGCCTGAACCTAACCCCCGCGGACAGGTTCAATTCCGATCTGTTGCGGCCAGAGGAGATCGAGAATCCGGTTGCCCGCGAGTTCACCGTGGCGGTCAGGGAGGCGCCGATACCGGTGGTCCTCGGCGGCCACTCCATTGTCGCAGGCGGCCTGCTGACATTGGTGGAAGCGGCTCGGGCTATGAGAGGTCTCCGACAGAGGCCAACCGAAAATAATGCCGCCGCTCACGCACAGGGCGCAGTAACGGTGGCTCGATAATTGCATTCCTGAGAGGACTGGCAGCAATTAGCAATGCCAAACGCTGTTGAACGAACGACTACGATAAGCGAAGAAATCGGAATGCCAGGAATCAAAGGCATCGATGAACCGTTTTCCCTGGGGGCATCGTTGGGACGCTTCATCGGCGAAGCGTTAGGGCGGATCAGATTTCGCCGCCACCAGATCATCACACCACGAGTAGGGGCAAACGCGGTGATCTTCGACGACGAAGGCCGGGTCTTGCTGACCAAGAGGCAAGACAATGGCTTATGGTGTCTGCCCGGCGGTCATATGGACCTGGGAGAAACGATTCAGGAAACAGCCATACGCGAGACTGAAGAGGAGACAGGGCTCAAAGTCGCAATCGAGCGTCTCGTTGGTGTGTATTCGCGTCCTCACCCATGCTACGTATACAAAGACCCCAGGAAACAGATTCTGGTGGTCACGTTCGTGTGCCGACCGATCGGGGGTTCATTGCGTTTGAGCGCAGAGACCACGGACTTCGGTTACTTCTCACCGGATAAGCTGCCGGGTGAGATGCTGCCGGGCCATGAGATGAGAATCGCGGACGCGCTCGGCGGAGGAGTTACGGTGCGATAAGTGGGCGTGCTTTACATTGTCGCCACCCCCATCGGTAACCTCGAGGACATCACTATCAGGGCGTTGCGCGTGCTGCGCAGTGTGGGCCTCATCGCCGCCGAGGACACCCGCACCACCCGCAAGCT
>JACPRP010000101.1 GCA_016189905.1 Chloroflexota bacterium | reverse complement strand
TCTTGGGGTGAGGTCTGACACTAAAGACCAGGTGCCTACGCTAACTAAACCGTATTGGGGCTTGTCCCCCGAGGGGCGGTCGGGGGACAAGCATCCGTGCTACGCCTGGTCCGATTGGTAGCAGGGAACAGGAGCGCTAACAAGCGCCTGGCCTACAGGCCTAAGTAAACCGTATTGGGACAAGGCCCTGAACTACAGATCGCTAAACGTAGGCGCAAAGAAGGCCGAGTCCTATTGGGACGCGATGAATTAGAATCGACACAAGATGACGGTGGGCCAATGCTTTCGCAAGTGTTGTGGACGTAGTCATTCAGGAGGCGGATAGATAGATAGCTTTCAAATCGAAATCGACAGGCTCGAAAAGGAACTGCGGCGGTCGATGTACCAGCGCGCGAGACGATCCAGCCCGCGAAGCAAGCCAGGAAAGCGGCAGCGAGCAACCAGTAGATTCGACAGCCCACCGGCAAACGTGTCTGCAAGCTGCTCGGTTATAGTCTGCACTCGAGACCGGACGGAAGACCTGGCTCAGTGTCTTGATTCGCTCGCCCGGTTGAAGAGCCGAAAGCAGGAGATAATAGTAGTCGACAACGCGCCCTCCAATCGTGCGACCGAGGATTTTGTAAGAGAGTACCAGTTAAGACACCCGGTGAGGTACGTTTTGGAGAGGCGTCCGGGGCTGGACATAGCCCGCAATCGAGGAGTGCTAGAAGCTCGAGGCGAGGTTGTGGCCTTTACCGACGACGACTGTATTGTAGACGAGAGCTGGTTGGCCGCGATTCTGAGTCACTATGATGATCCCGAAGTCGCCTGCGTGACAGGGCTCATAGCACCCTGGGAGGTGGAAACCAGGGCTCAGGAGCAATTCGAGTTTCACTATGGAGGAATGAGCCGCGGGCTAATCCCCTTCACGATGGATTTCACGCAAATTCGGGCGACCGATGCTGGCAGAGCAGGGGCAGGTGCGAACATGTCCTTTCGCAGGAGCATCCTGCTGGACATCGGTCTCTTCAACGAGGCGCTCGATTGCGGCATGCCAACGCAGTCTGGTGGTGATAGCTACGCGTTCTACAAGGTTCTTTCAGCGGGATATAAGATCGCCTATGAGCCTGGTGCACTGGTATGGCATCGGCATCGCCGTGACGACGAGCACCTGAAGAAGCAGATCTATGGCTATGGCGTTGGCATCACCTCACATCTGGTCGCGTGCCTGGTCGAGGATCACGATCTCGGCGCCCTGATGACGATGTGGAACCTGCTCCGCCACTGGCATCTCTGGCGTTTCATCGGGAAAGCTCGTGGCCAGCTTGACGTTCCTCTCACACTGCTAGTTGCCGAGCTCTGGGGATTCTTCGTTGGACTGTGGGCCTATCACGCGGCGAAGAAAGTCGCGGCGAAGAGTCGGCAGCTCTTCGGTCAGCCTTTCTACACAGGAGCCACAGGTGAGCCGGCAACAGAAGCCGCTTTTCGACGGAGCCGCGTATCTGGAAAGCTATCGATCGATCGGGAACTAATCCAGCAGGAGTATGGTCAGATCAGGATTGATGAAGACCGCTAATACTCTGTGTGAGCGTTCTGGTGAGCGCATTACTGGCGGGCTAGTCTTATTTCCACCATCAGGTGTACAGTACCGGAATACACGGAATGCGCGGAGGGCACGAGCATAAGAAGTGATTTAGAAATGAAAAACGTGAACGGAGACGGAGAGGCCCCTTTCATCAGCGTGGTCATCCCGACGCACAATCGGCGTCAAGATCTGGTGAGGGTTCTCGATGCTCTTTTTCGACAGGTCTATCCATTGAGCTGGCTCGAGATAATCGTCGTTCTCGATGGCTGCAGCGATGATACCGAGATGACCCTTCAATCTCTCGAATCGCCGTGCCGACTTCGCTATGTGGTCCAATCGAAAGCAGGGCAGGCTGTGGCACGCAATCGAGGCATACAGATGGCTAGAGGCGAGGTGATCATATTCTTGGACGACGATGTAGAGCCTTCTCCAAACCTCGTGCGGGCTCACGCCGTGCTGCACGCCAGGGCAAACAACCTCGTGGTCCAGGGGTACTATCCCTTCTCGCCACAGCTCAAGCGAAACCTCCACACGGCAACTTCCGCCAGATGGTGGGAGCGTCACTTCAATCGGCTCGCCGAGCGCGGCCACAGGCTCGGGCATCAGGACCTGTCATCGGGCAACTTCTCCGTTCGCCGCGAGCATCTGCTGGCAATCGGCGGATTCGATGAAGGCTTTAGTGGTTACGGCAACGAGGATTACGAGCTAGGGCTGAGGCTCGCCGAGATTGGACTTCGGTTCCGCTTCTCTCGTGAAGCACTCGCCAAGCACCACCACAGCACACCTTTGCGGAAATCGCTGCAGCGGACGAGGCAAGAGGCAGAGGCTGACATCAATTATGGCCAAAAGCATCCCCGACTGAAGCGAACGTTCCGCTTCTTCACATACGCCCAGGATCGCTCGCTCGGCAAAGTGATCTTCAGGATTATCGCCTTTCGAATGCCGGTCCAGGGCGATTGGCTAGCGGACCGGTTGCTCGAAATCGCGAACCGTTGTGAGCAATTCGGACTCAGAGGAACCTGGGCCGGGATAGTTCGGGCACTACGTCGCTATCACTACTGGCGAGGCATTAGAAATAGTCTGGGGAGCTACCAGGCGTTGAAGGAATACCTGGGCGCCGAATGGATCAAGCATCCGGCCTTATATCGCACCAAGGTCACCACCATCGACCTGAGGGAGGGGATCAGGGCAATCGAAGGGCTCGATGGATACAGGGCAGCGTACATACTCTTGAAAGACGGGCCTAAACCACTATCGTGGTTATGGTGGGCCAGCCCGACTGACTGGCTGAGTCGACGCGACATCAAAGAGGCCATCGACAAGATGGCAGTGGGCAGCGTGGGGAATGAAGCGCCTGCAGAGCGGCGCTTCGCAGACACTGAGCCGCGACCTTCGTCAATTCGCAGGAAAAGCGGCCCCCAGACTTCCCCGGTGATTGACCTTGATAAGCCGACGGGCGAACGGTGGGGGAGTAAGCGTAAGAAGTGACGGCGATTTCTACAGCGGAAACTCGATGGGCGGCGACACGTAAAGCGAACCGGCTGCGCTCGATCCACTACCAATTGGATTTGATGTCGAACCTGGTGGCGCGCGATATGAAGCTGCGCTACAAAGGCTCAGTTCTAGGGTTGCTCTGGTCGCTCCTGCAGCCCGCGGCTCTCATCGCCGTGTATAGCTTCCTTTTCACGCGGGTAATCACGCTCGATATCCCCAACTACGTTCCTTTTCTGGTTGCCGGCGTCTTACCCTGGAACTGGTTCGCCACTTCACTCGATTTCGCGTCGGATTCGCTGCTAGCAAACAGAGAGCTGATCAAGAAGGCCGTATTCCCCAGTGAGATGCTGATGGTGGCGGCGGTAACGTCAAACCTCCTGATCCTGGCGCTCGGCACGCTGGTTTTGCTCGCCTTCCTCGTGGTATCAGGAATCGCGCTCACACCAGCCGCCCTGTTTTTGCCGATAATCGTAGCCATCCAATATTCGTTTACGCTCGGGCTGGCGCTGATAGTTTCGATGCTCAACGTGTATTTCCGAGACATCCGTCATCTGTTAGGGGTGGCGCTCTTCGCCTGGTTCTTTCTAACACCGGTGTTCTACGACGAGGCGCAAGTGCCTGCCGCTTATCACGGTTTGTACGTGTTGAATCCGATGGCCCACATCATCAACTTCTACCGGGACGTGCTGCTATTTGGGAGGATACCCAACGGCCTTCTGCTGTTGCAGCTTATTTTCGTCTCGGCAATCGTGTTGGGCTTTGGCCTGACCGTGTTTCGGCAACACAAGAGCGGTTTCGCAGAGGAATTGTGAGGATGCGCACAGCGGTAGAGGCTATGGGCGTCTGGAAGCGATTCAGGTGGCGCGAAGACCGGCCACGCAACCTTAAGGAGTCGATTCTAGGCCTATCTCGACGGCGCAACGGCGGCCAGGAGTTCTGGGGCTTGCGAGATATCAATATCAGCGTCGCGCAAGGCGAGACCCTCGGGTTAATCGGTAATAACGGGTCCGGTAAGACAACCACGCTCAAGCTTATTAGCGGTCTAATGGTACCCACCCGCGGCAGCATCAGGACAGCGGACCGCGTATCGACGATGCTGGAGCTCGGCATAGGTTTTCAAGCCGATTTCACCGGGCGGGAGAACGTATACACGGGGGGCATAATCGCGGGGCTGACAAGGAAGGAGATACACGAGGCGTTTCCGAAGATAGTTGAGTTCGCGGAGCTCGAACAACACATTGACTGTCCCGTTCGCACCTATTCCACGGGCATGTATATGCGTCTCGCCTTCTCTCTGGCAATTCATATCGACGCGCCGATACTGCTGATAGACGAGGCACTGGCGGTAGGGGATCGAAGCTTTCAGAGCAAGTGCGTCGATAGGCTTTTTCAGATCAAGAACGAGGGAACGACGATTCTACTGGTTTCTCACGAACTCAAGATGATCGAGAGCCTGTGTGACCGCGTCTGCTGGCTGGAAAATGGCCGCGTGCGTCAGATTGGGGATGTGGGGGAGATCGTCGCGGCCTATAGCTCACAGGAGCGGGGGGCTGGCGGCGCTCCTATTGGAGCACAGGCGCGGTCAGCGAACCGAGGCCAGAGGAAGCTTGTCATGGGCGAAAGTCGCTGGGGATCGCTGGAGGTTCAGATAGAAGCGGTAAAGCTGCGCGACGAAAGCGGAATCGAGAAGGACACGTTTGAAGCTGGCTGTAGGATGTCGATCGACATCAAGTATCGCCGTTACTCAGCGGTGCGCGAGGCGATTTTCCAGGTAGGATTCTCTCAGGAAAACGGGGTAAAGTGTCTCGACGTGAACACGTGGGCCGACGGCATCCCGTTTCGCGAACTCGACGACCGCGGTTGTATCTCTCTATCGATCGATCATCTTCATCTCTCCGAAGGAATATACACTATCGATGTCGGCGTATACAGTACTGATTGGGCTGAGATCTACGATTACCATTGGAGGGCGTACTCCTTTGAGGTTTTCTCGCGCAGCCGGCACGAGTGGATTAAGAGAGCGACATAGCTTTTGCTACCTGCTGATCTGGCAGGGCAGGTTTGAAACCTGCCCCCACCACATACATTTTTGCGTCGGATTATTTGAGCGCCAGAGCGTTTTGCGCTGATATTTGGCTACCGGTAGTTCGGGGGCTTGTGCCCCGAACTACCCCATCGGGGGACAAGACCACGAGCTACGCGTGGTCCGATTGGCAGCAAGGCGACACGAATGCTTACTAGCGGTCGGCGTACTGGCCTGAGTAAACCGTATTGGGGTAAGCCGCCGAACTACGGAGGAGAAGCCGCCGGCAAGCAGGTGGCCAAATCCTCGCACAAACCGCCATGAAGCGAGGGGTGACTAAGATGAGAACAGGCTTCCTAGGTATATGGGTAACCGTTCTGGTAGCGATCACCGCCGGCATTGCGCTCGTCCAGGCCAGAACTATCGACCTGGCCCCTCCTTTCGGCGTGCTGGACTTGAACCAATGGCTTACAGGCGTGGCCGCCCAGGGCGAGTACTGGTCACCATCGGGCATCTCTGAGCGAGCAAAACAGACTCTGATGAATGGAGCTTCGCAGATCAAGGATCGCGGAACGCAGCGCTCAACCGAAAGCCGCAGCTATCCGCTGAGCGAACCGTTTGTCCCGAGCATCGCGGCGCCCGATACGACGGTGGTCAACGCCGGCTCGGGTATAATTTATTATCCCTGGGCGAATCCGTCGGTTGAGGGGCGTTCCTACGTTAGTGGACGATCTCTGAGCGTGACTTGGAAGGACTTCGAGCCGAGGGAGGGCGATTTCCAATGGCAGCGGGTCGAGAATGCGCTGGCGAACCTGCCTTCCGAGCGCAAGGTATGGTTCGCGATCCACAACTTCAGTTACCCGGACCGAACGATCACCCCTGAATGGGTGTTTACGGCGGGGGCGCGCTGGGTTCCCTCGACGTACAATTCTTCGGTGAAGATTCCGGTGTACTGGGACCCGGTATTCAAGGCGAAGTGGGAAGCGACGATCGGGGCCTTTGCGGCGCGATACGATGGTGACCCGCGTTTGCTGGGGATGAAGATCACTGGCCAGGGGCACTATGGGGAGATGGTTCCCGAGTGGGACCGGGTCAGAAACGGGGATCGGCAGACGTGGGCCGATGTCGGGTATACGTTTGACGGGTGGGTGGCCCAGCAAAAGTGGGCCATCGATATGTATATGAATTATTTTCAGAAGACGCCGGCGGCGATAAGCATCGTGAATGACACGGCGTTGTGGGGGGAATCGCCGGCGACGACGGTGCTGGACTACGGCGTGAACAAGTATGGGATGCGTCTGTACCCGAAATGGGATGGAGCGGGGCCGAACATGCGTGGCGTACCGAACATACTTCTGCGCTATTTGCCACAGACTGACGTCCTTTTTGAAGAAGAGGGTTCCTGGTTTGCCTGGGGAAATGGCACGAGCGAGCAATGGCGTCAACAAGCCGAACAGATCGTGGCCTCACGCGCCTCGTTTGTCTGGGTGTTCGCGCAGGAGTTCGATAAAGGGGATCCGCAGGGCAATCCGTACAATCCTGAGATGGAGTGGCTCGCCAAGTATATCGGTCCGCAACTGTTCATAGCCGACGCGTACGTAACCGCCACCGCGAGCGCTGGCAAACAAGCGCGCCTTTCGCTGCGCTGGGGTAACCGGGGCAACGTGCCGCTACGCGGCGCTCAACGGGTGGAGCAAAAAGATATCCCGGCTTCGGCGCTGGTGTTTATCGATCTCGTGGCAGCGGATGGGAACACGGCTGCCCATTACGAATACCAGCCAACGGTGCCCACGACGCAGTGGTATCCGAACACCATCGTCGATGACTCGGTTATGTTGAACCTGCCTTCGGATCTATCAGGCGGGACCTATGAGGTACGGGTCGGAATCTACAATCCGCGTCCCTACGCGCAGGGAGCACATTTCAACCTGCTAAACGAAGATAGGAACGATGGCTTCGGCCGTTACACGGTCGGGTGGATCGAGGTATCGAACGACTGGTGAAGTGATTCTGTATCAAGGCAGGACCAGGGTCATCAAGACAGGATTAGGGTCCGTAGATCATAGGCAAGAAGACGTAGAGGTCTAGCTCACCGACCCTGTTGGACCTGCTGCCGTGGACCTCGAACTCCCACAGCGAGTATCCCCACCACGGTTGCCCCCTCGACGTGCCGTATATCCGCACGTATCGCCCGGTGCCGGACACGTTCAGCGTCTCCGTGCCCCCGGTGCCACCTGTCCGATCGTATATCGT
>JACPRP010000095.1 GCA_016189905.1 Chloroflexota bacterium | reverse complement strand
GCCAGAACCTGGCGCATCATCTCCCTGAAAAAGGGATAATCCTCGGCGAGGAGCACTCGAACCCTCACCATCGTCGCCTCCAACCGAGCGTGCTGGGACCTGCTGGTTTCTACAACTCTGATTTTAGGATCAGTTGTCGCCCCTGACCATCGAGCGCGCCATGATTCTTTGTGGCGAAAAGGATGCTTTGCAGAGGTAACTGAAAAGCAGTTGGATGTAAAGAAAAGGATACTTTTCCATAGGAAACTGATGAACGGTCAGATGTAGAGGAAAAAACAGCCGCTGTCATGATTATTACGAGAGGGGTTATCGTGCAGATGAGGATATGGGTGGGGAATTACGGCAATTTTCGAAGGATTGAGCTAGCGAAGTGGCTAGCGGTAGGTGGAGCGTAGCAAACGTAGCCACATCCAAATGCCAATTGCTGAAGGCGCAGTTAGCGTGGAGGTTAGCCGGTTCCCGCGCGATGAATCGCTGCCCGATTCATCGCGATTCTACAAGCTTTCGGTGCTCCAATGTTTTCGCTTAATGCTGTGAGGCGCTCTATGGGCTCAGATCGATGACCCCACGGCGGATGGCGTATTTGATGAGATCGGCGCGGCTTCGCAGGTTGAGCTTCTCCATTATTCGACTCCGATGGGTCTGAACCGTGCTCGGGCTGACCGTGAGCAGGGAGGCGATCTCCTGGTTGGTGTTTCCTTCGGCAATCAAGCGAAGCACCTCCCGCTCGCGACTGCTCAGGGAATCGTAGCTGTCCTTTTCCTCGCCGGCTCTCACCCGTCGCAAATAGTCACCCACGAGTCGCTTGCTCAAAGAAGGAGGAAGATATATCTCGTCGCGGTACGCGGCGCGAATGGCGTGGAGTAGCTCATTGGAGGTTGCTCCTTTCAGCACGTAGCCCGAGGCGCCGGCATCCAGACTGCGAAAGAAGTGGTCGTCGCTATCGTGCACGGTTAGCGCCAGAACCTTAGTGCGGGGGCAACTCTCCCGAATGCAGCGGGTGGCATCGATTCCACTTACGTTGGGGAGGCCCAGGTCCATCAGCACCACGTCGGGATCGAGCTGCGCAGCCTTTTCAATCGCCGACTGGCCATCTGACGCTTCTCCGACGACTTCCATATCGGGCTCGGCCTGGAGCAGCAAACGGATGCCGTCACGCACGATACCGTGATCCTCCACCACGAGAACTCTTACTCTCTCCATCCCCCTATCCTCCATTTCTCTCTAACGGTACCTCGATCGTAAGGCGTGTCCCTGACCCGGGCGAGGAGTGAACGGTGAACGTCCCGCCCAACAGCTCGACGCGCTCGCGCATACCGAGCAACCCGAGGCCGCTGCCACCCTGGCCGACTGGCCCCACCTCATCCAGTTGAAAGCCGCGACCATCGTCTTCTACCGAAGCCGATAGCCTGCCATCGGCGCGGCGCAATTGTATCGAGGCGTTCCTCGCGTGGGCGTGCTTAGCAATGTTCGTGATCGCCTCCTGCAGGATGCGGTACAGCTCTGTTTCCAGACGCGCGGGAAGACGGTCACGCAGGCCGGCTGTCGATACCTGGACACGGATATCCTCGGCCTCCAGGCGTTGCTGCGCGTACCAGCGCACGGCGGATCCCAGGCCCAGGTCGTCGAGAACGATCGGGCGAAGGTCCCAGATCACCCTTCGAACGTCGCCGAGAGCCCGTTCGGTCAATCTCCTCGCGTGGTGTAGCTTCTCACTTTGCTCGTGGGGAACCTCTGTCATTCCCTTTTCGACGGCGTCCAAGGCCATCATCAACGCCGTTAAGGCCTGGGCGGATTCATCGTGGAGCTCTCGGGCAATGCGGTGCCGCTCTTCTTCCTGAGCGGTGATCACCTTGGCCAGCAACTGGCCTCGCAGCGCCTCTTTCTGCTGTACTTCCTCGTAGAGTTGGGCGTTCTCGACCGCAACGGCGGCCTGGCTTGCGATCGCCTGTAACACTTTCAACTCGTGCTCGGAGAGGGTGAGTGGCCCATGAAAGTCGTATAAGATCAGGACGCCCACCGTGTTCTGTTTGGCGACCAGCGGGACGCAGAGGGCGCTTCGCGCCCGCCCAAAGTGCAGGCAGGCTGCTTGGAAGTGGCCGATATTTTGCTGGCTGACGTCGCCATCCTCCCTTTCCAGTTCGTCGTTGGTGAAAAACGACGGCTTGCCCGACTCGAAGACCTTGCCCACCACGCCTTCCCCTGGCCTCAGGCGCACTTGCCGCAAAGGCTCGAGGTGGCAGCCGAAGCTCGCCACCGGGGCGAGGGAGCCGGAGTGCTTATCGAGAGTGGCCACCATCCCCGCGTCGGCACCCGGGCAGACGTGGCGCGATTCGGCCAGGATCATCTCCAGCAGGGCAGAGAGGTCGAGGGTCGCCGCGAACGCCTCCGAGGTCGCGAGCAGGGCCGTCACCTCTTCAGTTCGCTGCTCCACGCACTTCTCCAACTCAGCTTCGTGCTGCTTTCGCTTCTCAATCAGATCGCATAACCCCTGGCGCATCGCCTCGAGTGTGTACGCCAGAGTTCCGACCTCGTCGCCGCGCTGCATCGGGACCGGGCTGGCCAGATCTCCTGCCCCGATTCTCGCCGCCGTTGCAGTTAGCGCGCGCAAAGGCTTCACGACGCGACGCACATCCATCCACGCCACGAGCACCGCCGCGAGCAGCGCGATGCTGCCGAAGATGACCATCTGGGTTTGCAGATTGCGAGGGAGGGCCAGGACCGCGTATTCGGGCTGCTCCACGGCGACTCCCCAATCGGGCAGGTTGCTCAAGGGGGCGTACGCCACGACGTGGCTGGCTCCACCCCCGATCACGTGCACGGTCACCCCCACCCGACGCTCCGTAATGAGCTTGACCAGCAACGGGAAGTGATTGTCCATTGGCGGGGCACCATTCGCGCGTACCGAATCTACCACCGTTCGACTTCGGTTGAGAAGCTCCACTCGGGCGGCATTGCCGCTGCGGGCGCTTTGAGTCAGGTGAAACCCAGGCGCACCGGGGTCCAGCTCGGCCATTAGCACCCCGGCAAGGTCTCCCGATTCGCGCCATATCGGAACGGCGAGGCAGGCCAGAGGGGTCTGCGAATCGGATGGCGGCGGCAGCTCAGCGGCGACAGCCTGCCCCATCTGGACGACGTTGCGCGCTCCAGGATGATAGAGCATATCGCTCCCGATCTCGTTGGGCAGTTGCGGAGCGCTCATCAATAGTTTGCCCGAGGAATCCAGCAGCGTGACGACGGCGAAGGTGCCCAGTCGGGCCTGGGTATCCTGGACTACCTGCCGCACGCTGGCCGGGTTGCTATCTAATGCCTTGAGCGCGGGTAGCTCAGCCGTCTTTCCGAGCACGTCCATCGAGTGCTCGATCATTCCATCCAGGTAGCTGGCAATCGTTCGCGCGAGGCCGAGACGGGCCCGGAACGCGGCCTCGGTGCTTTGATTGAGCGCCCACAGCGAGGCATACCCGAAAATCAACATCACCACGGAGAGCCCGAGGACAACGCTGAGGATTATCCGATGCTGGAGCTTCATATCGCTTAAGAGGCGCACTACCCTTCTCCTGCCCGCGCTTCTCGCGCCCGCGTCAGAACAAAACCCTGCTCCAGCATTATAGACCTTGCGGGATAAAATTGGAAGAGAACCTACTGGAAAGCCACCCGCTCAGGATTGTGATGGTCGCAGTTTGGATAGATGACGAGCTCGTTAAGACCGATTGGCCAGCTCTTCAAGTATCTGGCGGGCCAGTGAGCCAGGGCAAACTCCTTCCCCTCGTCGTCGCCGAGTTGTTGGTCATAGTCGAGAGCCGCTCTTGTGTCGCTGAAAACGTTTATGACAACCACGGGATTCAACATAAATCGACGAGACAGATGATCAGCCAGGCCTATCAGCTTATCTCTCGTGCAATCTTCAGGTTCGATCACTATGGCCTTTCGCACCGTGAGCCCGTCGCTCCAGTCCCTCACTTCCTTGTAGGCCACCGTCTTCACATGAACACCTCCGGTTTTCATCTCGATAAGCGCTCGGCCTCAGCCTCGTTTGGTGCACCCGCCGCCGCGCTCCTGTTGTATTGCTAATTCTTCTCCAGATTCCAGCGCAGTACCCGCTCTTTGATGTTGGCCACGTCACGAATCGTGACCTCGACGTATTTGGTGTCCGTCTCGATTAGCGACTTCCCGCCTTCAGCCGCCGGAAACACGATCGCCCCGGTGCGATGGTGGCCACCCCCGGGCGGGCCATCCCAGGCCGTCGGCACTACCTGGCGTCCTTTGTCGGTCCGCAGCGTGGTCAGTTTGGCCATGTCATACTTGTCGAGGTCGACCGAGTGCGTGTCCATTACCACCGCGAACCGCAGCGAATCCTTCGCTGCTTGATTCGCTTCCCACGTGACTTCGATGGTGACGTTACCGGCCTGATTCTTCTGCAATCGATTGGTGGGCACGGGCAAGCTGGTTGAAGCTTGCGCGGCCGAAGCATTGGCAGCCGGGGTTGTCTTCTGCGTGGAAGACGAAGGCACGCTTGTTGCCGTCGCGCCTGACGCCTCGCCAGCAGGTTTTCCTGGTGAGCCAGCGGCTGTCGGCTGTTGCGCTGGCTTAGAGGACGCGGCGGGCGTAGCCGCGCCCGATGCTGGCTTAGTGGGCGTGGCGGTAGCGGGGGAGGTCTGCTGTGTCCTGTTTGCGGTTGGCGCGGGCTGTGCCGCCGGAGCGCTGGCGCAGGCGCCGATCGTCAGCAAGCCGGCCGCAAGAACCGCTGACATAACGATGATGCCTGCCCACTTTTTGCCGTTTGTCTTGAAGCTGATCGTCTTCAAGCTGATATATGATGTATGCAAGATGTCCCTCCAGGTTACGCTATCATTTGTCATTACTTTTGCGTCATCTCTTTGGCCAACGCCCGTGGCGCTTATGCTAGCAGCCTTACCTTGATGTGCTCTTAACTCAGACTGAGAGGAAGCTGAGACTTAGCACGGGGCATCTTCGATAGGTCACGCCTGGAAGGCTCGACAACTACCAGGCGCCCTTGATACATGCCGAAGGCGCAGGTGAATAGGAACTCGCCGCATCTGGTCGGTATAAAGCATATGGACGTGCTTTGGAAGGCCGGCAGGAGAGACTCATCGTGAAAGTCTGAGAAGATGACCCTCTCAGAGCACGGCGTGTCTTCCTGACGTATGAAGTGCAATCGCGTTGGGATGCCACGCCTCAGGACGACAGAATCTGGCCGGTACTTGCCCTTAATCACGATCTCCAGTTCTTGAAATCCCTCGCTGTCCAGCCTGGCGTAGGATCGTCGCGTTCTCGCGGCGAGCATGATCGCCAGCAACGTCATTGCCACGACGACTGAGGCCAGGATAACAAGCAGTAAAGATGTGGTCATTGGCTTCGTCCTTCATTAGTCGGTTTGGCGATGACAATCAGCCGTTCGGAGTAATCCCTCGTCAAAGGATTCCACGTGCCTGTGCACGTTATTAGAGTGAGAACTTGTTCGGAAGTAGGCGCCACTACGCTGATGTCGTCGTTCTTCACCACCTTGATCTCTGTAACCGTGTAGCGAATTGCGCCTTTGGCGGAGAGGAGAGCCATGTCGTCCCCGACCGATAGTTCCTTGAGCCGAGCGAATACGTTGCCGCTGGCAATGCTCTCCACGTGCCCAGATAGCGCCACGTTGCCAATCTCGCCAGGATTTGCCGTTCCCTCCAGATGACCGGCCACGAACTTAGGCACCTGCCATTCACCATTCTTCAGGGGAGCCTCGACCACCGGCGAATCGACCTGGATCTTCGGGATGCGAATCCACTTTGCGGGAGGCATTCGCTTCGGTTGCCCGATAGGTTTCGGTTGCTCGATAGCTTTCGGTTGCTCGATAGCTAAGGTCGTTGGCTCTCGCACGGCATCTGCTACCGGAGGGTAGGCCTCCGCCTGCGCTTTCTCGTCAAACGGCGTTGCCCCCTCGCCCTCCACAACATCGACTTCCGGGGGCGCCCCTGCCAACTCCTGCGCTTTCTCGTCAGGCACCCACGCCGCCCTATCGCCTTCCACGGCCTCGGTTTCCGGAATCACCTCTGCCGTCGCCTGCCCATTCTCGTCAGGCGAGGACATCGCCACCTCGCTCTCCAGGGCATCAATGCCCAGGGCCGCCTCTGCCATCGTCTGCATCGCCAGAGTTTCCTCGAAACGATACTGCTCGTAGGCCCCGTAAAGGTAAAGCGCCCCTACGACCACCAGCAGCGCTGCTCCCAGCACGATCATCGCAGAGCTAAGGATGCGAAAGAAGCGACGCATAGACGAGACTCCTACGGATTCAGACCGACGCGTCCTTCCGCCGAAGGACGCGTCGGTCTCGGCTACCTACACTGGACGAACCTATTATCTACTGTACTCACGAAATCTTAATCTAGGCTGAACGCCAACTGATCCTTAACTGAGAGTTAGTCTGCCAAGATCAAGGCCCGGCCTCGTCATCTCGTTCTGGAGATCCAATCGGTCCCTGTCTTGACTCTTGATACCGGGGACTTGATACCGGGGGACTGTACTCTCAGTTACTTCTAAGACTGTTTTAAGTTCAGTATGTCAAACTTGACTCAGTCTCTACCTGAGACGCAGTCAACTCGAAGAAAAGGTTTAGGAGGAATGAACCGTGGGTAGCAAGGTGAAAAGGATGTTGGGAGCAATCGCATTGACGCTCACATTGTTGGTCGGCGGAGCCGTCTCAGCATCCGCAGCAGAAACCCCGCACGTGGCCAAATGTGCCGTTGACATGGGTGGGCAGCACGTGGCGCAGTGTGCCCAGACACTGGACAAAGGTGTGTCCGCTTGCGCGCGGGCGCAATAAAGCGGTTTGTGATTACTGTTAGCGATCAGACGAGCACGCGTCTAACGTTCCCTCTCCCTCGTTCGCGAGGGAGAGGGCAAGGGTCATTTCGGTTTAGTTAGCGCAGGCTCCTGGTCTTTAGTGTCGGACCGCCACACCAAGACCGTAGTTCAGGGCCTTGTCCCAATACGGCTTACTTAGGCCTGTACGCCAGGCGCTTGTTAGCGTTCGTGTTGCCCTGCTACCAGTCGGACCAGGCGTAGTTCGAGGGCTTGTCCCCTGAGGGACCGTTGGTGCTGCACAGGCACAACTCAAACACGAGTGAACCGGAAAACGGACAATCCCTCTATTCCGCCACCAGACCAGTCCTGTCAACATCGACGATAACCAGACCCTGGACATTGGAGGACAAACCGTGGTGTTGCATGTTTCGATCCATCTTGATAGTCTATGCCGATCATTTGAACAGCCCTGGCAGGAATAACTTATAAGGCATCTCCCGAGGCCCGATCACGGTGGCTGCCACCCGATCTTGCCACCATCTCACGTGTTCCTCCACCAGGCCCGCCCAGTACGCCGTCCTGCGGGAAGTTGCCAGCCGTATGTAACCTGCGATCTCGGCAGACTGGCCGGGTTCTAAGGCATCCGGAAGGCCCCAGCGATAAGGATGATCCACCCCCGTGCGGTTTCCGTCGAATTCCACGCCTACGCGGAAGGCTCCGTCGATCTCCCGATAGCCTCGACCCACATAGGTGTCACCTTCCTGGTAAACGAAGCCGGGCTCAGGACCCTGGGTGATGAGGGTGGCTGTCCCCGTGTTTCGAACGGTCGCCCTCACTTGCAGCATCGAGCCGGGCGACACGATCGTGGGTTGGAAGATGATGGAGCCGATGCTGGCCTGAACTGTGGGCGTGTAGCCCAGATTCCACTTGACATCGCCTCTCAGGCCGGGAAGATGAGAATACAGGTTATCCCCAGGACATTCGCTGGACAGGGCATCGCGATGGCCCATCAGGTTGGGGAGATGGTCGTGCACGAAATACGTGCTCCCATGGGGGTCGATGTAGCGGCAGTACCAGGCCAAAGACCTGGCTAAGGAGCGGTTTGCCTCCACCGTAATCGACGTGTTCGTATAGGTTCCCAGGACGGCTACTCCCAGGCTACCGTAGTTGTGGCCGTACACGTGTCCTGCTACCACCCGCTCGCCACCATATCGCCCTTCATAGATGTTGCCAAGCCAGTCGACGAGGAAATTGTAGCCGATATCACCCCAGCCCAATGTGACTGTGTGATAGTAGTAAATGGCTCTCACAGTGGACGGCGGGTTCGCCTCGAAGTTGTCTGTGACCGTGTGATGTACGATAGCCTTCTGCACGACGCGATACTCCGGCACCCAGATTTCCTGGCCCGAGGGGTCGAAGCGCAAGCTCTCGTCGCATCCCCACGCCGCCCTGGAGATCACCGGCTGTGCGAAGGACTCCGAACCCCTTCGGAGGGGGCTCGGCGCTGCGTTTGCGATGTTGCTCTGAGCCCGATAGATATCCTCGATGCCTGGGCCATCGGTGCTGTCGATCATCTCGATGCTGATCTCAAGTGGCCCTTCACCCGCCGCAAGTGTGGTTCTGTACTGGATGTAGCGCCCGTTTCTGACGAGGATCAGGTCGGAGTAAGTCTGCCCCGGCTGAGATGTCTGGCCCAGATGGCGCTCGAGCTGGGTCGCACGCATCCAGCCAGACCAATCGCTGCCGTTGCCGCTCACGCGAATCCATGGCCCCTCTGCGCTACCGCTCCATAGCACGCCCACCGCGTTAAAGAAATGCCCAGCCTGGTGCACTGAAGACTCGTAGACACGTGGTCCCAATCCGTCGATGGCGAACGATGGTGCATCGTGCTTCTCCGTCCAACGCGAAGCGACGATCTTACCCACGCCTGGCGATGCGGATCCGAGGAGCGGGACCCCGGGGCGTGGCAGCGCGGCGGCGCCGGCAAGCGCAACCCCGCCGATCGATCCGGCAACCAGCTTGAGGAAGCTGCGCCGCCCCATCCGAGTAGCATCCCACTTACGCACTTCCTGATGCCCCTCCGCTCACAACCACTGCGTCTATTGAGTCTCGTCTGCTCCTACCTCAATTCACGGGAGCGTGCGTTCTGCCCTCTCCCAACCGACATTCCTCTGAAAATGGCATTTTCATTGGTCAACGGGTGCTGCTTGGCAGTATGGTCATTCCCGTCCTTCCTCTGAAAGGACGGGAATGACATGGACCTGGCAAAATTCACGTCTGGCTAAGTACCCATAATCAGATTCACCGCAAATATCCCTAATAATTTCTTTGCGCTCTTTGCGGTGACGCACGCCACACCTACTCCAGCGTACTTAGAACGCGTGATCCCTATCTGATGTCACCACGGACGGCCAGCGCCGAAGTAGCGCGGACCCCAGTACGAGTCGTCCAGGCGGTCGAAGCGCACCCCCTGCCCTTCGCTGGCGGCGCTGATGAAACGTCCGTTGCCGACGTAGATGCCGCTGTGCGACAGCCCCGGTTGGTAAGTGTTCTGGAAGAAGACGAGGTCGCCCGGCAGAAGCTCACCCCGCTTCACGGCACGTCCGGCCCGGACCTGTCCCCACAGGTCGTGCAGGGGAATGTTGATGCCCACCTGCTTGTATATATACCACGTGAACCCGCTGCAATCAAACCCCGTCGCCGGCGAGTGGCCGCCCCAGGTGTAGGTGGCGCCGGCGAAGCTGCTCGCCGCCGCGACGATTTCGTCACCCTTGTTGGACGCGTTCGCTGTCTGTGCAGGTGGTGGAGATTGTTGGGCCGCCAGCACGCGTGACGCGTCGGCCGTTGGCGGCGGCTCAGCCCTCCCCGATGTTGTTGGCGCCGGTGCCGATTGGCCAGCGACTGCCGGTGCGGCACGCGCCTCGACCGGCTTTCCCCCCGGTACCTTCAACTGTTGGCCCTGAGCGATCGCGTCGGGGTTCGCCATTCCATTCGCCCGCACTATCGCGATGGGCTCGACCGCGTGCATCAGGGCGATAGCGCCCACGGTGTCGCCGGGCCTAACCTGGTGCTCGACAACCTGGAGCGGGGGCACCGGGGCCGGAGGGGGAACCTGCCGTCCTCTTGGCACGACGATCTCCTGATCGAGGCGTAGCATGTTGGCATCTTCCAGCGCGTTGGCCTCGATGATATCCTCGGGACTGGCCTCGTGCGCAAAGGCGATACTCAGGAGGTTGTCTCCTTCCTTCACCTTGTGCAGTACCCCTGAGACCGGCAGGATGGTAAGGCTCTGATCGACCTGCAGCAACTCACCCTCTTCCTCCAGGTCGTTCGCCCAGATGATTGTATCAGGGCTGATGCCGAACTTCTCGGCGATGTCCAGCAGTGTATCACCAGAGGCAACCTGATAGGTAAGAGCCTTCAGCGGCTCCTTTTTCGCCGCGGCCGTGACTGAGACGTTTTGCGAGCGCGCGTCATCCTGAGGGCGCTCGCCACTACGCGAGGAAAGACGTGGCCGAGCTAATTCGTCTGGCTCAAGGGGTGGAGCCAACCGGTCGGTTTCGGTGTTACCATAGTTGGGCTGAACCGCCACCTGCTCCGAGCCCTCGGGATTCTGGTCACCGCCCTCCTTGGCCTGCCCATTAGGTGGCAGCCCCAACGCTGTGGGCGGAGGCTCGACATCCTTGCCTTTCCCCTGCCCCGCGCCGCTGCCCTTGGAATAGCCGGCCGTTCCCCTGTTAACCTCGTGCTGGCCAAACCAGTGAGAAGCGCCGGCGGCGCCGAACGCCAGCGCTGTAACCCCTGACAGAGCCAGGATCGCGAGATGCAGCACGTAACGGGGTCGCGAAGAGATTTGTTTGAGCGCCATATTCGCCAGAGCGGCGATCAGTCGCCAGAATATCCAGGTTACGCTGTTTATGGGACTACGGGACATTTTCCCCACCTCCCTACAAGTTTTGTGAAGAAGCTACGAGGTCCCCTGCCGCTAGTCTCGAACTGCCGCACCGCCCGGCCAACGATGACGGTAGTTTCTGAGCATACACGTGAAGCTCATTCTATCGAATGCCAGCCAAAAATAGCAAGCCCATGTTACCTAGCCCAACTGTATCACAATCACACTACCACGAAGCCACCGTCGGGGACGAGTGTTAGGGTATATCCCCCTGGGGCTTGGTCCTCAGTGCCTCCAAATAGTGATGAACTCTCTCTTCCTCGTCGGCCATAAACATCGTTATCTCGGCCATCCGGTCCCAGTCCCTCGCCCAGTTCGCGTAGTCCTTTGCCGGCGGGGCGGCGTGGCAGCTTCCACACCGTTGGACGTAGATTTGCTCCACCGTTCGCGTGGGGTCAGGGGCCTCCGTCATCGCGCCCTTTGCCGACTGATATAGATACAGTATCCCGACACCAATGACGACGAGGCTGACGATCATAAACAGCCAGGTGCGTCGTTTAAGCCCCGTAGACGTATCAGGTTGACCTTCATCGAAAGAATCGAGGTTTGCGGCCATCTACTTCTGCTCCAGTATGCGTAGGTTCACTTTATCCCCCTTCTCGCCGGGATCTACGAAATATTTCTTGCCCCTCACAGGATTTTCACCATCGCTTCCAGATGCTGATGCCGGAGTAACGCGCAGAACACCCAGGCCGATCAGGACCAGCGCCACGGCCGCGATCAGGCTTCGCACGACCACCTCACGGGTAGCGCCGAACCAGAAGCCCTGCGGGAACATCCGCACCAGGTAATCGGTTCGGGGATCGAGCATCCAGAGATCGTTGCGGAACGAGATCAGATGGAAGCTCAGGAACACGTCGTCGAAGTTCAGACTGATCAGAACGAAGACCAGTATGAAAAAACCGATGGGTGCGGCACCGCCTGCCAGTAGAAGCCTACCCAGATACCTCAGGTAGCTGCTTCGCATCCGAAAGCAGATGAGCACGAGGTAGACGACGACGTACACCCCGGCGATCTCCTGCGCTCGAAAAGCCAGTTGGAACAGATCGCGCACGTCCGCCAGGTGACTCGTTTCTCGCTCGTTGAAGAGGGGAGCCGGCTTCCCATCTTTCTTGACTTCCAGCGATATCGGCTCACCACTGGTGAAAAAGCCGATAAGCTGGCGAGCGGCCAGTTCCAGCTCGTCGGTTCGCAAGCCAGTCCTCTCGGATACCTGGTAGTTCGCGAAACCCTGCCGATAGCTGGAAGGGTCTGTGGCGATCCATCGCACGTTGCTTAGGACCAGAAACGCGGCCAGCGCAGCCAGAAAAGACACTGCTGGCAGATGCCTGAGTAAGCTCACTTCGTTGCCTCCTGGTGTAGCGTCGGACTGATAATTTCCCCTCCCAGAATTTCGCGTAGCTCAGATGTCGGTCGGCTTCGGACCGACGCCTCCTTCCGCCAAAGGACGCCTCGGTCTCGTAGATCGTAGGCCACCCGTCTTGGTTAACGCTGAAACAGAACTTAGAGAAAGCTGAGTATCTTTCGACTGGCTATTCCTCACGGGGGTGTGGGGGGAATGTAGCCGCTCCGCCCGGCGGAGCGCGGGACCGGTCGGGGCCTGAGCTGTAGGTAATGGATAGCTCAGAGGATCGGGGACACCATGGTCCTCTGCGTTGCCCCAGCCCTCTAATTCTGCCGCTAATCGCCCTCCGCCGGCTTTTCACCAGGCACAATCGGGTTCGGCGTCGGTGCCGGGGAGCTCGGAGGCGTAGATTGCGCTCCCAAGGGGGGACCGACGAGAGCTACATTCCGCGATGGCTTGTAGGTGCTTATCAGCCGCAGGACCCTCGGCTCCTTCCCGTCCTCAATGACCGTGCGGACGATGGTGGACTTGAAGCCGTCCTCGGCGGCCTCAACCCAGACATCCTTGCCTGGCGGGAGTGATGGATCCACCTCGCGCACGACCGTGGGATCCGCCTTCACGATGTCCTCGATCTTCGGAGGATCCACTTTCACCACCCATCCTGGCTTGGTGCTGTACAATGAGAACGTCAGCTTTCCCCCGGCCGCTTTGGCCTCGACGAGGATGGGATTCGGCGTAGTGTTCTTGAACTTGAGATCTATGGCGTAGGTTAGCTTGCCGTTTGCGTCGTAAACCTGATCCACGGTGGCATCCAGCCCTTTCAACCCTGTCGGCGGTTGGCCGTAGCGGTTGATCCAGTAGAGGTGCCAGTTGCGTTCTTCGATCTGGTAGCCCGCCCAGAAGATCGCCTGGAACAGGGTGGACGAAACCTGGCAGATGCCTCCTGCGACTGAGGGAACGGTGGCCACCTGCCCTTCCGACTGAGTGATCCCCCAGCCCCACTTGAATCCGGCCTGCAAGGTCATTGGCCCTAGCTCTTCGTTGAAAGAGAATATCTCGCCGGGGCCGACTACGACCCCATTCAGTTTGGTGGCGGCCAGCTCGATGTTGTAGCTTCGCTCGGGGAGGCTGCCGGCGTAGCTCGTGGACGCCGACGCTACTAGCTCCTTGATGGTCGCGCGGTCCGCGGCTAGCCCTGCCGCCTGGATCACGCCGACCGGCAACGCTACTGTTCGGCTATCTGTGGCGACCTGATTCTTAACGGCGGCCACTGTCGCATCCACATCCAGTTGGTATCCCGGCCGACCCTCTCTTATCGTCTGGACCTTACCAGCGTTGAACGCCAGCCGAGGCTTGAGCGGCGCCTGGTCGATCTCCTGCGCCATCCCCCGAACGTAACCTATGAGCCGCTCACCGTCGAGTTTGGGCAGTCCGGAGCCAGGGTCTTTCACATAATCGTCAACGTTCAGGAGCTTGGCGATATCCTGGCGGGAGAGCGTCCAGGCCCTGTTCTCGAACCTCAAGGTTAGCGGGGCCGCCAGCATTGTGTTTAGGGCCGCTCTAGATGGCTCGAGGTCGGCCTCCATCACCCCAGGCGGCGTTTCCTCCACCGGCAGGTCTAATGGATTATCGGGGACGCTTGCCCATAACGAAGCCACCAATCGCACGGCCTTTGGAATGTCAAGCTCACGCCCCACCTGAGAGGGCTGAACGTTCGCCCTCAGATCGGCGTCGATTACCAGGCGGGCGTCGATCACGGGTCGGTCGATTTCCTTCGCCAGCCCAGTCAGGAAAGCGGCGGTCCGATCCTCGTCCAGGGTGACGATAGGAAGCGCGACGGTGCGGCCAGATCGCAAGGCGTCGAGCTGATCGCCCAGTTGTTGCAGCAGGTTCCCTTCACGTCCGATCTTATAAGCCGCCCCCAACACCTGCTCGGTGTTGGGACGACCCCCCAGGTCCTTCACGGACGCGAGCCATTCGCCGTTTCTGTCGCGGAGGCGTAGCTCGTCTCTGGAGTAAAGGTCGGCCTGTTGGACGAGCGTTGCGGACGCCTCCTGCCGCGTGATGGAGCCCAGCAGCGTGCCGTCCGAAGCCGTCACTCCCGGGTAGATGTGCTCGGCGTGCGTCCATTCCCAGGCAGCCACGGCTACGACGACTCCAAGGACCAGCAAAACCAGAAGCGCCCCGAAAGATTTTAACAAGCGTCTTCGCATTGGACTTCCCGTTCGCACAGAATCGAGTCTGTCATTCGCGCAAGGGAGAGGGGGAAGGCCATCGGCTCGCCCCATTGCTACACACAACAGGAAAACGGTATAGTGCCGAGCACGTTAGGAACAGGGTTCTAGTCATTCCCTTCGCGTTTTCCGTGTGTTGTTTTCTGCGTGTTCCGTGTGTTCCGTGGCCGCGCTCCCTCGTCCCAAACGCAAATAAGCCGTGGGTATAGAGTATTATACTCGTTCCCCGCGTATTCTTCGTGTATTCCGTGTGTTTCGTGGTTGCTC
>JACPRP010000094.1 GCA_016189905.1 Chloroflexota bacterium | reverse complement strand
GTGTGAATGTACTCATCTCGGAACTGCTCTGCACGCTTGCGCTCGGTGATATCGCGGGCGATGGAGAGCACCATCCGCTCTCCGTTGAGAACGACCAGCCGAGTGCTGATCTCGACTGGGATGCGACGGCCGTCCTTGGCAACGTGTACTATCTCAAACGTGACGTGTCCCTCAGCCTGGAGCCGGTCCAAGACCGCGGGCACCGTGGCTTGGGCGTCCGGCGCAGCGATATCTCGGGATGTCATGCGCAGGAGTTCTCGTCGAGAGTAGCCGAGGGCGGCGCACGCGGCTTCGTTCACGGCAACAAAACCACCGAGGGTGCCATCAGGTTTGAGGTGGTGCAGGAAGATGGCATCGTTGGCATACTCGAACAAGGCACGGTACCGATCCTCAGATTCTTTTAGCGCTTCCTCAACTCGCTTACGCTCCGTCAACGAGGCCACGTAGGCAGCCAGGATTTCGGCCCAAGGCAGTAGGCGCGAATCCAACTGGATAACTTCGGGGTGAGCCAAGCTGATGACGCCGATCACCCGCTGGCTGGACCACATCGGAACGCAAAGGAATGTCCGCACGCCCAATCGTCGAAGCGGCTCGTTGGCGTACTCCGGTCTTTCCCACGCGCTCGTCTCGATCATCGACTTGCCCGTTCGGGCGACAACCCCAGAGAGTGTTTCCTCAACCGGAACCTCGAAGGCAGAATGATCGGCAGACAAGGGAATACCTGTCATCCCCTTGAACAACATCTTCTGCCGAACCTCGTCGTACAGCTCGATCACGACGATTGGGAAGCCAGTGGCGTTGCTGATTTCTTGGACAATCTCCTGGTAGGCTACTTCAACCGATTGCGCATTGCGCACGATTTCCGAAATCCGGTGTAGCGTGAGCAACTCCCGATGGCGTGCTGCCAACTCTTCCTCGGCACGCTTGCGCTCTGTGATGTCCACGGCCATCGAGCGGCTCTCAACCACGCTGCCTTTCGCGTCCACAACTGGCACCACGGTCAGACTGATCCACACCGGCGTGTCGTTCGCGCGTCGCATCTCCAGTTCTTCCCCACGAATCTCCTCTCCGGCGCGAAATCGAGTGAACAACTGCTGAGCCTTATGTTTGCCTGCCGGCGTATCAGCGTATAGGTCAATCACGTGCCGCCCGACAAGATCGTCCTGGCCATAACCAAGCATTTCCACCGCCCTGCGATTGACCATTCGCACGTGGCCGTCTGGACTAACTGAGAAGTAGGCGTGCGGCGCCTCCTCGTACATCGCTCGAAATCGCTTCTCGCTGCCTCGCAGTTGCTCCTCACGGTCACGTATTTCCTCGGCCATCCTGTTGAAAGCGGTGGCCAGTTGCTCGATCTCGTCCCCGGTTCGCAAGTCAACCCGCCCATTTGAGCGACCACTTCCGAAGGCGACCAGATGATCGGTCAACACTTCGAGAGGGCGAAGTATAATACGGCGTGACAACAGAATGGCGACGAGCCCAGCGAACACAACCACGGCGGAGAAAGCGAGTAATCTGCGGACCAACTCATCCTGAAGTGGTTGAAGCACTTCGCTGCTGGGTATCGACACTCCGACGGCCCAGCCATGATTAGTAGTGCGGGTAGTGGCCACGATTCTCACATCGCCCTGCGGGGCCACCACGTTCAGATCACAAGCAGGCACTCCCTCTAGTGCTGAACGAACTGGTGCGTACTCTGCCAGGCTTCGACGGCCCCACTCCTCATGCGGCAAACCAGTGTGAAAGACAACCGTTCCGTCCTCGTCAGTCACAAAAATGGCTTGGGACTCGCGCAGGTCTACTGTCGAGACCCGCTGGGCCAAGTAATCCAAATTCAGAGCCACCAGTGTGGCGCCCTCGAAATTCCCTGACTCATCGAACATGGGTACTACCACGGCCGCCGTTGGGTTGCCCGTTACCCTCGAGATTACGACCTTGGAAACCACTGGCTGCGAGGTTGACTTGAGAGCCTGGAAATACGGGCGGTCGGCGTTCCGAGGACGGGTATCTGGAGGCGCAAGGTGAAGCACCATTGAGCCCACATTGTTGCCATCGGAATCGAGAACCGAGACATCCTCGTATTGCGGCAGGGAAGGCGCCAGCTTTTCGAGATAAGGATCTATCTGTCGATAGTCCTTGGTTCGGATGATCGGGTCGTTGCTCATAGACCAGGCGATGGATAGCGCATCGTCTATGCTGGCGTCAGTTAATACGGCGATGGCCTCGCTCGTGCGCATCTGATCCTCGGTCACGCTCCCAGTCAACTGCCGATAGCCGACGCTGTAGTCATAGGCAATTAGCCCAAGCATCGGCAGGAGGACGATTAGGAATGCTAAGATAAGTTTGGTGCGCAAACGCAAACGAGGCAGCATTTGTTACGTTAGACCCCTTCTTGCTCTACCTGACCTAGAATAAATATGCCCCACAGCGCCAAACACTGTGGGGCCACAAATAATTCAGTCTGCTTGTGCCAGACCCTGGCGCTTGTCCGGATTAGTTCAATCGTTCGTTTCTCTTGGCCATGATTCCCTGAAATCAGCAATTCCGTAGAATCAATTATACGCTTTTTGGGCACCCTAACTCAACGTAAGACTAAGACCCTAAGACCATATTGCATAGCAATTAGCTGGCTCTTGCTCGTCCTCGTCAGCGACGACCCAGCCGCCGGATTCGTTCGCGGAGACTCTGGGGTGCGCTCTCGTTCTGCGCGGCGTTTTTGACTAGACGCCGCAATCCGGCCTCAAAGCGAAAGCGCATGCGGCAGTTTTCGCAGACTTCCAGGTGACGCTGAACCTCGACCACTTCGTGATCGGATAGCTCGCGGTCGACGTAGCGATGCAGCCGACGCTCTGCCTCTTTGCAATCAATCATTTGGACTCCATCGTTGTCCTTCATAGCGTTCCATCTCCCTTCACGTAGCCGGCCTCTCTGGCGTAGTGCCAGAGGCTGCGCTGCAGAAGCTTCCTTCCCCGTGAAAGGCGCGACATCACCGTGCCTATCGGTACGCCTGTGATCTCGGCAATCTCCCGATAGTTGAATCCCTCCACCTCGTGCAGCAGCACCGCCAGCCGAAACTGCTCGGGTACCTCATCCAGCGCATGCTTGACGTCAACGTCGATGAATCGTGAGAGCGCTTGATCTTCCGCGCTCTCCGATAGCTTGCCTCCCTGATCACTTGCGAGTTGATTGTACAGATAGTATTCCTCAGATTCGTCTAGCGATGACGCTTTTGGCTCATTTGCCGCCTTGTGGTACTGATTCAAGAAAGTGTTGGTCAGAATCTTGAAGAGCCAGGCGCGCAGGTTAGTGCCGGGTCTGAACTTGTCGGCGAAGCGGAAAGCCTTGACGTAGGTTTCCTGGACCACATCCTCCGCGTCCTGGGGCTGGCGGGTCATACGTAGGGCGGTGCGGTAAAGCGCGTCGAGATGGCTCAACGCCTCCTCTTCGAACCGCGCTGCATCTTCCTCTGTCCATTTTCGCTCTGTCGCCCCGGCGAGCTTTCGGAACCAGCGTCCAATCACAGTCCATCCACTCCGTTTGAGCCCTTCCAGGGAACATTTCCACTCCCTGGAAGGGCTCGACTCGGTTCTCACCACGGTCACGCGATGTGGAGCAGCTTCTCCAAACGCGACCGATCGAAGCCGATAACAAGCGTGCCACCGACGTCGATCACTGGAACCGAGTATTGGTTCGTTCGGCGCACTATGTCCACCGCAGCTTCCTGGTCAGCCGAAACGTCTATTTCCTTATATTGTACACCAAGCTCTGTGAGAAAACTCTTGGCCTCTCGGCAGTAGCCGCACGTAGGCGTCGTATATATGGTTACTTGTCGATCCATCTGTTCACCTCCTGATTTGTATCATCAACCCTGATTCTTGCATTTGGTCCCCGATTGGTCCCTCGCAGCGCATTGACACTTTCTAGTTCTGGGCGCGGTTGGCCGCAACCTGTCCGTAGATAGCGCCAACGACGGCTCCGTATACCAGATGCCCGATCAGGCTTCCTATTGGAGCCATCACGGTCCCCATCCCGACCAAGAAGAAGCCGGGAGCAGGCATCATTCCTGAAAGCACCATTGGATGAATCAATCCCATCATCGGCATTACGATGGCGTTGGCCATTAAGAACGGCACCAGGCCGTATAGGGCCCCACGCACCCAAGGGCGCCCTGGGAGCCAGCTAGCAAATAGGAAAGCGTAGCCAAGCGCCAGTATCAAGCCGATCATAAAGTGCATCATCAGGCCGGGGATGAAGGCCGCGCTGGGGTCGGAGACGAACATCGTGCCGAGCATCGTGGCGATGTCCATCCGCGGAAAACCCATCACCGGCCCGGCATACATAAGAATCGTGATTGCCACTGTACCTACAAAGCCAGCGAGCAGCGCCCTGACAATGTTGACCCCGCCGACCACGCCAATCGCTTGGCCCGCAAAAGAATGGGTTCGTTGTGCCATTGGATTCCTCCTCGAGTTTTTTCTTCGCCAGCGCCTGATTGGCTTTCCTGGCGTTCCATGAATTACAACAACGCACGAAGGTGGTTTATTCCCGTTTGACGGACATCTGGTGATTTTGTGGCTTTGGAGCAGTTCCAAGAAACTGGTTCGAAGTACGTGCACGTGTGAGTAAGAGTGTGTTATCCTGGAAATGTCGCTAGTGCTACGTGAAACGAATATTTCGGGAGGGTTGAGCGCATGGATAATGGCAGCATCCGGATGTACGGAACCACCTGGTGCATCGACTGCAAGAGGGCCAAGAAGTTCTTCGGCGAGCATCGCGTAGGGTATGTGTTCATCGACGTGGAGGAAGACCAGGACGGGTTGCGCCTCGTCGAGAGGGTGAATGGAGGCAAACGAATCGTCCCCACCATCCTTTTCCCGGATGGCTCCGTAATGGTCGAGCCGTCGAATGCCGATCTAGCCACGAAACTTGGGCTTCAGACACGTCCGGATTGTCCGTATTATGATCTCCTAGTCGTCGGAGGTGGCCCGGCAGCGCTGACGGCTGCCCTGTACTCAGCCCGAGAGAAGATCGAAACCCTGGTCGTAGAGCGAGGCGCACTTGGCGGCCAGGCCGGTATCACCGAACGCATAGACAACTACCCGGGCTTTCCGGAGGGTATCACCGGAGCGGAATTTGCCGATCGCCTGGAGCAGCAATGCCGTAGGTTTGGCGTCGAGATGCTATCGGCAACCGAGGTGACGGCTATGGGACTTGATGGAGAGGACTGTTGGGTAGGTTTTGCCAGCGGAGATCAGGTCCGGGCTCGCGCCATCCTGCTTGCTCCGGGCTCCGCCTATCGCCGGCTCGGAGTTGCCGGGGAAGCGGACTTCATCGGCGCAGGCGTACATTTCTGCGCCACGTGTGACGGGCCTTTCTACAAAAATCAGGAGGTCCTGGTCATCGGAGGAGGAAACTCGGCCGTCGAAGAGGCTATCTTCCTCACCAAGTTTGCGAGCAAGGTTAACATAGCCTATCGGGGCACGCAGCTTACCGCAAGCGCCGTTGCTCAGGAAATGGCGCTGGCCAATCCGAAAATAGCCGTGCACTATGAGACCGTGGTGGCGGAGTTTAGGGGCAAGGCTCGTCTTTCGTCGGTGGTGATCCGCAACGTGCGCACCGGCGAGACGAAGGAGGTTCCCTGTAGCGGAGTATTCGTCTTCATCGGTCTGGAACCCAACACCAAGTGGCTGAAGGGCTCTATCGCCCTTGACGAAATGGGCTTCATCGTAACTGACAGCTCTTTAAGAACTAATGTGCCGAATGTGTTCGCCGCCGGCGACGCGCGAAAGGGCAGCACGAAGCAACTGGTAAGCGCAGCGGGTGAGGGGGCTACGGCGGCCTTGATGATTCGCCAGTTTCTCCAAAGCGCCAAAGTGTTGCCAGCCAGTAGAAACGACTGAGCGAGCAACTGACAGTGCCATTCACCTACGACTTAGTCGTCATAGGCGCGGGTTCGGCAGGGCTGACAGCAGCCTCTTTTGCGGCAAGGTTAGGCGCACGGGTGGCCCTGGTGGAGCGGCACCGCATTGGCGGTGACTGCACCTGGACCGGTTGCGTCCCGAGCAAAGCATTGCTCAAGGCCGCGAAGGTCGCGCAGGACATGCGCCGAGCGGCCGCATTTGGCCTGCCTCCCTTCGTTACAACCATCGACCTGAAACCGGTTATGTCCCGGGTCCGGGATGTGATCGATAGAGTTTATCAGTTCGAGACGCCAGAGGTGCTGAGCGCAAAAGGGATCGAGGTGATCCTCGGAGCGCCCCGTTTTGTCGATTCGACCAAAATCAGCGTCGACGGACGCGTTATCCACGCTAAACATTTCATCATTTGCACCGGTGCCAAACCTTTCCTTCCGAGCTTCCCTGGGTTAGCGGATACCCCCTGTTTAACCTATGAGAGCATCTTCGGCCTTGACAAACTCCCTGGGCGCCTAATAGTTCTGGGCGCCGGTCCCGTCGGGGTCGAATTAGCCCAGGCATTCCAGCGGTTGGGCTCATCCGTGACTTTGATAGGGCGACCCGATCGCATTCTGCCAATCGCCGACCGGGAAGCCAGCACCGTGCTGGCCGAACAGTTGTCCGCGGAGGGCGTGCGAATCCTGACAGGTGCGGAGGTCACAAAGATCGAGAGTCGGAATGGCGCCCTACTCGCCCTCGCGGGAGAAGGAGAGTATGAGGGAGATGCTCTACTGGTAGCCGTTGGGCGCAGACCCAACGTCGGCGGACTGGATTTGGAACGCGCTGGAATCGAATACACCGGGCGGGGAATCAAGGTCGATGCCCAACTGCGCACCAGCCAGAGACACATCTATGCGTGCGGAGACGTAATAGGGAATTTTCAATTCTCTCACTACGCCGGCTGGCAAGGCGCAATGGCCACGCGCAACGCGCTACTGCCAGGCTCCAGCCGTGGAATTCGCCCAACGGTGCCATGGGTGGTCTTCACAGATCCCGAGGTCGGGCAAGTTGGGATCAGCGAGAAACAGGCGCGTCACGAGAATATGCAGACCAAGGTTCACCGGTGGCCTCTCGAACGGATCGACCGGGCGCAGACAGAAGGCGAACACGATGGGTTTCTGAAACTAATTACCGGTCCAAATGGCAGGCTCTTGGGTGCGACAGTAGTAGCAAGCTCCGCGGGCGAATTGATCAACGAATTGTCGCTGGCGATCGAGAAGCGACTGAACGTGAGTCACATTGCGACAACAATTCACGCCTACCCGACCTACGGCTTTGGAATTCAGCAGGCCAGCGCAGAAGCGGTCGCGTCACGCCTCATCAATGGCTGGAGGAAGCGATTGCTGGGTGTTTTGGCGCGGTGGTAGCTGATGCAGAAGATCAACCGGTCTGTTTCGGTTGAGCCCTCTGGCAACATCGACTCTTGCAGAAGTTTCGCTATTGATTGGCTAGTCCCTGGGTAAGTCGGTACACCACATCTATCTCGGAGACTTGATTTGTAAGCTAGACGACATTGTTTTCGTCCTCTGCCTTCTAAGATGGCACTAACAGAGGAGCTACGGAGGTACAGGTAATAAAGAACAAATTAATCGCAGGCTCAGCATCCGGCAGTGGTGGTATGTAAGGGGGAAGCTGGGTAAAATGCCGGAAGTCTTTGGAAAGAAGACCGCTCTAAGTGCAAACTACGTGTTCTACGAGCTCACGCGCAGCGTCTGCCCCGAGTGCCGCCGAGTCATCGACGCTCAGATCATCTTGCGTAACAACAGAGTTTACTTGCGCAAGCGCTGTGCCGATCATGGCAATTTCGAGGCGCTTTTCTACGGCGATGCGCAAGCTTATACCTCCTCGGCAAAGTTCAACAAGCCGGGCACGATTCCACTCCAGCATACGACTGGAATAGAGAACGGTTGCCCCCACGATTGCGGCCTTTGTCCCGATCATCAACAGCACGTATGCGTGGGGATCATCGAAGTAACTAGTTCTTGCAACATAGCCTGCCCGATTTGTTTCGCCGACGCCGGCTCCGGCTTTAGCCTCACGCTGGAGGAAGTGGAGGGCATTCTGGATCGCTTTGTCCAGACGGAAGGTAAGCCCGAGGTCGTGCAGTTTTCGGGGGGCGAGCCGACCATCCATCCGCAAATATTGCC
>JACPRP010000006.1 GCA_016189905.1 Chloroflexota bacterium | reverse complement strand
GCGGGTGGGATGGGTCAGTGACGGTGACCTGATGGGCCAATCCATCGAGATGAGGGGTATCCTGTCCTGTTAGATTCGTATATGGTACGGTATCCACTCGGAGGGATGATGTCGTGGGTCCTTCAGTATCTGGTCGGCTTCCAGCAGCTCGGGCACGACGTGTACTTCGTGGAAAAGAGTGGCTACCCTGACTCGTGCTACGATCCAATGAAGAACCAGATGAGCGATGATTGCACCTACGGGGTCCGTCAGGTCGGCCATCTGCTAAAACGATTTGGTCTCGGAGGGAAATGGTGTTACGTCGACGCGCAGGAACGGTACTATGGGCTGTCCAAGGGGCAGGTGGAAGCGGTCTTCGAATCGGCAGAATTGTTCATAGAGATGGGGACACACGAGGCGTGGCTCACAGAGAGCTCCAGCGCGCGTCTGCGTGTGCTTGTGGACGGAGACCCAGGCTTTACCCAGATAAAGCTGGAGAAGCGGTTGACGCGTGGCGAGCAGGTCCCCCTTTACGACCGCTACTACAGCGTCGGTAGGAACATCGGAACCGAGAAAAGCGGTGCACCAACAGCGGGCACCGAATGGCATCCGCTTTTCCACCCGGTCGCCATCGATCTATTCACACCCACGATCTGCTTGACTTGCGCTCCGTTCACAACGATTATGAACTGGCAGTCGTACGAGAATGTGGAATACGGTGGAAGGGTCTACGGACAAAAGGATATCGAGTTAAACAGGTTCTTGACGCTGCCACGTCATACGATGGTTCCTCTGGCCGTCGCTGCAGCCGGGGGTGTCCCTAGGGAGCTGCTCAGTAACTACGGATGGCGTGTTCACGATGCTCACGCCGTGACGATCTCATTCGACTCCTTCGTGCGCTACATACGAGATTCGCGAGGTGAGTTCAGCGTTGCCAAGAACGGATACGTCGCCACCACCTCCGGGTGGTTCAGCGACCGTAGTGCAGCATATCTTGCCAGTGGGCGCCCCGTCGTCATGCAGGACACCGGCTTTAGCAGCCATCTTCCTTGCGGGAGAGGGCTATTCGCCGTCACGACCGTCGATGAGGCAGCGTGGGCAATCGAGGAAATCCACCGTGACTACGACCATCACTCTAGTTGGGCGCGAGAGATTGCGATTCAATATCTCGACGCGCGGAAGGTGCTTGGAGGTTTACTGGATGAATTGGACGTGCGCTAACAGGAACGGGTGCCTGCGCATCATCGTGCTTGGCTACATCATACGGATGCCACTGGGCGGACTGGTCTGGCACTACCTTCAATATGTCTTGGGGTTAGCTCGTCTAGGACACGAAGTATACTATGTGGAGGACTCTTGCCTATTTGAGGAGGACGAGTATGCCTGGTATTACGACCCTGGAGCAAACATGATGGTTGCGGACCCCACCTACGGACTGAAGTTTGCCGCTAATACCTTCGCCAGAGTGGGCTTGGGCGACCGGTGGGCATTCTACGATGCCTGTAACTGCAGGTGGCACGGTCCGGCTGCCGACCGCATAATCGAACTTAGTTCAAGCGCCGACATCCTCCTGAACGTCTCGGCCGCAAACCCCTTGCGCCATTGGCTGATGAACATTCCAGCGCGAGTGCTGATCGACACCGATCCGGCGTTCACCCAGGTGCGAGCGCTAACCAATTCTGTACGGCAAAATCTGGCTTCGCAGCACACAGCGTTTTTCTCTTTTGGGGAAAACATCGCCTCAGGACGATCTACTGTTCCAGAGGATGGGCGAGTCTGGCAGGCAACACGGCAGCCAGTGGTCCTTGACGCCTGGACGGTAACTCCTGGGCCAGATCAGGGAAAGTTCACAACCGTAATGGCGTGGGAAAGCTACCGCAAGGTCGAGGAATATGGCGGGATACGCTACGGTCTGAAGTCAGACTCGTTTTGGCCTTTTGTCGACCTACCCGCGAGGAGTGGACAAAGTCTCGAATTGGCGCTGTTCAACTCGCCGGCACCGCGCAGCCTCCTGGCCAAGCGGGGTTGGAACGTAGTGGATGCTAGCGACGCCATAAGAGATCCCTGGGCTTACCAGTCGTACATCCAAGAATCTAGAGGCGAATTCAGCGTGGCGAAGCACGGATACGTGATCAGTCATAGCGGTTGGTTTAGCGAGCGGAGTGCCTGCTACATGGCCAGTGGAAGGCCCGTGCTCCTCCAGGAGACCGGATTCTCGGATTGGCTGCCCGGCGGGACAGGCGTAGTTCCGTTCACTACCCCCGAGGGGGCGCTGGCTGGCATAGAAGATATTCACAGCCGCTACGCATCCCACTGCCGGGCGGCACGACAGATCGCGGAAGAGTATTTCGATGCTCGTAAGGTGTTGCCAAGTCTCATTGCGCGCGCGGTCCGTCCTTGACAGCCTCACTCTTGCCCAGCCGACGTCGGGTACCTGGTGGTGAGGGTGAAATGATACCTGGAGCAGGATCGGGAGACGGTGCGGCGAAGTAACCCGAGTTTATGTTTGCTCTGCCTGACCACAAAATCCTAACCTCGCCCTTTAAGGGCCTGGCACGCATCTTGCTATAACCTGAGATGTGAAGTCCCACAACTCGTAATTTCCCTATGCTTTCTCGGGAGGAGGCAAGTGTATGCCTAGATTGGAAGGCTCCAAGACTCAGGCGAACTTGAAGACGGCTTTCGCCGGAGAGTCCCAGGCAAACCGGATGTACACGGCTTGGGCGCGGAAGGCAGATCAGGAAGGCTACCCCGAGGTCGCCAACCTCTTTCGCGGCATCGCCGAAGGTGAAACGGCCCACGCCCTGGGACATATGCAGCACCTCAATATGGTCAAGAGCACGAGGGAGAACCTGCAGATGGCGATCGACGGCGAGCTCTATGAGACAGAGAAAATGTATCCCGAGTTCGCGCGTTTGGCACGGGACGAGGGATTTCCCGAAATAGCCGACTGGTTCGAGGCGCTGGGCAAAGCGGAGAAAGCTCACGCCG
>JACPRP010000096.1 GCA_016189905.1 Chloroflexota bacterium | reverse complement strand
GGCTACATTGCATACGCTCGGTATATCGGTGGCTGCTCCGCTAGCCAAAATCCTCTGCAAACTGCTATAAACGCCCGCAGGATTTGTGCCGCGAAGCCCGTCGATTTTTGGCACGATAGATGCAATCGACAGGTTGTGGAGAGGAGCAAGGCAAATGGTGGTCCATCTGTTCAATGCGCTCGTCAACGCGACGCGCACGGCAGAACGAATTGAACGCAAGTTCTATGTTACACCTAAGCAGGTCGATATGGCACGCGGCCTGCTGCGCCAGATCTGTCGGCCGGATGGAGAGTATCCGACTGGCCTGGTCAACAGCCTTTACTTCGACACGTTCGACCTGGACGAGCACCAGAATTCGATGTCGGGCGATTTTCGTAAAGACAAGGTGCGCATCCGATGGTACGATGACGATGGCTGCCCAGATGGAGCGCGGACGATATACGTCGAGCTGAAATCGAAACAGGGATTCGCCGGCATCAAGCGACGGCTGAAAATGGAGGTGCCGGCGTACCGCCTCACGATGCCCCATCTGGCTCGCGGCATCGTGCCGAAGGCGCTGCTGAGCAACACGCTTTCCTCGTTCGGATATTTCCCATCAAAGCCGCTCTGCCCAGTGGTTAAGATAACCTACTGGCGCTATCGGTTCACTGAACCACTCACCGGGCAGCGAGTGGCGTTGGATTTCCGGATACGGTCGACTATGGTGAGGCCACGACCAGGCATTGGTGAAAAGGAGTTGGAGTTGGCCGGCGCGGTCGTCGAGATCAAAGGAACGAGCATCGAGCTCCCGGCAACACTTAGGCGCATAGGCATGCTGGACGTGGACTGGAGTCGATTCTCCAAGTACTCGGCCTGCATAGATGCACATGACGAGCGGCTTGGCAGTATCGGTCGCCTCTCGCCCTCGGGAAGGGTGATTTGGTGATCCGATGCTGCGCTGGCAGGGTACTTGCCTGGCCCGGTCACGGGGCTCGTGCTCCCAAACCCGTTTTCGAGAGCGCCGGACTGCCAGCACAAGCGGCGTCGAATCTTGCGGCTTCAGCCGGCCATTGACGAAAGGAGAAGCATCGTGCTTGATGGAACTGCGCTACCACTCAACTCCCCGGTGGAGTTGATGGACGCGTTCATCCAACTCGGATTCTCGCTGCTAGCTTCGCTCGCAACGTACTTCCTTTATCAAGTCTTTTACGGATCACGACATATCGGAGCGGGTGTGAACCGCACATTCCTTGTCGGCGGGCCAGCGATCACGTTGCTGTTCTTGACCATCCAGACCTCAATCCCTCTCTCGCTCGGGCTGCTGGGAGCGATGTCGTTCGTGCGGTTCAGGACACCGGTGAAAGACCCGGCGGAAATCGGGTTCCTGCTGCTTCTGATCGCCTCCTCAATCGGGGCGGCGACAAGCAACTACCTGGCCACGATAATGCTGTTCGTGCTAGTGACTATCGTGCTGAGCGCCCAGTGGCTGATCCAGAACCAGGTGAACTTATTCGAGCGAGGACATCTAATCATCTCGATCGACCAACAGTCGTTCGCCGTCCTGGAGGAGCGTCTCACCCCGTTCCTGGCGGAACGGCTGCGTGGCTTAAGACTGGAGACCATGTCGTCGACGGATGGACGGGTAGGACTGCACTACCAGTACCGCCGGCAGCCAGGCTTTAACTGGCCCACGTTCACCAGTGAGCTGAACCAACTCGCGGGACCGTCAGAAATTGAGGTGTTCGTTGGCTAGAAGTTGCGACCACCGCGGCGCTGTGCTACCCTGCCGCCAGGCATCCCGCGCAGAAGAAGCAGCCGAGAGACCCACAAGATACCGGGCAGCTTCAGGCGATGATTCTTCCCTGCTGAACCTTCTGCTGTCGATCGCGATCGTCGTCTTCATCCTTTCTGGATGTGCCAGCCTGCCAATCGCCAACGACAACGCCACACCTGGTGACGGTGTGAAATTTGGCGCGGGCATGGCTGCTGGTGCGAAAGATGGTACCGCCACCCCAGGTCTGCCATCTGAGTCTGAGCGCCCTGCCCGTGAAGTGGTTGTAATAGCGGTGGGCAACACAACAACAATTAACGGCTCGGGCGCATCAGCCGACGGCAGCACCATCAGGATCACCGCCGGCGGTACTTACAGCATCAGCGGCACATTGAAGGATGGACAGATAATAGTGGATTCCAGGGACGAGAAGGCGGTCAGGCTTCTCCTCAATGGGCTGGACATTACATCAGCTTCGAGTGCTCCTATCTACGTCATACGCGCGAAAGCGACGATCATCGCCTTGGCCGACGGCACTGAAAACCACATAACGGATGCGGCCTCTTATAATATTGAAGGCTCAGAAGCAGACGAGCCCGTCGCCGCCATCTTCAGTAAGAGTAACCTGACCTTCGCTGGCAACGGCTCACTGACGGTCGAGGCGAATTACCGCAACGCGATCACCAGTAAGGATGAGCTCAACATTACGGGCGGCAATATCACCGTGAATTCTGTGTCTGACGGTATCAGGGGAAGGGATAGTATTGTCATAACGGACGGAAATATCACGGTAAACGCGGGGGCTGATGGTCTGCGATCCAACAACGATGAGGCTTCAACGAAGGGGTTTGTCGCCATCGAGGGCGGCACCATAAGAATCACTGCCGGAGAGGACGGTATTCAAGCGGAAACAACGGCTCTCATCAGGGGAGGGATGATAACAGTAATATCAGGCGGCGGCAGCGCCAACAGCAGCCGGGGAAACAGCCTGGAGAATCGGGGCCCGCATAGGGGGTTCAGGGACAGTGGTCCTTCCATCAGCGCGAAAGGAATAAAGGCCGTTTCGGACATAAAGATTGAGGGCGGAACAATCAACGTAGACTCGTCTGATGATGCCATCCATTCGAATAACAGCGTAACGATCGACGACGGGAACATCGTTCTAGCCTCGGGCGATGACGGCATACACTCGGATTCCACCCTGACTATCAATGGGGGAGATATAAGCATTACGAGAAGCTTTGAGGCCATCGATAGCGCAGTTATCACGATAAATGGCGGGAATATTCGCCTGGTCGCAAGCGATGACGGCATAAACGTTTCCGGCGGTAATGATCGTGCCCCGGTGAATGGGCGGCCGGGGCCAGACAACTTCGACACCTCCGTCGATAAGCACCTGAAGATCGAGGGCGGCTATGTGGTAATCGACGCTACAGGTGATGGCCTCGACATAAACGGGTGGGTCAAAATGACGGGTGGCACGGTTATTGTGAACGGCCCCATTGTCAACTTCAACGGTGCCCTGGACTATGACCGTGAATTCACAATGGCCGGCGGTATCCTCGTGGCGGTAGGTAGCTCTGGCATGGTCCAGTCTCCCGACGCAACGTCCACCCAATATTCCTTGGCGCTGAATCTCGCATCGCCTCAGTCGGCAGGGACGCTGGTTCACATTGAAGCCGAAGATGGCACCGGAATACTCACCTTTGCGCCGATGAGGGAATATCAGTCAGTGGTATACAGCTCATCCGAATTGAAAAAGGGTTCAACCTATACTGTCTATATCGGCGGTAGCTCAACCGGTTCAGTCGTGGACGGTGTCTACGCCGGTGGAACATATACTCCCGGTATCCGAAGTGGAGGCTTCACGATTTCGAGTGCCGTGACCGGTGGGAGAAACAGAAAAGCGCACGAAAACTAGCTAGTTTTCGTTGCAAAATGCATCCCGTAGTGGTCCTTCAGAGAAGGATCTCTGGCCGCCTGAGGCGGGGTAGTGACAACCTCCATTTTCGCACCAGAAACTCGCTAGGTGCTCTAGCCGTGTTTCGACATCCAGTTGATCTGGTCCTCCATCGTGAGCACTGGAGAAAACGATACCGTGCCGATGCGCTGTAGCGGAAGGCAAAAGGAATACAGCGCTTCAGTCGATTCGGTTTCCACGACGAACCAGAAAGTATGCTCCGGTCCGGCGGCGTAGGCGTGAACGATTCTTATCAGCCCGCTGGCTTTCTCTTCGGCGGCCGCGCCGAGAATTTTCGCCGCAAAATCCGGGTCCGGCTGTACGGTGCCGATAGGACACATCTCCACAGTGTGTTTTGCCGTTATCATAAATAGCATTCGAATAACCTCTTCATAACCTTGTCGCCCAACTGTTGCCAGCGGACTCCCCCAACTCTAACCTGAGCGTTAACCTAGCATCAGCCGAAGGGTATCTCCGTCCATTATATCACTCTTCTCGTCTCTGAGTAGCTGCAAAAGGATGGATGAAGGCAGCCTCGGTAAAAAGCCTGACGTCCCAGTAGCTAACGCTTACCCTGAGTTAAACGCTCTTCAACCACAGGATTCTCCAGTGCCCCAATCGAGCCGATCTCGACCCGCACGATATCTCCAGCCCGCAAATACACCGGTGGCTTGCGGGCATAACCTACTCCGGCTGGTGTGCCCGTCGAGATGACGTCGCCTGGCTCAAGTGTGATGGTCTGGGACAGATGGTGCAGAAGATACGGCACATCGAAGATCAGATTACCGGTGTTGGAATCCTGTAGCAGTTTGCCGTTGATCGAACAACGAATCGTGAGTTTGTGTGGGTCTGTAATCTCGTCACGGGTCACGATGCAAGGGCCCATCGGGGCGAACGTATCGGGCGTCTTGCCCATCAGCCACTGGCTCTGTCCAAACTGCAGATCGCGGGCGCTCACGTCGTTGAGCGCTGTGTAGCCGGCGACATAGTCATATGCCCGTTTCTGCGGCACGCCCTTAGCCCGCTTTCCAACGACGAAAGCCATCTCTGCCTCATAATCTACCTCTTTCGATGCTGCTCTCGGCAGCACTATGGGATCGTGAGGGCCTGTGATCGCGTTCGCCAGCTTGGCAAAGACCGCGGGAACCGGCGGTATCCCCAGTCCTGTTTCCACCGCGTGATCGCGGTAGTTCAAGCCCAGCATGAGCAGCTTCTCCGGATTGGGCAACGGCGCCAGTATCCTGACCGCGCTTCGCCGATATGCGATTCGCTCGCCATTAGGTCCTTCAAGGCTCTGTCCGTTCGCTATGCCCCGCGCGACGATTTCGCGCACCTTACTGGCCGCGGCCATCGCCATATCTCCCGCGCCCAGGAAGGCGCGCATATCGGCCCCTACCGTACAAAGCAGGTGCCCCTGTTGTTGGCCCAACAGCACCCGACCCGCTGCCAGATCGATCAGAAATTCGCCTATCTCGACGCCAAGCCTGGCGTCTTCGTTGGCCAGGAACCTGAACAAACGCATCGCAACCCTCTAATCCCTGGTTTCCTCGTTGATAGGATAGTTATTGCCGAAATAACGGCAATGCCCGCCAGGATGCAAACCAGAACAACAGCGCTGATCTTGTTCTCTATCCCGTTATCCGCCAGCCGCCTCATAATCACTCCTTTGTGAAACAGGCTAAGACCAAGCTATATCGAGCCAACTACTTCTAGCATGCTAGCGGCCTGTTGTCAATCGGCTGGACCACTCTGTTGGACCACTCACAAGCCTCCAAGTATTGACAGACCTCCAGCGCGGTGCTAAACTCGGGCTACGTTAACTAACTGGTAAGAACTGGCCATAACTGCAGTGAAATCTCAGTTGGAGTTTTGGGACTTCCCCAGAGGACGCGCTTACATTCAAGTGGAAATGGAGGAAGAAAATGGCAGAAAGAACCAGGTCGGCTTCTCGCGAGCCGGAATCAAGCGCTAAGATCTATGACGTCCACTTCAAGGCCCGCGAGGAGTTCGCCAACAGAATGATGACAGGTCAACTCCTGGTCAAGTCCAGCGAGCGGAACTGGGAGATTAGCCGGCAAGGTAAGATCAAGCACTACATCTCCCCCAAATTATGGCCTGAAACGGCCTTTCACGACTGGAACGTGTTTATACACGACATCGTTCAGCAGAGCGGAAAGCATCGTCACCAGGGAGGCATCGTTCTCTTCGTCATCGAGGGTCGAGGCTACACTGTCGTGGATGGCGTGCGTCAGGACTGGAAAAAGGGCGATCTCATTTTGTTACCTCTGAAACCAGGCGGCGTCGAGCATCAGCACTTCAACGCCGAGCCGGGTAAGCCGTGCAAGTGGCTGGCAACGATCTATATGCCGGTGCACGAGCAGGTGTGTCCTCTGGTGCAGCAAATTGAGACCTCTCCTTTGTATTCGGGCGGCAATACCTAGCTCTATGGTTCAGGCCACGCACAAAATGAGCAAATACCGCTCGAATGAAGAGACCCAGGATTTCATCATTGCCCTCCGAGAGGCGTCGAAGGCGGTGTATCCGTTGAAATAGGAAACGACGAATATCGACAAGGAGAAGCTCCATCGGAAGTGGCAACACGAAAGCTGAAGATTGCAACCTGCTAGCAGTTGAAATCTGTTCGTACCCAGGTACGTCGCCTGGACACGTCATTAGCACGTCATTAGCAAAAAAGGAGGTTGGCAGTGCGCACGCCGGCGATGAAGCTGATCGAGGTCACTGGAATCCTGCTCGTTACTCTGGTGCTGGCTATCGGCTGCGCTCAGGGGCCAAAGGCTGAGAGTCCTGAGGAGTTTTATCGGGGGAAGACGATCAACTGGGTGGTTTCGAGCGGACAACCCGGGGTCATAGACGATCTACTGGCCCGAGCAGTTGCTCCATATCTGGCTAAAGAGATCGGTGCCACGGTGAGAATCGAGAATATGGGCACCGACGAGGGGTTGAACTACGTTTTCACCGAGGCGAAGCGAGACGGGCTTACGATGGTCATCAAGAGCTCTAACGCCGTAATATCGAACGATATCCTCAAGGCACCGGGTGTGCTCTACGAAATTGACAAGTTTATTTACCTGGCAGACCTGTATCCAGGCGGCACGGTGTTCCAGGCATCGACCAAACTGCGAGGCAGGACGCTGGAAGCGTTGCGCCAGACAAAGGGCTTGAAGGGAGGCGGCACGACGGCCAAAGGAGCCTTCGCCATTAACAATGCAGTGACGTTCGAGATTCTTGGGCTGGATGGCAAGGTGATCACCGGCTTCCCCAGCAAGAAAGAAATGATACTCGCGTTGGGTCGGGGCGAGGCAGATTTTATGGTTGGCTCAGACACGACCGCAATAACCGACGAGCAGGAGGGATTTATCACGACCCTCTTCGCGATGAGCGAAAGGAGGAGTCCGGCGTTGCCCGACCTGCCGACGATCTTCGAGCTAGGGGTAAAGATCCCGGCGGACCTGGAAGCTGCGCATAAGTTCATCGGCGGTGGAGGGTTTGCGACCGAGCTGCCTCCGGAGGTCCCTGCCGATAGAGTTGAATACCTGAGAAAGGTGTTTGACAAGCTCGGAAACGACCAGGTAGTCCAGGCCGAAGTGGCGAAAATAACGGGATTCCCACGACCTTTCCTTGCAGGAAAGGAAGTACAGGAAAACATGGCCATACTGAAGGCGAAGAAAGGTCTGGCCGAGCAACTGGATTCCATTCTGGCAAAGTATAAGGCAGCCCAGTAGGGCTTCCATATATGGAGGAACGCAATCGTGGAGAAGACAAAGACGGCGGCGCGTGAGCCCGAGTCGAGCCAAAACGTGTATGAAGCGCATTTCAAGGCGCGCAGAGACTTCACGGACCGACAGAACACAGGAAACCTGCTGGTGAAATCTACCGACCGGGAATGGGAAATCTGCCGGCAGGCAAAAATGAAAAGCTACCTGTCCCCGTGGATGTTTCAGGACAACGCGCTTAACGATTGGGCTGTGTTCATGCAGGACATCGTCGAGCGCAGCGGAAGACATCGCCATCAAGGCGGGCTGGCCATCTTCGTCCTCGAGGGACGCGGCTGGACGGTTGTGGACGGCGTGCGAATGGATTGGGAAAAGGGCGACCTCATTCTGTTGCCGATCAAGCCCGGAGGGTGCGAGCACCAGCACTTCAACGCCGAGCCTGGCAAACCGTGCAAGTGGATGGCGATGTACTACTCGCGCACGCTCGAGCAGATAGCTACCACCATGGAACAGGTAGAGCTATCCCCTTTGTATTCCGGCAGTACCAAGTGATCGAGACTTTCCCGGAGACAAAGGCCGATCCGCGTTCTATCCAGAGGGGCGAGCCACTGGCTAGCGCAGATGAGATATAATCGGAGGTTGTAGGTGAGTACGGCGAGAACCGAGGAACTGGCAAAACGAAACTTTTACGATGAGCTGATTCGGATTCGCGACCAGCAGCGCAAAGACAAGGAAACCGCGCTTTTCGTCGTCAAAGGCAAAGAGATTCCGTGGGAACTGAATCCCCAGGGGATTATGCGCTGGTACATGCATCCGGAAATCGACGATACCGCCACGAAGAACCTGATCTTCTTTGTGCAGCAGATCCCGCCCGGTAGCTGCAGTGGACTGCTAAAGTTTCAGGGCGGGCAGGTAATTCACATAATCGAAGGGAAGGGCCACACCGTCATCGATGGGGTGAAGATCCATTGGGAGGGCGGTGACGTTCTGCAGCTACCGCTGCGTAAGGACGGGGTTGTCTTTCAGCACTTCAACGACGACCCGCATAACCCGGTAGAGCTCATGGCGGCAGAAGCCAATCTCGTTCATTGCGTCGGGGTCGACAGGGGATGTGGCTTCGAGCAACTGGCGTCCTGTCCGGAGTACAAGGCCATGCAAAAAGAGGCGAAAGAGTCGTCCAAATAGGGGTAGACCGCATCCGGTCTACCCTTTCCTTTTGTGGGGCGGCATCACCAGCGCCTCGCCGTCTATCACTATCTGCCCGTTTCTATCCTTGTTCCTACACGTCGTTCTCAAACGCACTCGATTCCTGGCCACGATCACCTCAAGCACTTCCACCTCGGCCTCGATCGTATCGCCAAGCTTCACCGGAGCCTTGAATTCCAGGTTCTGCGACAGGTATATCGTGCCCAGGCCGGGCAGGCGAGTTCCGACCACCGCCGAGATCAGGCTCGCGACAAGCATCCCATGCGCCACTCGTTCCCTGAAGATGGTCTTACTGGCGTACATGGCATCCAGGTGAACCGGGTTCGTATCGGTCGTTATCTCGGCGAACGCACGGACATCCGCCTCGACAATCGTCTTCGCGATCGACGCCTTTTCCCCGATTTGCAGTTGCTCGGCCGTCTTGCCTTCTTGCGCCGTCATTTGCCTGAACCTCCGTGCTGACCAGTCTTGTGTGCTTACGGGAACTAACCGGCCAATACGCAGTTTTACTGGTGAGTTAAAAGCTGCCTCAGTATAGCAGCGAGGAGCGATTCGGTCAAGAGAAGTCCAATTGCATCTTGACAAGCCACTGGCGCCCGACTATACTCAGAACACTGAACTAACCAGTAAGAATCGCAATTGACCATATAGTAAGGCCCAAATGCGGCGCGCTATGGGGATGTTCGCGAGCCGGGGCTGGCCAGGGCCGGTATTATTCTGATGGAGGTACATGGCGTGATCAAACGTATCTACGGTGTGAACGTGGCGGTGAAGGACCTGGATGGGGCCATCGAGACATACCGGAAGGTTCTGGGCGTCGAGCCCGAGATGTTGGAGCCTGATTTCTTCGCCTTCCCAAACCTGCGGGGCGCGGCCTTCCGTCTTGGTGAAACGGTCATCCAGTTGATCACGTCGCTGTCGGAAGATACCTCGGTGGCCAAGTTCCTCGCGGCGCGCGGGGAAGGGGTGTTCCTCGTTTCGTTAGAGACCGACAACGCGGCGGAGGACGTCGAGACGATGCGAGAGCGAGGCGCCAGATTTGTGCTGGACGAGAACAGCACCGGCGTCTTTGGCGAGGTTAACTTCATCCATCCCAAGGCCCTGAACGGCGTTCAGTACGAGGTTTTCCAGCCGGCGAAGAAGTAAATAAGCTTTCCTTAAATGACGAGGCCTCGCTTTCTTGTCCCGTTTGAGCGCCAGGAGCGAGGCCTCGATGGCTTCAACGAAGCTGCTAAGCCGCCCTGGCCATCGCCCGGTCTAGGGCGTGCAGGGCAGCCCCGATCGCGCCTATGTAGTGAGATTCTGGATTAACGTTTATCTTAAAACCCAGCTTCTCTTCCAGGGCTCGCACCATGCCGACGTTTCTCGAGACCCCACCGGTGAAGGTCAGCTCCTCTTCGATGCCGATCCGCCTGACGAGGGCAACCGTGCGCGAGGCAATGGCGCTGTGCAGTCCGGCCAGTATGTCCTCCACCTTCTTGCCTTGAGCCAGATAAGCCATCACGTCGGATTCGACAAAGACAGTGCACACGGTGCTGACCCGAACTGGATTCGTGGCCTTCAAGGAAATCTCCCCGATTTCGTCCAGAGACAGATCCATCACCTCCGCCGCGTTCGCCAGGAACCGGCCAGTGCCGGCCGCACACTTGTCGTTCATAACGAAATCCACAACCTCGCCGCCCTGCCCGACCTGAATGCCCTTGGCGTCCTGTCCGCCGATATCGATCACGGTGCGCGTGTTGGGAAAGACGAAACACGCCCCACGGGCGTGACAACTGATCTCGGTTATCTGGGCGTCTCCAAAAGTCACTTTGTATCGTCCATAGCCAGTGCCCACCACATACACCACGGCCTCGCGTCGTAGCCCCGAGGATTCCAGCGCCTCCTGGAACGCGCGGTCGGCGGCGCGGGTCACGTTAGCGCCCGTGTTGATCAAGGCTCGGCCCACGATCTGCCTTCTGTCGTCGACGAGGATGGCCTTTGTCTGGGTCGAGCCGACGTCAACACCTCCAGCGATTATCACCATCAACCTCCAAATCACGGTCATCGTGAACAAGAGCTAGCGGATGAGGTTGCTCGAGATCACCATCCGCTGAATCTCCGACGTTCCTTCGTAAATCTCGATGATGCGCTGATCGCGATAGAAGCGCTCGATCGGATACTCTTTCATATAGCCGTAGCCGCCGTGGATCTGCAGCGCCTTGTGTACGACGCGATGCGACATCTCCGAGGCGAACAGCTTGGCCATCGCTGACTCAGCCGAGTACCTCTCTGCTTGCGCATCCAGGAGGGCAGCCGCGCGGTAGACGAGGAGCCGCGCCGCCTCGATTTCGGTGGCCATATCGGCGAGCATAAAGGCGATAGCCTGATGCTGAGCAATGGGCTTGCCGAAGACGACCCGCTGCTTGGCATAATCGAGGGCGGCATCGAACGCCCCCTGAGCCAGACCCACCGCCTGTGCGCCGATCGAAGTGCGGGTATCATCCAGCGTCTTCATCGCGATCTTAAAGCCGTCGCCTTCCTTACCGACGCGATTCTCCCTGGGAACTCGGCAATCCTCGAAGATCAGCTCGCGGATGCAACTGCCACGGTCCCCCATCTTGTTCTCCTTCTTGCCGAAGGACAGACCAGGCGTCCCCTTCTCGACGATGAAGCTACTGACGCCTCGTGCGCCGGCCGTCGGGTCCGTCTTGGCGAACACGATGGTCTGGCCAGCCTCCCCGCCGTTGGTGATGAAAACCTTGGTACCGTTGAGCACGTATTCATCCCCATGGCGCGCGGCCGAGGTTGCCATCGCAGCGGCATCGGACCCCGCGTTAGCCTCGGTGATGGCAAAACTGCCAAGCATCTCTCCGGCCAACAGCGGCAGGTACTTTCGCTTTTGCTCCTCGCTGCCGGCGATGATCAGGGGTTTCACCCCCAAGAAATGTGCGCAGAGGATACCGCTCGTGCTGATACACGCACGGGAGATCTCCTCGACCACGCAGTTGAAGGAGACCTCATCAAAGCCACCGCCCCCATACTCCTCCGGGATGGTCATTCCAAGAAAGCCCGCGTCGCGCATCTGAGCCACGTTGTCCCAGGGGAACTCGCCGGTCTCGTCCACGTGCGCCGCCCGAGGCGCGAACTCTTTGACCGTGATCTCGCGCGCCATCTTCTTGATCGAAAGCTGTATATCGTTTAGAGCAAACTGCATTTGCTGCCTCCGTTTGCTGTGAATGGGCCCTCCGGCGGTTGAATTATCTGAGCGGCCTCGCCAGCACGTGCTTTACTGTCTGGTAATTTACAGATCTTACTGGTCAGTCAACCGCCCGTTCAGTCTAACACGACGACCACGGCCTGTCAATAATGGATCTCGCGGTGTGTGGATCTCGCGGTGTATTGACAGAACCCTAATGCAATGCTAAACTCTAGCCATGTTTACTAACTGGTAAGACCTGGTCTTGACCGTCCAGTAAAGATAGCGGCTGATGACAGGGCCAGCCAGCGCGGGCGGGCCTAGCTTGAGCGGAAAGGATGCGACGGGTGGTGAGTGCTTTGAGAGAAGTGGTGATCGTACAGGCTGTCAGGACGCCGGTAGGCAGATTTGGCGGCACCTTACGCGACGTGCCCCCGGAGGACCTCGCCGCGCTAGTGATGAATGAGGCGATAAAGCGCGCTGGGATCGAGAAAGAGGCGGTCAACGGCGTGATAATGGGCCATGCCCTCGTCAATGGGGAAACGCCCAATATAGCGCGTATGGCGTTACTCAGGGGCGGCTTTCCGGTCGAAACGCCCGCGTACAGCCTCGACCGACAGTGCGCCTCGGGGCTGCAGGCCATCGTGAACGCTATGCTGGAAATCCAGACCGGCAACGCGGACATCATGCTGGCCGGCGGCGTAGAGAGTATGAGCCAGTGCGAATATTACGTCACGGGCGCGCGATGGGGAGCACGCCTCGGCAACCAGGTGTTTTATGACCGCTGGGACCGAGCGGTGGCGCGCGTATCGACGAACGTGTTCGGCGAGATTCCCAACATGATCTACACGGCCGAGAACGTGGCCGCCGAATGCAATATCAGCCGCGAAGAGCAGGATGAGTACGCCGTCTTGAGCCATCGTAAGGCCTGCGCGGCCATCGCCGACGGGAAGTTCAAAGACGAGATCGTTCCCGTACCGGTGCCGGGTCCTAAAGGGCAGACGACACTGTTCCAGCAGGATGAGCATCCCAGGCCCGACGTGACACTGGAATCGTTGGCGAAGCTGCGACCGATCGTCGGGAAGACCGTCACGGCCGGCAATGCCTCGGGAATGAACGATGGCGCCGCTGTGTGTCTGCTTATGGCCGCCGATAAGGCGGAGCAACTGGGAGTGACGCCGCTGGCCATCATCCGAGGCTACGCCCTGGCAGGTGTCGATCCTCGATTGATGGGTCTGGGGCCGGTTCCTGCCGTCAAGAAGCTGCTCGCAAAGATGAGCCTGACACTGGACGATATAGACCTCTTCGAGCTGAACGAGGCGTTCGCCGCACAGGCCATTGGCGTGCTTCGGGGACTGGAGGTCAGCGACTACAGCAACGTGAATGTGAATGGCTCGGGAGTGGCGCTCGGCCATCCCATTGCCTGCACGGGCGCGAGGATCATGGCCACGCTGCTCCCCGAAATGCACCGTCGCAAAGCACGCTACGGCCTCGAAACAATGTGCATCGGCGGTGGCATGGGCCTGGCGGCAATTGTCGAGCGAGCCTGAGTAGTCCGGCACGAGAAGTGTTTATGGTAGGGGCAGGTTTGAAACCTGCCCGCCCAGACCAGCAGGTAGCAAGTGCTACATCGCTCTATTTGGAGGAGACCACCTCCAGTGATTATGGAGAAGACGACGAATCAGAAGACATCAAAAACGAAGAGCGTGCGCCAGACGATCTCGCGAGAAGAGATCATCCAGAAAGCGGCGGGACTGATCGAGCAACGAGGATACCGGGCAGTCAGCGTCGATAGCATCGTGGATCTCGTCGGCATCTCCAAACCCACCTTCTATTCGTACTTAGAGGGTAAGGACAAGATCGTCTGGGCGATCTTCGACGAAATCAGCGCCGAATCGCTTATGGTCGCCCGCGCCATTCTCGCCTCGAACGAGACGGCAAGAGAGAAGCTCCATCAGTTGATCCGACGCCATCTGGAAGCGCTCGTGCACAAGCGCGTGTTCTACGCCATCTATTTTGAGGAGAAATTGCAGTTGCCGAAAAGGCTGCAAAACAAGCATCACAAGGCGCAGCGAGACTACGAGAAGATGGTCGAGGAAGTGATCCAGCAGGGTATTTGCGAGGGCGTGTTCCCCGACGTCAACCCCAAGATAGCCGCACTGGGTCTGCTCGGGATGTGCAACTGGGTAGCCAAGTGGTACAAAGAAGACGGGACGTTCGGCCCGCACGAAATGGCTGACACCTTCTTTGCTATGCTCGTTCGGCCCGAGCAAAGCGAGCGATAGTTTACCGCGGTTTTCAGGAGGGCAATCGGTGGCAGTAGGTCTGGTGAGATTCGACGAGCCATCAGATGGCTTGGCCCAGGCACTCGAGCTCTGCGATGGCTTGAATGGATTGAGAAGCGACAGCAAGGTTCTGATCAAGCCCAATATCGTCATCGGCAGCCGATCCAGGTCCCGTCCAACCCCAGGCGTGGTCACCAGCGCCGCGATGGTTGAGGCGCTTATCGATCTGCTGCGGGAGCACGGCTGCGGGGATATCACGGTGGGTGAAGGATCGGTGGTCCTCGCCGATATGGGTTTGGACACGAACATGGCCTTTGGCTCATCGGGGATTGGCGAGGTGGCCGAGAGACACGGGGTCGGGCTGGTCGATTTCAACGCTGGTCCGTTCGAGACGATCGAGACAGGCGAAGGAACCGCGCGCCTATCTCGACGAGCGTTAGAGACCGATTTCTTCATCAGCATGCCTGTGCTGAAGACGCACGCGCAGACCAAGGTCACGCTTGGCCTTAAGAACGTGAAAGGCTGTATCGACAGCGCTTCCAAGAAGAAGTTCCATGATAAGTTCGATCTCGAAGCCTCCATCGCGGTGCTCGCCTCGAAGATCCCTGTCAGCCTGACGATCATCGACGCTACCTATGGGCTGCAGCACGGACCGTTCGGCAACGATATCCGGCAGATGAATCTGATCGTCGCCGGGAAAGATCGAATCTCGGTGGATTCCGTCGGCGCTCAATTGATGGAAATCGATCCCCGTTCGGTGGTTCACCTGCAGAAGTTCGCCGAGCTAACAGGCCGAACGCTGGACGACGTCGAAGAGGTTCGCGGGGCAAGAATCGAGGAGGTCGCCCAGAAGCTCGAATGGCGCCTGGACTGGCCGCTCGATCTACTCGACAGGTACAGGATCGAGGGCATGGTCATCGACACGCCAGGGCATTCCAATTGCTCGGGGTGCAGCGTCGCCGTGTTCGCGGCGCTGGACCGGTTTCTACGTGAGAACCAGGGCACGCTATTCGACAACGTCGAGGTCTGCATAGGCAAGGAGCCCATCGCGAAGAGCGGCTCGCGCCAGGTGTTCCTGCTGGGAAAATGCCCGATGTTCGTGAACAGAGAGCTCAAAGACGCGATCAAGGTCAAGGGCTGCCCACCGACGGTGCAAGACACCTACGAAGCGCTGAAGAGATGCGCCGCGAAATCAGGGTGATTCGCGCGTATCTACAAGTGCGGGCTTTGAGGTGTCGTTGAAGTGGAACGCGCTGTCCCGCGATAGATCCAGTGGAGCACCGGTGGCACGATGAGCGTCGTCAGCACGCTCATCATGATGACAACCGAGAACAACTCTCGGGACAGAGCGCCAAGCGTCAGGCCGAGAGTCGCGACGATGACCCCTACTTCGCCTCGTGGTACCATTCCCACGCCCACCACGGCCACGGACCGTTTCCCCAAACCCCAGGCGCCGATAGAGCACCCGATGAGCTTGCCGGCGATGGCAAGTACGGTAACGGCAAGGGCCAGGCCGACGATGCGCCAATCGAGGAACAGACGGGGGTCAACCTGCGCGCCGGTCACCACGAAGAAAAACGGCACGAGTAGCTCGGCTACGGCCCTCGTCTGGGCGATCAGGCTATCGCGCTGGCGCGCCTCCGAGAAGACCATTCCCGCGAGAAACGCGCCGATGATCGCCGCCAGGCCCACATAGCCTGCCAGCGCGGAGAGCCCAAGACACACGACCATCGCGACGACAAACGGTCCATTCTGCAGGTGCAGCGCGTCGAGATGGGCGTCGTAGCGACGGATGACGCGAGCGCCGACGAGTGCGACGAAGGCCGTGAAGGCAATCGCCTCGACGATCACCAGCGAGATCTGGCCCCAGGATACCTCACCGCCACCGATGCCGGTGACGATGGCGAGCAGAATCATCGCCAGGATATCGTCTACCACCGCCGCGCCCAGGATGATCCGCGCTTCTGGCCGTTGCAGCACGCCAAGGTCGGAGAGCACGCGGGCCGTGATGCCCACGGAAGTGGCGACCAGCGCGGTGCCGACAAAGACTGCGGACAGTCCAGAATAACCGATGCTAGCAGTCAGCAGGTAGCCAAAAACAAAGGGGAGCACGATGCCCAGGACCGCAACCACGGCGGCACGCCGCCCGACGCTCAACAGATCCTCGATGCGCGTCTCCAGCCCGACGAAGAACAGCAGCACGATGATGCCTACCTCGGCGAACACGTCGTAGACGATGCGCAGTGCCTCCCGTGCCGCCTCCTCGCTATGAAACGCGGCGATCAGCCCATCGCCCGGCTGCCCGATGAGCGCGAGCGCATACGGACCGATGAGCACGCCGGCAAGAATCTCCCCCAGCACCGCCGGCTGCCGTACCCGTTCGAATAGCTCTCCGGCCAGCTTCGCCATCGCAAATATGATCAAGATATCCAACAGAATCGTGGCCGCAATCGGCATTTTCTTCCCCTAAATCCCCTATTCTAAAGACGTTATTCGCTGACACGAAATCACGTCAACCGAACAGACCGCAAAGCAAATTATTACGGTCCATAAAAAAAGAAGAGACCGTTTGTCAGTCTCCTCCCAATTACCTGCCGGCCCTGGACGCCATTGCCAGGGCCGGAGCCGCTATGAACTTTCTACTACTCTCATCCAGATTCTGACATATTGTAGCCCTGCCTGTCAAGGTCCTGTGCAAACAGTCTTGACTACTGTGAACAGCAGTTCTATCATAGGCATCAGGCGATAAGCTGGCAGTTAGATCTCTTGCGCGTTGACACGGAGAATTGAAACAGAGAGGAAGAATGGCGCAATGTATGAAGGGATAATTGCGGAGCCTATCAAATTTCGCGGCCACAACGGGGACGTAATTGGCGGCTACCTATCACGGCCCCTCGGGGCGGGTCCTTCCCTCGAATGCAATACAATCGAGGGAAGGAAGGGATCTCATGGTGGTGTCGTAGTCGTCCACCACGCGCCGGGATACGACGAGGCAACCAGGGAGATCACCCACAAACTGGCCGTCCACGGCTACGCGGCGCTTTGCCCTAATCTGCACTACCGTGAGAATCCCGACGACCCGGAGGCCGCTGCGGCGGCGGTGCGCGCCGCCGGTGGGGTTCCGGACGATCGCTGCATCGGCGATGTGGAAGGAGCGATCTGGCATTTACGATCTCTGGTACCCAGCAACGGCAAGATCGGATTGATCGGCTACTGCTCAGGGGGAAGGCAGGTATACCTGGCGGCCTGCACGCTTCCTGGCATCGATGCCGCGGTGGACTGCTATGGCGGTGGGGTCGTGATGGCTCCGGATCGCATAAGCCCGCGCCAGCCAGTGCCACCAATCGACCTGACCGCCAATCTAGGCTGCCCGTTGCTCGGGCTTTTCGGCGCCGAGGATCGCAATCCTTCGCCGGACGACGTCAAGCGGACGGAGGAAGAGCTGAAGCGCTTCGGCAAAACCTATGAATTCTATAGCTATGAAAACGCCGGGCACAGCTTCTTTTCGGTCGACCGCCCCGCGTACCGTCAGGCAGCGGCCATAGATGGGTGGCAGAAAGTGTTCGACTGGTTCGCCAGGTACCTGCGTTAGGAGATAGCAAAATGGAGATGAGAGTTCTCGATCACGCGCTGCTGCAGACGCTGAACGAAAGCAGTGTCAGGTCTGGCCGCAGCCAGAACCTGCGGCCGGATCGGCTGGCGAGCAAACAGCAGGATCGATACTACATAAACGAGCACAAGCTTCGGGAGCGGGATGGGCAGCAAGAAGTGCGCGCCTGCATCGTACTGGACCTTTTCGCGGGCCAGACAGCATGGCTGGATATATCGTGCGAGGAGTTCGCGGCCATTCCGGAGGTTGACATCTCGGAAGACGAATGGGAAACGGCGATGTGCGCGGGGACACCCCCTCAGGTTCCTTAGCTGTTACGCTCTAAGGGATTTCTAAGAAACCTCTGATGCTTTTCTTGTCTTTTTGCATAAGTTCAGGGGTTGTATAAGTTCAGGGGTTGTATAAGTTCAGGGGTTGTATAAGTTCAGGGGTTGTATAAGTTCATGGGTTGTATAAGTTCAGGGGTTGTATAAGTTCATGGGTTGTATAAGTTCATGGGTTGTATAAGTTCGTGGGTTGTATAAGTTCGTGGGTTGTATAAGTTCATGGGTTGTAAAGGAAAGTGAGCCCCGCCACGGCGGCAAACGGCTGTTCGCGCTACCCGAGGATGTCCGCGATCGCGATTGCGCGATCTGGGAACGCGGCAGGGGCAAGTCGCTCCCCCCGGCGCAACACCTGCGCGGTCGTATATCCGCCAGGAGTCGGGCCACTATAAGCGGTGATGGTCTCTTGCTCAAGGTCCACCAGCCAGACCTCAGGAATGCCACTGCGGGCGTAGAGCGGCACCTTCACCTGTCGGTCCAGATCGGCCGAGCTCTCCGCCACTTCGACGAGAAGGAAGATGTCCTCGGGGATTGGGTGGCGTTCGGCGTAGAAGTCGGGGCGAGGACGGAGCAGCGCCAGGTCGGGTTGCGGCTCGTTGTGCTCGCTGAGATCGACCGGGTTCTGCACACTGACCAGGGCATCATCCCCAAAGGTCTTTGCAAATAGCTTGTTTACGCGGTTTACGCAGCCGGCATGTCGTCGACCTATTGGCGTCATTTCTGTAACCTCACCGTCGATGAGCTCGACGCGATCGTCCT
>JACPRP010000093.1 GCA_016189905.1 Chloroflexota bacterium | reverse complement strand
GCGCAGTTCAGTTGACATCATGCACTACATATAGGGCTTAGTAGTGCAGATCAAGATAAGCAAGGAATTAATTATGAGGGAGTTATCGACCACTGTCACCCGTAAGGGACAGATTACCGTTCCTGCCGAGATTCGTCGAGCTTTGGGTCTGCAAAAGGGCGACAGGGTGGCGTTGGTGATGGATAATGGACAGCCTCAAGCTCGACGAGATCGTCACATTCGATCGAGGATTTGACCGAGTGGCGGGATTAAAGCGACTGGAGCCGTAATGGTCAGTTGCGACCACGACGGTTAAAGAGATCGTGGCCAGCCATTTCAGACCTGCCTCTCCAGCCACTCCAACGCACCAGATGTCTGACGCCAGGCAGCCATCTGCTGAGCCGCGCAAGCTATGGCCTCGCTTTCGTCCCCGAGACCTATTGTTGGGGGGAGTTGCCTCGGCAGCCGTTTTCGTCCCAATAGATAGGCCGGAACATGAGGGTTCCAGTTGATAGCCCCAGCCAGCAGATCGCGGGCGTTTTTGCTGTCGCCCTCAGCACGATAGGCGTGAAGAGCGCGTCCATACGTCCAGATGGCGGACACGTCGTCGCGGTATTCCTCTGTTTCCAGCAGTTCTTCCGCCTGGGCATCTTCGCCTATTTCGAGCAGCCAGGAGAGCAAGATGTAGCGCATTCCCTGGTTATCGCCGGGGTTCAGCCTGAGCATATCCCAGACGTGATCGATCGCCTCCTGGCGCCGTCCCATAGCCCACAGCGCCTGGGCCAGCCCAGCCCGCGCTCGCATATAGGGTCGGGTCTCGATGATGCCCCAGAAGTCTCCGACGGCTTCTTCGAAGGCTTCCCTGCCCAGCGCTCGCTCCCCGGCGGCCACACCTCGGGCATACAGTTCGGCTGCCTCCTTTGGATTTCGCGCCGTCTCCTGCGCCAGTAGAACGTAAGCGTCGGCGCAGTCCAACGATATCTCCAACGCCTTGCGAGCCAGGCGGATTCGCTCCCGTTGGCTTGGCGCTTCCCACGCATCGTAAACCAGCTCTCGCGCCTGCTCCAGCGGCGTCTCTGGCTCCCGGTGGACCGGACCACCCGCGGCCAGCTCTTGTTCCAGGAAGGCGTTCACTTCGTCGATCGAGGAGAATTCCTGCTCTTCAATTGCCTTGCGTATGTCGGCCATTTCACGTTCCATCACGGCGCGAAGCCTGGCGATAGTTTCCACATCGATCTCGGGTGCGGCTTGCGGTTCGGTGAGGCCCATCTTTTTGTCGAGTCCTCTCCGCCGCTGGATCAAGTCACCCATCTCCGGTGTCATCCGCTCGGCCAGCATCCAGGCGCTCAGCCCCGCGTCCACGAAGCGGGGGTCGGCCTTCAGCACTTCAACTAGTGGGTCCGGAGCGACCTCGGCGCGGTAGTGTCCGCGAGCAAGTAGAGCGACCACCAGGTCCCAAGTAGTCATGTCTATATTTGGGCTCTTGTGTAGAATTTGGTAGGCGGCGTCGGCCAGTTGCTTATCTCGCTGTGCAACCACACCTGGATCTCGTTTGAGGCGCGATTCGAACCAGAGATCGCAACGGGCAGCATCGGCATCGACCACCCGGACCAGCAGCCAGTCACCCGCCGAGGCGCGTTTGTCGATCAGATAGCGACGTAGCTCATCTGGTATCAGGCTACCCCACACACCCTGGCCGAAGAAGTCCAGGGAAAGGGTGGCTTCGTCTCCGCTGGGCAGCCTGGCATGAACGAGCTCTCGCCGTCTTCGCTTCTGGCTTTCGAAAAAGCTCGGCCACAGCGCCAGCATAACCTCGTCTGTGTAGATCAACGGGGCATTCGCCGGCTTCTTCTCGGCGAGTGGCAGCCGAAGCACGCTGCCAGCTATCAAATGGGGCAGGTAACCGTAGCGGCCATCGCCGAGGCTGACCAATTGTCTTCCTTGCCCCAACGCGTTCCTGATCGTTCCCTTCGGGTTCCGCGTAGTGATCGGCCGCCGCTGGTTCACCTTATCGAATATTTCCTGAAAGGTCAGAGGCCGCTCCGCCGCCATCAGTACTTCGTAAACCAGATCCGTGTTGCTCGGCTCTTTCACTTGCACCATGCCTATCCTCCTGGCACCAGATGCATGGAAGTGTTTCTTTAATTATACGCCATTGGAAGTGGTTATAGTAGTGCTTTAGAGGGGAACGCGGCAAGCACGAAGGTCCCCGCCGCCCAACCCCTTCCCCTCGCCCCTAAGTACATCTACTCCCCCCTCTGGCCCAATTCAATTCAGTGAGACTCCGATGCAGGCCTTACCGTGCAAAACTTTGAACCGCATCGGCCGTGCCAGCAGCTTGACTCGAAGGCTGGCAAGTGTTATCATCCTCGCAAGCAACCGCCGTGGAGCCTCTTGCGGCTTGCCGATCTTCTCCGCAACGTTGAGCGGAGCCATACGTGGTCTCCCGTCTTAATCATCACTGTAGCACTCGAAAATACGTTGGTGGCTTTGAGGCATATCGCGCGTGCGATATGTACTGATTGCATAGCTCGTAATACTCTTTCATGAAGGTCATCTCATAAATACGTAGCTCAGTCCCCCAAGGAAGGGCGACTGCCAGTCACCGCTACCGGGATACCGAGCGGCGCATTTCACGAAACAATTGACGGCAAAGAGTATAAGTGGTACATCCGGTAATTCCCTTGCAGCGGTGCCGCCCCGCCCCTGAGCGGACACGGCGGTCCGCCCCTACATAGGTTCGGCGGATGAGCCAATAAATACTGCGACATAACATTTGCTCCGTGCGAGTCTGGTAGGACAGGTTTCAAGCCTGCCCTACCAGAAGACACTTTTCGTGTCGGACTATATAGCACACGCTCGCGATGAACATATCTCGCAACATTCTCGGTATTCAGAAAGGGGAATCCTTTGAGAGTGGACGAATCTACCGACAGCACTGCCAGGGTGGTATGCAAAGACCTGCGCGATTGGATCGAGCGGTCTAGGGAATTGGGGCAGGTCAGGATAGTCGAAGGAGCAAGCTGGCGGCGCGATATCGGAATGGCGACCGAGGTGCTCCAGCACGCGGACAACGCCCCGGCCGTGATCTTCGATAGCATTCCTGATTATCCGCAAGGTTACCGCGTGCTGGTTAACTGCTTTGGCTCTTTGCAGCGAATCGCTCTCGCGCTCGGCCTCCCCACCACAGCATCGGCGCAGGACCTCGTTCAGGAATGGCGCGCTAAGCTCCATTCTCTGGTGCCGATCCCGCCAACGTACGTCCACGACGGCCCTATTCTAGAGAACGTCCATATGGGCGACGACGTCGACGTATTCGAGTTTCCAACGCCTTTGTGGCACGACGAAGATGGCGGACGTTTTATCGGCACCGGCAGCATGGATATCACCATCGATCCCGACGAGGGCTGGGTGAACTGCGGGACCTATCGGGTGATGATCCACGATCGCAAGACGGTGGGCTTCTACATATCGCCGGGCAAGCACGGACGGATCCAGCGCCAGAAGCACTTCGATCGCAACGAGCCCTGTCCCGTGGTCGTCGTGACGGGCGCCGACCCGGCGCTCTACTTGGCGGCCTGCGCCGAAACACCGTACGGCCTGAGCGAGCTAGATTGGGCCGGGGGCGTCAAAGGCGCGCCGATGGAAGTGATTCGCGGACGGGTGACCGGACTGCCGATACCCGCCCACGCGGAGATCGCGTTGGAGGGCTACGCCTACCCTGGCGAGACGCATAACGAAGGGCCGTTCGGTGAGTGGACCGGCTACTACGCGAGCGCCAGCCGCACGGAGCCTTTGATCCAGGTCAAGGCTGTGTATCACCGCAACGATCCGATAATCTACGGCGCACCCCCGAGTAAGCCCCCGAACGAGCAGGCGCGTTACAGGGCATTCATGCGCTCGGCACATCTGCGCGAGGATATCGAGAAAGCGGGAGTTCCAGACGTCGTGGGCGTTTGGTGCCATCCTGTGGGCGGAAGCCGCCTGCTCCTGGCAGTCAGCATCAAGCAGCGATATCCCGGCCACGCGCGCCAGGCGGGACACGTGGCGGCGATGTGCCACGCCGGGGCGTTTCTGGGGCGCTACGTCATCGTGGTGGACGAGGACATCGATCCCACCGACCTGGAAGAAGTGATATGGGCGATGTGTACGCGGGCCGACCCGGCCGGGGCCATCGACATCATCCCCAGAGCGTGGAGCAGCCCCCTCGATCCGGCGATACATAAAGACAAGAAGGGCTTCAACTCTCGCGCGATCATCGATGCGTGCCGCCCATACGAGTGGAAGGATGAGTTTCCGATCGTCAACGAGCCAGGTCCCGAGATGAAGAAGCTGGCGAGAGAGCGATGGGGCTATCTCACGAAGCCACTTTGAAACAGAGAAGTCTCAAACCAAGGAGGTAGTTCACGATGAAGCTTCGCAAGGAGCAGGTTTACACGACATTGATCTTTCTCGTTATCGTCGTCGCCTTGATCGCCGTCGGGTGCAGTCAGCAGGCGACGCCGACCGCTACGCCGACGCAGGCCCCGAAAGCGGCTCCAACCAAGGCGTCGGCACCGGCGGCCAAGGAGACCAAGCCAGAAGCCAAGGAAGCGAAGCCAGTGGCTAAAGAGGCTAAGCCCGCGGCCACAGAGGTTAAGCCCGCGGCCAAAGATGACAAGAAGCGTGTCAAGCTCTCGGTGCCGTACAACGCGATCTCTGGCTCGCAAGGAGCGCTGTGGATAACCAAGGAAAGCGGGCTTTTCGAGAAGTATGGCCTCGACGTCGATGTTCCTTATATCGCGACCGGCCCGACGATGGTCCAGGCCATGGTCTCAGGAGAGGTTAACGTCGCTCAGGTGGGCGGAGGCGCCGTGGTGAACGCGAATCTTTCAGGCGGCAGCGTCGTGATCGTGGCCGGCATCGCCAACGGACTCGGCATGTCCCTTTATGCACAGTCCAATATCGCGCGGGTCGAGGACCTCAAGGGTAAGACTGTGGGCGTATCCCGATTCGGCACGGGCACTGATTTCGCGGCTCGGTTTGCGCTGAAGAAATTCGGACTCACGCCCGAGAAAGACGTGGCTCTCCTGCAAACCGGTGGATTGCCCGAAACCCTGGCGGCCTTACAGGCCGGCGGCATTCAGGCGGGGGCATTCGGACCGCCGACGACCGTAAAGGCCAGACAAATGGGGATGCACGAACTGGTGAATATCGGGGACCTGGGCGTGCCCTACATACAGAGCAGCCTTGCGATGCGAAGGGATTTTATCTCCAAGGAAAGGGAGACAGCCATTAACTTTATGAAGGCCATCCTCGAAGGCATCGCACTCACCAAGAAGGACAAGGCTTTCGCCACGAAGGTGGTGGGCCAATACATCAAGACCGACGACCAGGTGGTACTGGACGAAACATACGAGACCTATCTCAACAAGCTCTTGCCCAAAATCCCGTATGCATCCACCGAGGCAGCGCAGACCATACTGGATGAAGCAACTCAGGACAACCCAAAGGCCAAGGAAACCAAACCGGAGAGTCTGATCGATAACAGCCTTCTGAAAGAACTGGAAGACAGTGGCTTCATTAAGAAGCTATATGGGGAATAGCGCGGAGACGCGGGGAACGGAGGGGGAGGATAATGGGAGAAGTTACTGTCAAAGTCTGCTTCCTGGGGGAGATCAGAAGCCTGGTTGGGCGACGAGAAATGGAGGTTACCTTGCCCGAGGGAAGCACATTGCGTGATCTCTTCGACAACTTGCGCGGGAGCCTGGGCGAGGACTTCGCCAACGCGGTCTTCGATCTAGATGGCAACCTTTTTCACCATCTCAGCATCTCGATAGATGGCAGCACAGTCGATCACAGCCAAGCCTCAGAAATCCAATTGCACGGCGGGGAGGTTGACGTTTTGATCCTCCCCATCTACGGAGGGGGACAGTAGCCCAAGTACAAGCTCCATACGTAACATAGAGAGGCGTTGCTTCCGCTCCGAAAAAAGAGTCAGGAGGTTCACCATGGTCTTTCACCGGGTCCTTTTGCCAGTGCTCGTGATCGCCACGTCTTCCTGGTTTCTCGCCTGCGGCGCGCAGGCAACGCCTACCCCTACCAGGGCTCCTACCGCTGCGCCACCTCCGGCGGCCCCGAAGGCGACCGCGGTGCCTTCGCCGGCGGCTACGAAAGCGACCGTCCCGGCGGCCTCGACGCCCTCCGCAAAGCAGGCCACAACCCCATCGGCAAAGCCGGTGGCTGAGAGACCCCTCGATCCACCCGTGGTTTTGAAATCTGGGGGCGTTCCGACGTCGATCACCGAAAGCGGGGTGTTCGCGGCGATGGAGCGCGGCTACTTCAAAGAGCTTGGGATCGACATCGAGTTGAACATCTTCGACAACGCGCCCAAGCAGGTTCCCGCGCTGGCAACCAATCAGATCCAGGTCGGCACAGGCGCGATGAACGCGGGTATTTACAATTCCATCGCGAGGGGGCTGGGCATTCGCATAGTGGCGCCCCAGTCTCGCTACGATCCTGGCTTCAGCGCGATGCACTTGCTCGTGCGAAAAGACCTCGCGGACAACGGCGTAATTAAGGACTGGAAAGACCTCAAAGGCAAGAACGTCGCTCTGGCATCGACGGCCAGCGCCTCCGAGTTTATAATTTACAAAGCCCTCGAAAAAGGTGGCCTGAAGCTGACCGATATCAACGAAGTTGTGATGCCCTTCCCCGATATGATGGCCGCTTTCGCCAACAAGGGCATCGACGTGGCGTTGCCCAACGAGCCGACGGCGACGATAATCGTCAACAACGGAGTCGCCGTGCTCTGGCACCAGGCGTCGGATGCCGCTCCGATGCTACAGAACTCTGTCATAGTGTTCTCACCCCAAATGACGCAGAATCCTGAGCTGGCCAACCGCTGGATGATCGGTTATCTCAAAGGGGTGAGAGACTACAACGATGCCATCAAGAAGAACAAGAATCGAGATGCGTTCATCGCTATCCTCCAAAAATACACCACAGTCAAGGACAAGGCTCTCTACGACAAGATGAGCTGGGCTTCGGTAGATCCGAACGGGAAGATCAATATAGACAGTATGAGGGAGCAACTGGCGTGGTACACGTCAATTGGGAAGATCGAGGGCAAGGTCGACCTGGACGCCGCGATTGATACACGCTTCACCGAATACGCGGTATCACGTCTCGGCGTGTATCAAGAGTAGACTGCCGGGGGAGTGAAACCCGAGGCATACAACGATAACAGCATAATCAAGAGCTCGACGATGGCACCTTCATCGAGAAGCTGTATTCGCAGTGGCGCGTTGGAATACGTGGAGGAAGGCATGACAGACAGATGGGTTACGACGGTATGCGATAGATGCTATGTAGGCTGTGGGATCAAAGTTCACGTGGTCGACGAAGTCGTGGTGGGCATGGAAGGCGATCCCGACAACCCGTTGAACCGGGGCAGGATGTGCGCTAAGGGAAAGTCAGGAGTTATGGCTCATTACCATCCAAGTCGCGTCAGGACCCCTTTGAAGCGCACCAATCCAGAAAAGGGCTACGGCGCCGATCCGAAATGGCAGGAGATATCCTACGATGAAGCTATCAGCACCATCGTGGACAGGCTGAAGCCAATTCTGAACAGGCCGGAGAAGCTGTATGTCTATACCTGGGGGTACGACTGCGATTTGCAGGCGCTCGGCACCGCCTTCGGGACACCGCACGTTCAGTTTGCCGGAGCGCACGAGTGCGGCAAGTCTATTCACCCTATCGAGGCCATGGCCGGCGGGGGCTTTCACCAGGAAGTCGATCTACACTACTGCAACTACGCTATTTACGTTGGAACGCAGGGAGGTGTCGCATCGAGATCGTCGTTCACGCACGTCGTCCGCGACTTAGCTGACGCCCGCGCTCGCGGGATGAAGCTCGTGGTCGTCGATCCCGTGGGCGGCTACGCCGCGGCCAAGGCCGACGAATGGGTGCCGATTCGGCCGGGCACCGACGCCGCCTTCGCACTGGCGTTTATGAACGTATTGATCAACGAGCTAGGCATCTACGATGCCGACTATGTTAAGAATGGCACCAACGGACCGTATCTCATCGGCGAAGATGGATCTTACATTCGGCATAACGTATCGGGGAAGCCGACAGTGTTCGATCCCGTCGACGGCGTGTCCAAGACTTTCGACGATCCCACGATCAAAGACTGCGCGCTGGAGGGCACGTTCAACGTGCAGGGCAAGCTGGGCTCGCCCTCCTACGAGCTGCTGAAGAAGCACGTGGCCGAGTATACGCCCAAGAGAGCCTCAGAGATCACATCGGTTCCGGCGCAAACGATAAGACGGCTTGCCCGTGAGTTCGGCAAAGCCGTTCAGATCGGCAGCACGATCGTTATCGAAGGGAAGCAGTTTCCATTTCGACCGGCAGCGTTGGACTGGGCCCGAGGACCGCAAGGGCACAAGCACGCGTTTCACCACTCCTGGGCCTTAAAGCTCGTGAATGTTCTTATGGGCAGCATCAACGTGCCCGGCGGGATTCTCGGCACGGCCGTGATGGGCAAGAATCCGTATGAATGGGGGCCGTCAACCGAGACCGTCGACGGCCTGCTCACGCATGCTCGGCCTGGTGGCTGGGGACGCTGGCATTTCCCGGGGGCTTTCCCTGGGAAGCAGCCTGGTCAGCCGAAGAGGGTGGATATCCTCGAGATATTCCCCTTTGCCCCCCACGGCACCGTCCTGTTCCCGATCGCCGGGACAGAGCCCGAGAAGTTCGGTCTGGACTACAAGATCGAGGCGTTCCTCCATAATCCGGGCAATGTGCTCCTCACATCCTATGCCGATTTAGGCCTGGCGGAGAGGTTCTTCAAGTCGATACCCTTCGTTGCCGGCTACGCGCTGGAGATCAACGAGACCCATGAAGCGTTCGACGATATCATTCTACCAACGCCCAGCTACCTTGAGAGAGAGGACGCGGGGGCGAGATCTTACCAGGGCGTGTTCGGAGTCCTATCGCCTGTTGGCCAGGACGACTGGTACTACCAGCTACGGCAGAAGGCTATCGAGCCGCCGAAGGGGATGATGCATCCACTCGAGATCGCGACCGAAATCGCCGATCGTCTGGGGATTCTGGCCGAGTTCAACAAAGTGAAGAATCAGAGCATGCGATACGAAGAGCCGTATCTGCTGCAATCCAATCGCAGGTACACTCAGGAAGAATCTGAGGATAACCTCATCAAATCCCTGTTTGGCCCCGAGCGAGGTCTCGAATGGGCAAGGAAGAACGGCGTGGTGCGGTATCACCGCAGCGCCGAAGAGGCCTATCCAAGTCCATGGATGGTCGCGAACAAGGTGAGGCTGCCGATCTACCTGGAGCATTTCCCCCACAGAAGGGCGGACCTTAAGGCAGTTATGGACCAGCTCGGCCTGGAGTGGGATTATTCCGATTTCCAGCCGCTTCCGGAATGGATGCCGTGTGATGCCTTCGATGGCAGGGGCAAGAATGGCTACGATTTCATTGCCGTGCACTTCAAGCTGGCGTACATTTACGGCGCTTACGGAAACGAGAATCCGTGGATCGACGAAATCTGCCAGCGAACGCCATACACTTACCCGGTTCTCATCAATGAGGATGTAGCCCACGGCAAGGGCATCAACGATGGCGAGGAGATCTGGCTTGAAACGACGGTGCAGAAGGTAAAGGCAAAAGCCAAGCTGACGCAATGCATACATCCCGAGGTGGTGGGCATCGCCGGCCACTTCGGCCATTGGGCCAAAGGGATGCCCGTTGCCCGAGGCAAAGGCGTGGCGTTCAATCCGCTGCTGATCCACGACCTACAACACACCGATAAGATATCAGGGGCGCTGGATAACTGCGCGCTTGTAAGAATCTCGAAGGTGGAGAGATGATAATCTTGAGCCGAGGGAGCGCAACCACGAAAGACACGGAATATATGACAATGCGAGAGGAAGGGGTACAAAAGGCTCGCCGTCCGAGTTGACCTGAGAAATGACGCCAAATAGAAGGAGGAGGTACGTGGTCGAGAAGCATTCCAACTGGTCGATCGGCATGACATTAGTTTCCATCATCGCGGTCCTACTGGTCGCAGCGGTTTTCGGCTGCAGCCAACCCGCAGCGCCAACCCCGACTCCAACCCAACCGCCTAAGGTTGCGCCGACCAAAGAGGCCAAGCCCGAGGCAAAAGAGGCGACACCCCAGACGAAAGCGGCCAAGCCTGATACGAAGGAGGCGACGCCCGCAGCCCCGAAAGATGCCAAGGCTCAGAAAGAAGCCCCGAAGGCGCAGAAGCAACTGGTTAAGCTGACAGTGCCCTATGGAGCGCTGGCCGGATCTCAGTCACCGCTGTGGGTGGCTAAAGAAGCGGGGCTTTTCGAAAAATATGGGCTCGACGTCGAGGTGCCCTATATCGCCACAAGCACTACGCTCGGCCAGGCGCTCGTCTCAGGGGACGTGGTTCTCGCGATGGTCGGCGGCGGATCTGTGGTCAACGCCGTTCTCGCGGGCGCTGACCTGGTGATTGTGGCGGTCACCAGCAATACCCTCGGCTTCTCCCTTTATGGCCAGCCCGAAATCAAGCGCGTCGAGGATCTCAAAGGTAAGGCGGCGGGAATCAGCCGGATTGGATCGAGCACTGATTTTGCCCTACGGCACACGCTCGAGAAATTCGGCCTGCAGCCCGACAAGGATGTCGCGATTATGCAGACGGGTGGATCGCCCGAGTCGCTGGCAGCGCTGAAGTCCGGCAACGTTCAGGCATCGGTGTTTGGTCCACCGACGACCTTACAGGCGCGCAAACTCGGCCTGCACGAAGTGGTCAGTATCGCCGATTTGAAAATTCCTTATATACAGGTCGGGGCCGCTGCTAATAGAAAGTTCTATGCGAGTAACCGGGAAACCGTACGCAATTTCTTGAAGGCGCTGGTTGAGGCCATAGCGTTGGCTAAGAAGGACAAAGAAATGACGATGAAGGTGATAGGAAAGTATACGGCGACCGAGGACAAAGAGGTTCTGGATGATACCTATGAGTTCTTCCTGACGAAGCAGATCCCGAGGGTGCCGTATGTCACCGCCGAGGCGGCACAAACCATTCTCGACGAAGCGGCAGAGAGAGACCCGAAGGCCAAAACCACCAAACCGGAGTCTTTCATTGACAACTCATTGATGAAGGAACTGGAGGAAAGCGGCTTCATCAAGAAGCTCTATGGGGAGTAGGACGGTCCTCAGGTAAACGGACGACGAGTCGGGTCTATAGCAGTTTGCATTTTGATATGGCTACCCATAGCGCGGGGGCTCGTCCCCCACCCCGCCCAGCGGGGGACGAGCCCCCGCGCTACATTGCATACGCTCGGTATATCGGTGGCTGCTCCGCTAGCCAAAATCCTTTGCAAACTGCTATAAAGACGCCGACGCTGCGAGGGATGCGGCCACTGTTCGGACTGTTGCTCACTTGGTGGCCACATCGCTTGCAAAGGATGGACTCTTTTGCAGTCGGGGTGGTCGAGACCCAACCCGTTATTGCTGCTTATAGATGGGGTACTGAACCCTGGAGTGCCCCCGCAAACTACGGATGAACTCCTGAACATCTTCGTTCGATCGGGACTTCGACATGTCGTACTTCTCGAAGTGTACTATGTCCTGCAAGTCCCGCCGATAGCCGGGCTCGGACTTATACGCCGGATAGCCGAGCGGGACCAGGCTCAACACTCTGAGTATCGGGGGTATACCGACCACGGGCTTCAAGATCTCTTCGGCAACTCGGGTGACCGTCACCCACTGCGACCCCAGCCCACAGGCAGCGGCGGCAAGGTGGATGATCTGGGCGGTGTGCGCCATATTCTCAGGAATAATCCAGCGGTCGTCAAAAACTCGTGAGAGCACGCTAGCCTGGGCGGTCCTGGGATCTGCGCAAAGGAGGATGACGACCGGAGCTTCGGTCCATACGCTGGCCGGGATGACCTCCGGAATGCCGCGCATCCAGGGTTGTCTCATTTCCTTCACGCGGCTCAGCTCGATCGCCGCGGCCAGCTTCGTTTCCTCGAACACCGCGTCGCCAAGCTTGTCCTTGGTTTTCTGGTCCTTGATCACTACGAACTCCCACGGCTGCCCGTTCGCGCCCGACATGGCCCAGCGTCCCGCCTCGAGGATCTTCTCCACGTACTCGTCAGGAATCGGGTCGGGTTTGAACTTTCGTACGCTTCTTCTCTTTTTCACCAGCGCGAGAAACTCGTCAATTTCCATTTTTAGCCCCTCTCTATTCCCTGAACCGATGGGAAAGTTATCACAGCCCAGCAGTCTTGCTGGCCACCGACGTGCCAGCAGTATATTTCAGCGTCTCCGGGTTTGTCAAGCACTTTGCGGAAGCCCGGAAGCCCTGAAGTCTTGGTATAGGGATTCTGGTGCCCACAATGCACCTTGAGGGGCCACGCAACGGTATGGATGGTTACTGAACTGCTTTATACTTAGCGAATATGGAATCAAGCTGTCCCGCCAGCTCCTTGTTGGCCTTTATGGCTATCATCTGGTCTTGCAGTTGTTTGCCCGACAAGAACGGGCTCCAGACGCCAGTGACCTTCTCCACATCGTTCTGAAGGTTCTTGTTGTCGCCGAGCTTCAGGAATACTCTTCTGAGATATTCGACTCTTTCCTCAGGTACCCCTGGCGAAGTGGCAACCCCGGTGCCACTGTACGCCATATATTGGTAGACCGAGTCCAACTCCTTGGGGGTCTTGACCCCAAGCTCGAACATCGTCGGCACGTTGGGAACCGCAGCACTTCTATCCTCGGTCACGGCAAGCAAATTCACGACAAAGCCATCGGCCTCATCTTTTTTAGCCGTGTTGTCGGATGTGACGATGAAATCTACCTCGCCGCGTCCGACAGCCAGGGTCAGTTCCTTCTTCCCCTGGTAGCCGGTGATCACTTTGCCGTCCAATCCCAGGATATCGAGCATCACCGCGGCGCTCAGCGCGAGGCTTCCTTTTGCAGTCGTACCAGCGCCCTTCAATGCTTTGGCCTGGCGCAATCCGTCAAGGGTCTTGGTCGGGAACTTTGGAGAGATTTGCAGCATTTTGCGAGCAGGGTTTACATCAGCCACGAAACTAAACTTCTCTATCTCGAACAGCACCCCAGGAGCTTTGAGTATATCATTCGATATCACGGCAGCCGTACTGTTGATAAGCAAGGTGAGCCCATCTTTCTTCGGCTCCGCATACACGTAGTTGTCTCCCTCTTCGCTTTTCATATTCTCCACCTTGACGGTAGCGCCAAGCTGTTCAGCCAGGTACGGCGCGACAACACGGCCCAAGAGATCCGAGCCGCTGCCGGGATCGGTAGACACTATCCAGGTAACGGTTTTCCCCCGATAGAACTCCTCGGGAGTGACGGCCGCGGGTCCGCGCGCACAACTGATTATGATTCCGACGCCCATGGCCAGCATCACGATCATCGCCACTTGGTTAATAGTTCGACCTGGCATAGTCGCCTCCTTATATCGTTTGGTCATAGACGAGTCCTGTATTGTCCTACCCACGCAGCCCCACCAACGCTACAGCCCCACTAACGCAGGCTAATGCCTGCGGCTATAGGCCCCGCCCCCTTGGAATATCGGGCCTGTCGAGAGGCAATTGGTATTACGTACCCGGTGATGAAAGTATATGGTGTCGGTTCTTGATAAATCAGTTGAACGAGAGATTTTGCTTACTGGTGTCAAGGAGTGTGACGCAGGGTATGACGCAGAAGGGAACGACGTCGGCCATGGTACGTTTATGGTCTCGCCAAGAGCGAGATGAACCCGAATTACTGTGTGGAGACGAGTTGATTGTTAGCTGCTTTTCAGCTTCGTTGCATACAATGTATCATAGAGGCGAGCCTCTGTCAATGACGCGTGACAGGTTTCAGGGCATATGCGTTGTAACCACCGATAGCTATGTCACAGCAGATCATACCCGGGAAAGCAGGTGTCCACGCGCTCGGAGGCCTTCTGGATACGCGCTTTCGCGGGTATAACGCGGGGTTGCGCAGTTCGCCGGATTACAGCGGTTTTCGTCAGCGCTTACTGGTCGCCCCTCTAGCAGGGCGATGAGCCCGTCGCTCCTACGATGAACGCCAGGTCGCTAAATACAATCGCAAAATGTCGTAGAACGCATACGCCCTGACAGGTACTAGGGATGATAAGCGAACGTTTCTCTCACCGAAGCGCCGATGCTGACCTTACCGATGATTTTCGCGAGGAACTGCCCGGTGTACGATTGGGGGTTCGCGGCGACGTCCTCAGGCGTTCCCTCGGCGACGATCCAGCCGCCGGCGTCGCCGCCTTCGGGGCCGAGGTCAATGATCCAGTCAGCGCTCTTGATTACGTCAAGATGGTGCTCGATCACGAGAACCGTGTTGCCAGCATCTACCAGCCGATGCAGAACGTGTAAGAGCCGCGCCACGTCAGCCAGGTGCAAGCCCGTAGTCGGCTCGTCGAGGATGTAAAGGGTCCCGCCGGTCGCGCGGCGTGACAACTCGGTGGCCAGCTTGACCCGCTGCGCCTCTCCACCCGATAGCGTGGTGGCGGGCTGGCCGAGCTTGATGTAGCCAAGCCCAACGTCGTCGAGTGTCGCCAGCCTGCTTTTGACCGATGGGATGTTCTCGAAGAACGGTAGAGCCTCCCCAACAGTCATGTCGAGGACTTCCGCAATGGTTTTGCCCTTGTAGCGAATCTCGAGCGCCTCGCGGTTATATCGCTTCCCTTTGCAAACCTCGCAAGGCACGAACACATCGGGCAGGAACTGCATCTCGATCTGGATGATGCCCTGTCCCTGGCAGGCCTCGCAGCGCCCACCTTTGACGTTGAATGAGAATCGACCAGGCTGATAGCCTCGCAGCTTCGCGTCAGGCACGGCCGCAAAAAGCTCGCGGATGGGGGTAAAGAGGCCGGTATAAGTCGCCGGATTCGACCGAGGGGTGCGCCCAATCGGCGACTGGTCGACATCCACAATCTTATCGATTTGCTCCAGGCCGAGAATCGCGTCGTGGTCTCCGGGGCGATCTTTGGCTCGATACAGGACCTGCGACAGCCGTCTGAAGAGTATCTCTTCGACCAATGTGCTCTTACCCGAGCCAGAAACGCCGGTGACGCAGACTAACTTCCCAAGCGGAATCTGCGCATCGACGTTCTTGAGGTTGTTCTCGCGAGCGCCCTTGATTACCAGGCTCTTGCCGTTGCCATCACGCCTTTTCAATGGCACCGGAATGCACCTGTCTCCGCGCATAAACTGGCCGGTAACGGATTCTTTACATTCGATAGCGTCGGAGATCGGGCCGGCGACGACGACCTCACCGCCGTGCTCGCCGGCGCCAATCCCCATATCAATGAGATAGTCGGCCGAGCGAATCATCTCCTCGTCGTGCTCCACGACGATCAGGGTGTTCCCAAGGTCACGGAGACGAATCAACGTGTCGATGAGACGGCGATTGTCGCGTTGATGCAGACCGATGCTCGGCTCGTCGAGGATGTACAGGACCCCCATCAGGCCGCTGCCAATCTGCGTGGCGAGCCGGATACGCTGGGCCTCACCGCCAGATAGCGTGCCCGACGCACGATCCAGCGTCAGATAGTCGAGGCCGACATCCAGTAGAAACCGCAGCCGGGCTTTGATTTCCTTGACGATTTGCGTGGCGATCACGCGCTCGCGCGCGGTGAACCGCTCGTCAAGGGCTTCGAACCACGGCATTGCCTCGCGCACCGACATCCGCGTCACCGCCACGATTGACTTGCTCGCGACGCTGACCGAGAGGCTCTCGGGCTTCAGTCTCGCGCCGCGGCAAGCTGGGCAGGCACGATTGGACATGTAGCGCTCCACGTCGGCCCGAACGTGGTCCGACTGCGTCTCCTTGTAGCGCTGCTCCAGATTCGGAATCACTCCTTCAAACCGGTTCCGGTGCTCACGAATCTTGCCGAACTTGTCCTGATGGCGCATCGTGAGCAGCTCGCCTTTGGAGCCATAGAGAACTATGTTGAGGTGCTCGGGCTTGAGCTCACGGACCGGCGCCGTCATCGAGAACCCATATTGTTTAGCCACGGACTCGATGAGCTGGTAGAAATAAGGGCTCGTCGCGCCCGAGCGCGCCCACGGCTCGATCGCGCCTTCGCCTAGAGACAGCTTCTTGTTGGGAATGACCAGCTCCGGATCGATCTCCAGCGTGGTGCCAATGCCCGTGCAGACGGGGCAGGCGCCGTGCGGGCTGTTGAAGGAAAAGGTGCGAGGCTGTATCTCGCCAAGGCTGACGCCGCAATACACGCACGCGAAGTGCTCCGAGAAGAGCAGCTCTTCGCCGTCGACGATCGAGACAAGCACGATGCCGCCCCCTAGCTTCAAGGCCGTCTCGACCGAATCGGCGATGCGCCCGGCGTCGGAATCGTCCTCGGCTTTTCCGTTGTGCGAGCGCCGCACGATGAGACGATCCACGACCACCTCAATCGAGTGCTTCTTATACTTGTCGAGATCGATCTCCTCGTCGAGGTCGCGAACTTCGCCGTCCACCCTCACCCTAACGAAGCCAGCCCGCCGCGCGTCTTCAAACACCTGATGATGCTCCCCCTTGCGGTCACGGATCAACGGGGCCATAATCATGATGCGCGCACCGTCAGGGAGCGAGAGCACAGCATCGACTATCTGCTCGACGGTTTGCTGGCTGATCTCGCGCCCGCACTTCGGACAATGCGGGTGGCCGACGCGCGCGAACAGCAGGCGCAGGTAATCGTAGATCTCGGTCACGGTCCCCACCGTCGAGCGGGGATTGTGACTCACGCCTTTCTGGTCGATGGAAATGGCCGGCGAAAGGCCCTCGATGTAATCCACGTCAGGCTTGTCCATCTGCCCGAGGAACTGGCGCGCATACGCCGACAGCGACTCGACGTAGCGCCGTTGGCCCTCAGCAAAGATGGTATCGAACGCCAGGCTCGACTTGCCCGATCCCGACAGCCCGGTGATGACCACCAGGCTATCGCGCGGCATCTCCACGCTGACGTTCTTTAGATTGTGCTCTCTTGCACCGACAACGACGATCTTATCATGCGCCACAGCTACTCCAAGCTTCTCCTCAATTCGACAATCTGATCGCGCAACAACGCGGCCCGCTCGAACTCCAGGTTCTTGGCCGCCATCTTCATCTGGCTCTCCAGGTCCTTGACGAGACGCATTATATCGCTCTTCGACATCTCTGGCCCCGTGGTATAAGGTGCGCGCTCCTCGGCCACGGCCCGCACCCGGTCGGTGATATCCTTGATGCCCTTCCGAATGCCCACTGGCGTGATCCCGTGCGCCTCGTTGTAGGCCAACTGCACCTTGCGGCGACGATATGTCTCGTCGATGGCTTTCCGCATCGACTCGGTAACCCTATCCGCGTACATAATCACGTGACCATCGACGTGGCGCGCCGCGCGGCCGATGGTTTGCACCAGAGAGCCCTCGGAACGTAAGAAGCCTTCCTTATCCGCGTCGAGGATGGCCACCAGCGAAACCTCGGGCAGGTCGAGGCCCTCGCGCAGCAAGTTAATGCCGACGATGACGTCGTACACCCCCAGTCTCAAATCACGCAGTATCTCCACACGCTCCAAAGTGTCGATCTCAGAGTGAAGATAGTGCACCTTGACGCCCATTTCACGGAGATAGTCCGCGAGGTCCTCGGCCATCCGTTTAGTCAGCGTCGTCACCAGCGCCCGCTCGCCCCGCACCACCCGCTGTCGTATCTGCTCCAGCAGGTCATCGATCTGTCCCAGGGTTGGCTTGACCTCGATGCTGGGGTCGATGAGCCCGGTCGGGCGGATCAACTGCTCGACAATTTGCTCACTGTGCTCGTATTCATAGGGGCCTGGCGTTGCCGAGACGTAGACGGCCTGCTTGATGTGATTCTCGAACTCGTGATATCGCAGCGGCCGGTTGTCCATAGCCGACGGCAGGCGGAACCCAAAGTCCACAAGCATCTTTTTGCGCGACATATCGCCGCCGTACATGCCCCTGATCTGCGGCAAAGACATGTGCGACTCGTCGATAAACATCAGAAAGTCGTCAGGAAAGTAGTCCAGAAGCGTCCACGGCTGGCTGCCGGCCGGCCGGCGCGACAGATGTCGCGAATAGTTCTCCACCCCTGCGCAGTAGCCAACCTCCCGCATCATCTCGATATCGTACATCGTCCGCTGCTTGAGCCGAGCCGCCTCCAGCGCTTTGCCTTGCTCCTGAAGCTCTTTGATACGCTCCTCAAGCTCTTGCTCGATGTCCTTGAGCGCCTCTACCATCTTCTCCTTCGACGTCACGAAGTGCTTCGCCGGGTAGATGTCCACCTGATCGCGCTCCGACAGTATCTCGCCGGTCAGAGAATCGATCTCGGTGATGCGCTCGATCTGGTCCCCCCAGAACTGCACGCGCAGCGCAAGCTCCTCATAGGCAGGATGAATTTCCAGCGTATCGCCGCGAACGCGGAACTTTCCGCGAACGAAATTGACGTCGTTGCGCTCATAGTGGATATCGGTCAGGAAGCGCAGGACCTTGTCCCGCTTCCGCGTCTCACCCTTCTTGAGGCTCACGACGACCTGATTGTATTCCTCCGGCTCGCCCAGGCTATAAATGCACGACACCGAGGCGACGATGATGACGTCCCGCCGCGTGAACAGCGCCTGCGTGGCGGCGTGCCTCAGGCGGTCGATCTCGTCATTGATCGCCGAGTCTTTTTCGATGTAGGTATCGGTCTGAGGGATGTAGGCCTCGGGCTGGTAGTAATCGTAATAGCTGACGAAGTACTCGACGCCGTTGCCCGGGAAAAACCCCCTGAACTCGGAATATAGCTGCGCGGCCAGGGTCTTGTTGTGCGCGATGACGATGGTGGGACGCTGCACCTGCTCGATGATATTCGCCATCGTGAAGGTCTTGCCCGAGCCGGTCACACCGAGAAGCGTCTGGTGCTTATGGCCACGCCGCAGGCCATCGACCAGTTTGACCACCGCCTGCGGCTGGTCCCCGGTCGGGCGAAAATCCGACACGATCCTGAATTCTGGCATAATAACTTGCCCCCATTCCAACAGAACACCCGTTCTGGCTGCGCTCGCGCAGATAATTATAGCGCAGTTTGGCGAGCATTACCAGAAAGACCTGCCTCTGCCGCTTATGAGACTAAAGTCGCAGATTAGAGTTGACGGAACGCGTATACTTACCATTGAAGAAAGGCGGTAGAGGCGGGCCATCGGGTTGGCACTGGAGATGAGCTACCAACAGTTTTGGTAGTGGCAGGATTGAATCCTGCCACTACCAGGATGCCGAGCGATCGAGTCTGATGAGAACCGCCATAGGCCATTAATGACGGAGGAAACAAGCATTATGTCCACGACCACGAACAAGATCAACGAAGAGATGACGATTGACGAGACGGTTCGCAAGTACCCGAACGCCCAGAAGGTTTTCGTGAAGTACGGCGTCGACACGTGCTGCGGCGGATACCGAAAGATCAAGGATGCCGTCAAGGTCTCGGGCGCCGATATTCCCAAGCTGCTGGCCGAACTGGAGACAGTCGCCGAGTAACGGACGAGCCTTCTGGAACTATGGATCCCAGTTGGAAGGAAGTAATACGATATGGCAAACTCAGTCGACAGGCCTGAGATAAACGCGGATGAGTGTACGGGCTGCGCCGATTGTATTCCAGCCTGCCCCACCGAAGCCCTGAGCATGAATGGCAGCAAGGTTATCGTAAGCGCAGACGCCGAGTGCTCCTACTGCGGTGAGTGCGAGGAAGTCTGCCCGACCGGCGCGATTATCTGCCCATATGAGATCGAATTCGCGGACGAAACTCCGCAATAAGCCAAGGAGCTTGTTTATGGCAGCAACACTCACCCGTGAGCAGATTGAAGAATCGCTACGTAAAGTAATTGACCCCGAGATTGGCAGAGATATCGTCTCGCTGGGTATGGTCAGAGACCTTACCATCGACGGCACCCACGTCGAGTTTACGCTCGTTCTGACGACGGCTGCCTGCCCTCTCCGCGCGCAGATGCAGCATGCGGCTCAAGCGGCTCTCCTGGCGGTGCCCGGCGTCGAGACTGCCGTCGTGAAGGTCGGGGCGAACAGCCCGCGCGGATCCGCCGAGGGCCCCGTTAACATCGACGACGGTCCATCGTCGGTGCCCGGTGTCCGCCACGTGATCGCCGTGGCCAGCGGCAAGGGCGGGGTAGGGAAATCGACCGTGAGCGCAAATCTGGCGACCGCATTAGCGGCGCGGGGATATCGCGTCGGGTTGCTCGACGCCGACGTCACCGGCCCAAACATTCCGCTGATGATGGGCACACCCCGAACGCCGATTGCTGGCGACGGGAAAATGCTGCCACTGGTCAGCCACGGCGTGAAAGTGATGTCCATCGGCTTCTTCACCGAAGACGACGCGCCCGTCATCTGGCGAGGCACGTTGGTGTCAAGAGCAGTGCAGCAGTTCTTGCACGAGGTCGAATGGGGCGAGCTGGATTTCCTGGTCGTCGACCTGCCGCCGGGCACTGGAGACGTGCCGCTGACGCTGGCGCGCTCGATCCCGATCTCTGGCACGGTTATCGTCACGACCCCGCAGGACGTGGCGTTGCTCGACGCCCGGAAGTCGCTCGTCATGTTTCGCAAGCTGAACGTGCCGGTGCTTGGCATCGTCGAAAATATGAGCTACTACGTCTGCCATCACTGCGGTGAGCGGGCCGAGATCTTCGGCAACGGCGGCGGCGAGCGGATGAGCGGCCAGTATGGCGTAGATTTCCTCGGCCGGATTCCGTTGAACGAGCGTGTTCGGCTGGGAGCCGACCAGGGGAATCCGGTTGCGCTAGATTCTAATACAGATGGCGCAGTGTTTCTCGAGATAGCGGACAAAGTGGCTGCGCTGGCAGGAAGTTTTTGTGACGCCTGTCACAGCGGAATATCGCTTTGAAATGCTACACTTCTGGAAGAAGATCGGAGCCAGACACCGGGAATCCGAGGGAACAAAATGAAGCAGTTACCACAAGTATACCGCCCCTTCATCATAGCGGCGATCGTCATCGCCTTAACCGCTGGGGGTGGCCTGGGGGCCATTAACCTCGCGGCAATGGCCGTTGGGGGCGCGGTCGGCACGACTTGGCTAGCCATTACCCAGGCTCACGGCCACGCGCAGATATTCGGCTGGGTTGGGATGTTCATCATGGGCGTAGTCTATTACGTCGTGCCACGGTTGAAGGGCCGTGAGCTCAAGAGCCCGGGGCTGGTGGCCGCTTCGCTCTGGCTTGTCCTGGGCGGTATCGTGTTGCGTCTGATAGCTCAGCCGCTGAGCGACGGCGTACCTTTCGGCCATCTAGTGGTGTTGTCGGCGGCTATGGAGCTAGTTGGCGTCTCCTTTTTCGTCTATCTCAGCCTGAATCTGCTGACAACTGACGCTCAGGCGCGCGCCTTCTACGATAAGTACCTTGCTGCCAGCCTGGTGTGGTTCTGGATTCTCACAGCCGCTACCCTGACGATCAGCGTCTACTCCCTGTCCCTCGGGATTCAGGTCATCCCCTATGCGGTGAACGCCGCCTACCTACAAATCGGTTTGATGGGATTCGTAGGCATGATGATCTACGGGATGGCGCTGCGCACTCTGCCGCTGTTTATGGGACTTCGGGCTCCCAACCAGAGAGCCTTTGACATCATCTTCGTTTTCTTGAATGTATCCGTCATCGCTAGAGCGCTGGTGATGCTGGCCGCCGATGCGCTGGATATTCAGCTCGCACCCTGGCTGCCATTGACCGTTTCGGCCCTGGAATACGGTAGCATTCTGGCATTCGTCTGGTTTCTCAACGTATTTCGAAAGCCCGAGATCAACATAGCCGAGACTGGCGTAGATCAAGGGTACGAGAAATACATCAGGGCGGCCTTCGTCTGGCTATTACTCGCGGTCACGATGTCGTTCGGCTATAGCGTCTATCGTTTTGTGACTGGAGCCGACGTCGACAGCGCGTACATCGGCGCTTACCGGCACGCCCTGACAGTTGGCTTCATCTCGCTGATGATACTGGGAATGGCCTCGCGTCTGGTGCCCGTTTTCGCCGGCGACAAGCTTCACAGCTCAAGATTGCTAAACGCAACTTTCATCCTCGTCAATGCAGGCAACGTAATGCGTGTTCTGTCGGAGCCGCTTGCTCGCGAGTTCGGCGGGGTGTTCTTCGTGACGATGGGAATATCCGGCTTTATCCAACTGGCAGGGCTGGCCTTGTTCGGTTACAACATCTGGCAGACGATGAGACTTATCGAACTGGTTGCCCCAAAGGAAGCGGCGACCAGTTCGAAGGCGGATGACAGCGGCCATTCGCCAAGGATGGAGCTTCCGCTAAGCAGGAGGCCGGCGACAGGAAGATCGTCGGCGAAAACCCTTCAGTCCTGACCGTGTTCTTAAAGAGAAGACGATAATAAAGGGCCTGAGCTGGCCCAGCAAAACAATTGAGGAGGAAAATTATGGCGGAGAATCAAGTAGTAGTCCTAGACGTACGGGAGATGCCTCCCTGGGAGCGCCATCCCAAGATCTTCGAAACGTTCGACAACCTGAAAGAGGGCGATGCGATCAAGCTTGTCAACGATCACGACCCGCGGCCACTGCGATACCAGTTCATGATGGAACGAGAAGGCCAGTTCGAATGGGAATCCCATGAGGAAAGCCCGCGCGAATGGGTCGCGTACATCAAGAAAGTCGCCCCCGAAGTAAAATAGAAACAGGGCAGACAGATTCCAAGATCGGTATAAAAGGAGCTGGTAGACGATGCAAGATGAAATCAAGAAGCTGCTCATCGTCGAAGGAATGTGATGCGATGGGTGACCAAAGACGATAGGTTATCGTCTGGAAGGCGACAAGCGGTTCAGTCTCAAGTTCGATTATCAGGGCGATTTTGAGCCATGCCCGGTGGAGGTCACAATTCTTGACGACAGCGTGACCCTGCAAGAGATCGCCGAAAAGATTTACGTCGTGGCCATGCATCCGGTAAAATACGAAGGTGAGTATATCGCGGGCGTGGCAGAGGATGCCGAGAGGCATAAGCCAAAAAAGTAAGGGAAAACGCCACGCTCAGCACGAATGGAGGCAGCGATGAAAGAAAGAGTCGAAAAAGCACTGGAAGGAATCAGGCCGTACCTGCAAGCCGACGGTGGCGATGTGGAATTGATCGACGTTTCGGACGACGGTGTGGTGCTGGTGAATCTCGTCGGCGCATGCGGCGGCTGCCCGATGTCACAAATGACCCTCCGCAATGGAGTAGAGGTAGCGATCAAGGAACAGGTCCCCGAGGTCGTTCGAGTAGACACGGTGGGCTTCGACGGAATGGGTTCTGACTACGACTCACTGAGGTAAAGCGCGGTGAAGAAACTCGACAGGCTTCCCGTCTTCAGCAACAAGAGCATGCCTGAGCAAGATCCGCAGGCGTGGCGCCTTGTGATCGACGGCCTGGTCCGCGCACCAATCAATCTGACCATCGACGCCGTCCTCGCTCTGCCGAGGACGGCGTTGACCAGCGATTTCACGTGCGTCGAGGGCTGGACGGTCGAAGACATCACATGGGAAGGCGTGCGCGTGAGGGACCTGGCGGAAATGATCACTGCTATGCCCGAAGCCAGATTTATTACGTTCCACGCGGGCTCGTTCGTGATCAGTTTGCCCCTGGAAGAAGCTACCAGGGACAACGTTATCCTGGCCCATCACCTCGACGGCGAGCCGATTCCTCCTGAGCACGGCGGCCCATTGCGGCTGGTCACCCCCTTCGCCGAGTGCTTCCAGTCTGTCAAATGGGTTCAGCGCCTCGAGATCACGGTTACGGATGCTAACGACACAGGACGAGATATCGCGCTGGGGCGGATTGGGAGAGGAAAGCAGTAGGAGCAGGTTATTCGCTCCCAGGTAACATCTGTGGTTAAAATCGGAAGCCAATTTCCACAGACGAAAGGCCGACACGGCGGTCGGCCACTACAATGTGAGAATGATAGTATTTAACGTAGGGGCGACCGGCCGGTCGCCCCTACGTTATAGTAGAGTAAGCCTCACTCGTGAAGCATTACAGTGAATATGCCCTTGCTGGTTATGCTTCCCTCGTCATGCCTTCCTCTTGGACTCGATGTGCTCCGCGATCAGACGGGCAGCAGTGAGTGGGTCTTCCTCCAGAAGCACGCGGCCGCCGGTAAGCTGCTCTATGTCCTGAGTGAGGATTCTGCTGACAAGCTCGCCGCCTGTGACCGGTGGCGTTGGCCCGATGTGCGTCAGGAGGCCCAGCGCGACGGCGAAGAAGCCGTCGGCCACGGCCTTCTGCTCCAGGTACTCTGGGGCTGAAACTGCGATAGGCAGCTCACTGGGATCGATACCCATCTCGTCGGCAATAGCGGTTACCACGGTGGCGATGCGTCCGATATCCACGCACGAACCGAAGTTCAGGCACGGCGGCACGCCCAGCATCCGGCAGACCGCTCGCAGTCCTGGTCCCGCCAGGTCAGCGGCATCGAGCGTCGCCAAACCCTCGATCTGAAGCGCGCTGCTCACACAGCCGGCATTCACCACGAGAATATCCCTGGCGATAAGCTCCTTGACGAGCGGAACGACGGTCGTGTCGTGTCCGTTGCGGTTATTGGTGCACCCGACAACCGCGACGATGCCTCGTATCAAGCCGTCCTCAATCGCCTCCAGCAGGGGCCGCAGACTACCCCCAAGCGCTCCGGCGATGGACTCCGCCGAGAAGCCGGCGACAACGTCTTTCCGTCGGCTCGGTATGTGGATTCTTCTGCCTCTACGCAAGAACGCCTCAACGGCCATCTTAATGAGCTTGCGCGCCTGCTGATCTATCTCCGCAGGATCGTAATCGACGATGTCCTCCACACCAGCCATCCTGACCATTCTATCGACGCAAACCAGCTTCGTGTGGAACCTGTCCGCTACTTCCTTGAGCCCTGGCGTTGAACAGTTGAGGTCCATCATCACAAGGTCCACAGCGCCCGTGGCCACCAGGTATTCCTGGTTGATCCAGTTTCCAGTCTGGCCACCGAAGCCCGTGGCGCTATGCGCAGATCTTTGCATCAACTCCTGGCCGGTGCACATCGACCCGAGGACCTTGATCCCCTTTGCCCCGGCGGAACGCGCCAAGGCCTGCATCTCCTCGGTTTGCGACGCGTGGAGCACGGCCGTGCCGACCAGAGGCACGTGCCCGTGGGCGACGATGTTTACGTATTCCGAATCAACTACACCCAGGTCAGCCTCACTCTTCACGATCGACGGGGTACCGAGGAGAACGTCCTGGAGGGTTATGGTCGAAACCAGGCCGGCGTAGCCCGTCGCGATCGCCAGCCTCAAGCTTGTCATTAGCAAATCGACCGGGTCGGTATTTATGGACGTCATCGACTTGGTCAGCGCATCACGTAGCTCTGAATGCGCTCCACCAGGCAAGATCCCGAGTCTCGACCAGACTTCCCTTCGCGTCTCAGGCGCTAGCGCCTCGACCAGCGTCATCGGCTCGTCCGCACCCTTTCGCAGATCTTCGAGCGCCGTTCGGGCTAGGTCCTTTGCCAGCTCATTCGTCGGCTTATCCGTGTCCAGCCCCAAAGCCCGGGCCACGGACCTCAGCTTGCCTTCATCCTGAATCGTAAATGGGGTCTTGCCTTCGGCAGCGGCAAGCATAGTCTTGGCGATGGTCTCCAGATGATGGGAATAGGCGGCCAGTCCATGCGTCGCCAGTCTGACAATATTCCTGGCAACTATCGTGTCGGCCGTGGCGCCGCAGATGCCCCGAGGCGCCCGAGGCGATATGCGGCAGGGACCATGGCTGCAAAGCTGGCAGCACACTCCAGTCTTACCAAAGGCGCACTGTGGCTGCTGCGCCTCATAGCGATCGAATATGGTCGTAATGTTCTGTGCCTTTGTATGTTCATACATCTCCCGTGTAGACGCGTGTTGCGAAACTAGTTCAGTGCCATCCCGAGTAATAACCGCCAATAGTCCACCTCCAAATATCTAAATACCAGTTGGTATGTCGTTGGAATTCCATATAGCTCATTCTCTCTCTTTCACGAAGGTCGTTTTATGAATAGGTGCCTCAGTCCCCCAAGTATGGCGACCGGCCAGCCGCCGCTGTCAGGATACCGAGCGGCGCATTTCATGAAATCATCAACGGGAAAGAGTATAAGTCTGCTCCACCGGCCGACAGTTGAATTTTACACGATTATGTAAAGTTGCTGCTGTGATATTGGTCACACGCGGTTGCACGATTGGATCAGCAAAATTCTTCAGGTGCCTTAGCGACCGACCATGCGGCGTAGAGGCTATGACCGTCCGCGCAAAGATGATATCGGTGAAAGATGATATCGGTGATTGGAGGCGGTTACCTTATTCCTAAACTCTCTAGAGTCGCGAGACCTGGCCAGGTTCTTGCAGCAAGAGCGAGACCAATAATCGCATTCTGGATTTGGGAATTGGTGGTGCTGACGCAGTTGTTATGGACATCACCAGAATGGAGGTAATCAATGCCGGAGAAGAGGCACGTACGTGGTGTCGGCGCGAAAGAACAACGCCAATACGAGCACATTAAAGAGGATGCGAAGAAGGCAGGCCGCTACACGGGTCGGGCTGAAGAGGTTGCCGCTCGCACTGTTATGAAACAACACAAGGAGAAAGGGCACGAGAAAGGCGAGTAAGCCCAGTCCTGGTCTATAGCAGTGCGCGTTTGGATGTGGCTACGTTTGACAGCTCGACGCACTGGCTTTGCTTCGCTAGCTGAATCTTTTCGAAAACTGCCGTAATGTCGAGGATAGCGTGAGGAGGCATTCGCAACCGGAACTGGTTAACGGCCCCGGCGGCGCAGCGCGATCAGTCTGATGCCGAGGCCGACCATGCCGTTGCCGAGACCGGCCAGCGCCGCAAGCGCGCCGTACGATTGGGGAGGCTGCATCAGCGTGGCCATCAGAGCGAAGCTGACCGCAAAAATGGGGATTCCGGCGGCAACCCAGATCATCATCGCGAGTTGCCCGCCGGACAAGAATTGAACGTTTATCTTGTAGAAAAGCACCGATACCAGAGCCATTAAGGCAAGGGCGGCCAACAGCGGACTACCCAGCATCAAGGCACCTCTCGAGCTGACCCGAGCCTTCGCAATCATGATAGATCAACGAGGAGGCCCTGCTGTGTTCAGCAGCAAGAACGATGCCTGAAGGCTAGTCGATGTTGCTCACGGACCTCATCAGGTTGGCCATTTCGATGGCGCCGACAGCCGCGTCGTAGCCCTTGTTCCCGGCCTTGGTTCCTGCCCGCTCAATAGCCTGCTCGAGATTGTCGGCGGTGACCACACCAAACATGATCGGCACTCCGGTATCCAGGCCGACGTTGGCGATACCTTTCGACACCTCAGCCGCGACGTACTCGAAGTGCGGCGTCTGGCCTCGGATGACCACGCCAAGACAGATGACCGCGGAGTATTTGCCCGATTGCGCCATTTTCTTGGCCGCCAGCGGTATCTCGAAAGCGCCGGGCACCAGCGCGAGATCCACATCTGACTCTCGCACCCCGTGCCGCACCATAGCGTCCAACGCGCCATCGTAAAGCCTTCGTCCGATGAAATCGTTGAACCGGGCGAGTACGACGCCGAAGCGCAGTCCCTCACCAATCAGTTTCCCCTCGTATACCCTCGACATCTACGATTCCTCCAAACTCAACATATGTCCCAGCTTTGCCTGTTTCGTCTGTAAATAGCGCGCATTCACTGGATTCGGTTTGATTACCAGAGGCACTCGCTCGACTACCATCAGGC
>JACPRP010000099.1 GCA_016189905.1 Chloroflexota bacterium | reverse complement strand
GGTGGGGCGGGGTGACCAGACGGGGAAAGACGGTCAGGCCATGCTCGTCGATGCGGAAAGCGTGCTCTCCGGATTGGTAGGCCGTACCGCGCATCTTGACCACCCGCAGGTAGCGCTCGTCGCGCACCCCATATTTCTGATTGACCAGGTGGATGATGCCGTCGGCGACCGCGAACTCGGCCAGCGTATCAGCCTCTGTGGCCGTATACTCGCCCACCAGCAGCGTCGTACAGGCATAAGCCGCGAGCGTCGCGGCCAGATCGAAGAGCGACTGGCGAAATCGTGGCGAGTCGGCGCCCAGGTCGCGCAGCGCCTTAAAAGAATCGATGACGAGGAAAGCTGGCTGATGCTCGCCAATGATCTCGGCGATTAGCGCGGGAAGTGAATCGAAGCCACCGTTCTTGATGTCCTTGGCGATGTCCCGGTAGAACACAGCGGGTGGCGTGCCGTAAAGCTTTTCCTCGGCGAAGAAGCAAAACTGCTGGAGGTGGCGTATCAGTTTGGATGCCGGCTCGGAGAGGGTGGTAAGATACACGGCCGGCTGATCGGGCGTGGCGTTGGCGAAGATGAACTGCTGGGCGAGGATCGTCTTGCCGGTGCCCGGCGAGCCGGCGACGACCGTCAGCGAATTGAGGAGTAAGCCTCCGCCCAGGATTTTGTCCAGATTGGGGTTGCCGGTCGTGACCCGCTCCATCTCTTAGCTTCCTCCTTTTTTGGACGCCGTGATTCCCAGCATCCCCTGCACTATAGTCAAGAACTGGCGCGTAGCCAGAGGCTTGCGCACGTAGGCGTCGGCGCCGGCCTCTCGCGCGCGCCGCTCCGCCATGAGCTCGGTGAAGATGAGCACTTTGATATCTCGCGTTTCTGGGTCGTCCTTTAACTGGCGGCAGACCTGCAGCCCATCCAGCTTAGGAACGAGGATATCCTCGATGAGGAGGTGAGGGTGGAGCTGACGTGCGAGCGCGAGCGCTGTCTCGCCGTCGGCGGCGAAGACAGTCCTGAACCCGTGCGGCTCGAGCACCGCCGTTTGCAATGCCTGGATATAGGGATCGCTCTCGAGGATGAGAATCAGCACGTGTCCGTCATCGGTCACGCGACTACCTCTCGCAGTAGCCCTGACAGCAATAATTCACCTCCTGGGAGTAATCGATACCGGCACAACAGGCCGCCCCCTCGCCGTCACCGGCGGTTTATCGAGCCGATCTTCAAGCACAGCCGATGTGACCTATTATACCACTTACCGCTTCGTTGCCAAACTTAGCCGGGCAAACTGAGAAAGGTGCGGCTAATCCCTTATTGCTTGTTTCCCGGCGTAAGCGTATAATATGTCCAGCCAGACTTTACATCACCGTAGCTGCTAATCCTGGCATGGCAAGAGAGCGAAGCACGTGGTCCGGATCGGCGGTACTGTGTCCTCTTTGAAGCCGTGCCCATCGAGGAGAGGCCGGAGAGAATGAACTGGACGGAAGATGAGTGGGGGATGGAGGCCGCCGGACCCTTCGAAGTTGCGGCTGCACATCGCTTACTCACAGGGGTATCGGGACTCGATACGGTGCTGCGCGGCGGAATACCGCGTTACGCGGTGGTGCTTATCGCCGGCCAGCCGGGCACGGGCAAGACCATCCTCTGCCAGCAGATACTGTTCAACAATATCGACAATGGGAAGCGCTGCGTTTACCTCACGACGGTCTCCGAGTCCCCGATGAAAGTGGCCAGGTATCAGGCGCAGTTCAGCTTCTTCGACCCGGACAGATTCGGCAAATCGATGATATTCATGGACGCCGGCCAGATCATCCGGTCTCAGGGGATAAAGAAGGCACTGAGGGCGATCGTCGATTCCCTGCGCGATATCCAGCCGGCGATGGTCGCCATCGATTCGTTTAAGGCGATCCACGACCTGGCAGCCTCGCCCGAGGAAATGCGTACGTTCGTCTTCGACGTTTCGGTCGAGCTCGCGGCGCTGCAGAGCACGTCGCTGCTGGTGGGGGAGTATGAGACAGCGGACCTCGCCAGGTATCCGGAGTTCGCCATCGCCGATGGCATCATCTGGCTGCACGCCGAGACGCGCGAAACCGATCTCATGCGCAATATTCGCGTCCTCAAGATGCGTGGCATCGACCATAGCACGATGGCCTATGACTTCGGCATCACGCACAATGGCATAGAGGTGTTCACTACCGAAGGACTGATTCCCACCGAAATCGCCCCATACGGCAAAGAAATCACGAAGACTGGACTGGCTGAGCTGGACGAAATACTGCGCGGCGGCATCCCGAAGGGGGCTCCGCTGCTCCTCACCGGCGGGGCCGGAACCGGTAAGACAACGCTCGGACTGCAGTTCCTCTACGAGGGTGCGACGCGCTACGGCGATAAGTGCATCTATTTCTCTTACGAGGAGCCGACGGAACAGCTCATCGCCAACGCACGGAGATTCGGTTGGGACCTGCGGAAGCTGATCGACGACGGGAGGCTAAGGATAATCCATGTTCCTCTGCCACAGATTCACCCGAGCGAGCAGTTGCTGGCTATCCGCGGTGCGGTTCGCGGGTTTGGCGCGCAGCGTGCGGTGCTCGATTCGTTAACGATGATGATGGCCCGGGTGTCTGAGCCCAGCCTCATACGCTCACACGTTTACTCTCTGGCAGCCATCTTCAAGGATGCCGGCTGTACGGCCCTCATCACCAGCGATCCGCCGGTGGGCGCACCAGCGATCAGCCGCTTCGGGGTCGAGGAGTCCATCATCGATGGGGTGGTCCTCCTGAAGCTAGCTCGCGAGGCGAGGGCCAGGGTGCGCTATCTGGAGGTCTACAAGATGAGAGGGGTTTTCCACGCCACAGGCGATAACCTGATGAAGATCACCCCGCGAGGCATCCAGGTTTACCCACGGTTGGAGGAAGCGCTGGAGTGACGGCCTACGTCCCTCTGGCCTCGCGCACGATTTTTTGGATGGCGGGGGTCAGGTCCTGGGAGGTATCGACGGCTATATAGCTGCGGCGAACGGGTTCCTCTTCGTGCTGCATCCGCTCGTAGATCGTGGCGTCCGCGTCGGACAGATCGTCACGGTCGATACCCTGCCCCCGCTGCCCGAGGCGCTCTAACACGACGGATTTCGGCGTCACCGTGCGCACGATGACCAGCCTTGCTCCAGCTCGATCGGCGATCCGGTAGATGATTTCACGCTTGCTCTCGATAAGGTTGGTCGCGTCGAAGATGACGCTGATGCCTCTCACCAGCAGCCTGGCGATAACCTCGTGGCAGGTCCTGTAAACCATAGTGCTCTCGTCGACCGTGTAGCGCGGCTGCGGGAAGAGGAGCTTGCGCACAAAGTCGCTCTGCACGAGCGCAGCCGGCAGCGACCTCTGAATCAGCCTGCTGACGTACGACTTGCCCGTCCCGGGCAGTCCGGTCATCAATATCAAGACGGGCTGGCTGGTCGTCTCGTCGGGCAATTTCAGGTGTCGCTCGACCTTCGCCACCGCCTCCTGGGTCGTCAGGTGCCCTCGCGCCATTTCGATGCTCCAATTAGTCATTATATCAGACCGGATCGACCTTGACACAGAAAAGCTGGTGTTGTACGCTTCATCACGGCAGCTCGCGTAAGGATTGGCGCGGCTGGCTGAGGTGAGGTGACGTAGTTGGCACAGCAGGTCGTTCTCAACAATCGCTATCGCATCCTCGGCCTCGTCGGCGAGGGGGGTATGGCCAAGGTCTACAAAGCTGAGGACCGTCTTCTCGAGCGCGCGGTTGCGGTGAAGGTGCTGCGCGAGCAGTATGCCAGCGACGAGGCCTTTGTGGAGCGCTTCCGCCAGGAAGCACGGTCCGCGGCAGGGCTTGCCCATCCGAACATCGTCAGCGTGTACGACGTGGGTATCGACGGGACCTGGAACTACATCGTGATGGAGTACGTCGAGGGCCCAAGCCTCAAAGAGCTCATTTTGCAGGGGGCTCCCTTTACGAACGCCCGGGCCGTGGATATCGGTCTGCAAATCTTGTCGGCCCTGTCCTTTGCCCATCAGAAAGGCCTCGTTCACCGCGACGTCAAGCCACAGAACATCCTGATAGCTGCCGATGGGGCGGCGAAAGTCACCGATTTCGGCATCGCCCGAGCGGCGACTGGGACGCAGCTCACAGAGACCGGCGTTGTGCTTGGCACGGTCCACTATTTCTCGCCGGAGCAGGCCCGCGGCGAGATCGCCACACCGGCGAGCGATCTCTATTCCGTCGGGATCATCCTCTACGAGATGCTGACCGGGCGGCTGCCCTTCCAGGGGGACTCTACGCTGGGGATTGCGCTGAAGCACGTCCAGGAGCAGCCCACATCTCCACGGACGATCAACCCCCGCATACCACCCTCCATCGAAAGCATCATCGTCAAGGCGATGGCCAAAGAACCTGCCGACCGCTACCAGAGCGCCGACGTGATGAAGAACACTCTGACCAGCTACCGCCAAATAGGCGAGCAATTGACGGCGCCGGTGAATGTAGCGGCCCTCTCGTCGGCCGCGCGCGGCAAAGCGGCGACGCTGCCTTCGGTGGCATCCAGAGACATTCAACGAATGCATCGAGGGGTCGACTGGTTCATCATCACCTTAGGGGTCCTGATTATCGGCTTCCTCGTGGCATCGGTGCCGGTGGCTGCCAAGGTCTACGATCTATACTTCCGCTCCCCAACCGCCTTCGTCACGGAGACCCCCACGCCGACGCCGACGGCGACGCCCGCGCCCCCCACCGCGACGAGCTCGCCTGTGTCCCGCGCCACGGTCCCCAGCGTGATCGGCCTGCCATATACAGAGGCGAGACAAAGACTCGAGGCGGAGAAGCTCCAGATTCGCGTAGTCGATCAGCAGAACAGCGAGAGATACCAGCCCACGCAGGTCATCTCCCAGTCCGAGAAGGCCGGCGCCGAGGTCCGGCCCGGCTTCGTCGTCGACGTGGTCGTGAGCAAAGGCCCCGAGAAAGTGGCTGTGCCGCGCCTGATCGGGGAGTCACGCGATGCCGCGACCAGTAAGCTGGCGGCTGCCGATCTGAAGGCGCGGGTAGCCGAGGATTATCACGATGCTGCCCCAGCGGGGACGGTGATCGACCAGAGGCCAGGGTTCAACACCGAGGTTACCAAGGGCTCGACGATCGACATCGTCGTCAGCAAAGGGAGGAGCCCCGCTTCGCCTACCCCTGACCCGGCGATGAGGAACCGTGCCATCGTGCCCCCGGTTATCGGCCTCCCGGAGGAGGAAGCCCGAAAGCGCATCACGGACGCGGGTCTGGCCAACACCTATCCCAACTATCAGGAAAAAGGAGATATCCCCGACGACGAGCTGAAGAAGGTGCGGCCTGGGAGCGTCCTCAGCCAGCAGCCACCCCCCGGCTCGATCGTCGCGCCGGGAACGACAGTCTATCTGGCTATCCGCAAGAAGTAGACCTGGTCCATCATAGGGCTGGCTCGACCCGGCAAACCATGTTCTTGCCCAGGCTCTTGGCGTGATAAAGGGCGTTGTCCGCCTTGCGCAGCATATCGTCGGCATCCACCGCGTCGTCAGGAAAGGTAACGATGCCGAAGCTGACCGTGATGTCGATCCTGCGCCCGTCTACCACGAGGTCCGACACCACGACCTTGAGGCGCATCCTCTCCGCCGCCTCCGACGCTTCGACGATGTCGGTCTCGGGGAGCAAAATAACAAACTCGTCGCCCCCATAGCGAATGACGGTGTCGCTCTCCCGCACGCTCTCTTTCAGCACGCGTCCTGTCTGCAACAGGAGCTGATCGCCGACTTGATGCCCGAACCGATCGTTTACATCTTTGAGGGAATCGCAGTCGGCCATTATGAGCGACAGCCTGCCGCCATATCTGGTCGCGCGCGCTAACTCTGCTTGCAGCATTTCTCGCAGATAGCGCCAGTTGTACAGCCCGGTGAGACTGTCTGTGAGCGCCGCTTTGCGCAAGTCGGTGAAGAGGTCCGCGTTCTGAATCGCGATCGCCGCTTGATTGGCCAGCGCCGACAGGAGATCTAGGTCACTGGCATCGAAGACGGTTGTCTCCTGGTTGAAGACGTAGAGAACCCCGAGCGCACGCTCCCCCGCCGAGAGCCGGGCGGCCATCCCTGACTTGAGCTGTCTCTGCCGCGTCGCCCCCGGCGGGCGCTCCACCAGTCGTGGGTCGGCCGGGTAATCGACGACCGCGATTGGCTGCCCGGTAGACATCACCAGCCCACCCATCCCCTGTCCGGGCCGCAGGGTGATCCCCTTGAGGGTATCGGCGCCCTCACCACAGGTCACCTTGATGGTGATGCGCTCGTCGTCGCTCTCCCGCAGCGCCAGAAGCGCTATGTCGGTCGAGAACAGGTCACGAGCTTTTCTGACTATCAGATCGAGCACGGTGTTGAGATCGGCCAGCGACGAGATCTCGGTGCCGATCTGTTGTAGCACCGCCAGCCGGGCCAGCGTTTTCTCCCGCTCGCGCAGCAGCTCGCTCACCTCGCTCTGCCTGCGATTGAGTCGCCGCACGACGTAATCCATGCCATATAACCCGAGATAGGAAGCGCAGGCGAACAACAGCCAGATAACCAGCTCCGGTACTAACAGTACACCGTACTGCCGCGAGTGTAAAAGCACGGCGAGGCCGTCGCCCGAGGGTATTCCGAGGTCTGCCCTGGCAAAGCCGTTGTCGGTCAACAGCTCGATCCCGATCAGGAGCAAGTTGACGAGCGTGGCCACCGCGTATCCGGCCGGGGCGGGAAAAACGATTCCTACCGCCACGACGTACGTGACAACCAACAGCAGGTATGGACTTCCAATTCCGCCTGTGTAATATATGCCTGATATCAGCGCGATCAGATCGCACAGGCCAAACACGGCCAGAGCGATTCCCGCCCGCCTTCCCGTCTCGTCGGCCATAGCACATCGTTTGAGGGCTTTCACATAGAGCGTCGAGAGAAGGTTATAAATGAGGACCGCGGCCACGATGAGCACGATGGGCATCTGGATGCTGAAGCCAGACAGAGGATAGATGACGGCGATGGTAAGCACGAGCACAGCCAGGGCTGCCCACCGCAGCCTGGTGATCAGCTCTTGCCGCGCGACGATCTCAGCCGCATTATTCGAAGACGGCACCCGCATACTGCCAGAACCTCTCTTGCCAGTTGGGATCGACCGGGCCAAGCTGGTTCCCGATAAGTATACGCTTACACCGCAATTCACGCAATGCGTCTGCCTGGCAAGTAGTGTTCGTATGATTGCTGTGTTTGTATTGAGAAGTGGCTAAAAGGCGTCAACGGATATGAAACGGATAAACGGATATGAATGGCAGCAAACCAGAGGTCGGTAAAGCTTTCGCAGGTCGCCGTATAAAGGGCGGGCTGTACTAGAATGTCTTGCGATTTAACGCCGATCCGCTCCTATTCGCATCCATTTTCGGCCACATCCTTCCCATTCCCACAAATAGGTGTGGCCATTCTGAAAGGTATCCGCTTTGACATCTGGTAACACCGCAATGTTGAGCGCGAGTGCCCGGGAGTCGTCAAGGTCTCATCCGTTTCATATCCGTTGACGCCGCTACCAATCACTACGTTCGCGAATGGATTACCACCAGCTCACCGAATCGTAGGCGAAGATAAGACGAACTATCGCGTCGTAATCCACGCTCTCAGCGGTTGTCTCGACGGCACGCGCCACGACATCGTCGCGGCAGGCATACGTCTTGATGCCGGCCGGCGGAGCAGCCAGCACAGCATCGTGCATAAGAAGCACGGCAACCTCATTGCCCTGCTCCCGCTGTCGCGCGGCCAGCTCCGCTGGCCACGAATCCTTGCGCTCCCTGACGATATGCAAAACTCTCATTCAAGCATTCCTAATTTATGATCGGGGCACCTTTTTGGCATTAGCCTGGCCTCCGGCCTGATGGCACCTTAATAGGCGATGACCGCATCGCTTTCTGTGATGATCTCGGCGATCTCGTCGCGCGTCTTGATATCGACGCGGTAGCCGAGGTTGGCGATGCCTCGCCCGTCCAGCGATTCCTTCTCGGCGATCAACTGGTGGCCGAGGGCGCGCAATGTGTCGATGTGCTTTTTTACCTCAGGCGATCCGACGACCTCAGGCTTTGCCGCCACCAGCGTATAGACGCCGTCGTCGACGAAGATAACGCGCACCGCGTTCTCCGCGAGGGTCAGCCCCACGCTCATGCGCAATCCTTCCGAGTTCCGCAACGTGTTAAAGGGCGATTTCCTGATCACTACCGCCGCTTTCTTCACCACGCCCTCCTTGCTTTACCAGTTAATTCTTTACCAGTTAATTAAAAGCGATAAACCTATCGCTTTCCTCGACGATCCCGGCCAGGTCATACTGGCTGCCCCAGAGCACCTGGTCTTTTTGCGCGACGTGGCGCTGGTCGGCGTTGTAGGCGCAGAGCGATATCTGCGCGCCCTTCTCGATCAGCGACATAAAACGGGCGTCATTCGTATTGTGGACCCCGTCGCACATCAAGAAGATGCGAACCTCCTTGCCCGCCGTCAATGCGGCCTCGGCAAGCCTGACCACCGTGTGCGTGTTCTCGCTCTCGGGCGTCGTCGTCAACAATATGCCGAGCTTGCCTCTCCGGTTACCTTCATCCATTCCCATCTCTCCTGTACTTCTCCCCACTACGACATCTACGACATCAATCTTTCAGCAAGCCCTTGTCGCGATACTCTTTGACCTCGTTTTCGAGCCAGGGCTGGACGTCTGGTCCGTGCGCCAAACTGCCCAGGTCCTGGGCAAGGTTAGACGGCTCGATGATGATGAACCAGGCCTCGCCATAGGGATCGCTATTGACGAGCTTGGGATTCGCCAGCACGGCGGCGTTGACCTCCACGATCTTGCCCGCAACCGGCGCTTTCAGCGGGCCGATATACTTGCCGGCCTCCAGCGAGCCGAAGGCGCGCCCTTTAGCGATGGCCTTGCCCACGGGCATTATCTTGACATACGCCACGGTGCCCGCCGCTTTCTGCCCGAACTGATCGAGGCCGACGCGCACGCGATCGCTATCCTCGATCCTCGCCCAGATGTGTTCCCTTCGGTCGTAGTAGAGATCATCCGGAAGGTAAAACTCGTCTACCTGAGCCATTCGCGCTCGCACCCCCTTGGCGCCCATCCGAAAACGCCACAGGTACAGGAAATCGGATAGGCTCTCAGCCGGATAAGGCAGGACCTCTCAGGCGACCGTCACGATGTCACGGTCAGACGCTTCCTCCTGCACCCGCGCGACCCGAAGCACCAGCTCGACGATATCCACCACCTCGATCGCGCTCCCCCGATTCTCTCTGGCGGTTTGCAGGCTACGCTTGCACTGCTGGCAGGCCGTCACGACGACATCGGCCCCGGTCTCTTCAAAGGCCGCTAGCGTGGCCGTGGCTTCGGCGGCGGCGAGGCTGGGATCGGAGATCTCGAGATCGCCACCACCACCGCAGCACAGCCCTTTCTCTCGATTATATTCTATTTCGACAAATTCCGCTGCCGGTATCCTCTTCAGCACCTCGCGCGGCGGCTCGTAGACGCCCGAGTTCCTCCCCAGATCGCAGGGGTCGTGGTAGGTGATGCGCTTCCCCAGCTCCCTTAGCCCGACCCTGCCCTGCCGCAGCAGGCGCTCGATGAGCTGCGTCGAATGGATCAGCTCGACCCCGGGCAAGTGCGGCGAGTATTCGTTCACCCAGGTGTTGTAGCAGGACGGGCACGTGAAGGCCACCACGCCGGCGCCCGTCTCCCGCACGGCTGCCACGTTCTGCTCTATCGCCGCGTCCATCTCCCCGCGCATGCCGGCGGCCAGCAACGGGAAGCCGCAGCACTGTTCTTTCTCCCCGAGGATGGTGAAATCGACGCCGGCCATGGTGAGGACCTGGACGAACGCCTCCGGAATGCTCTGCACGGCGGGCGAGAACGAGGCAATGCAGCCGACGAAGTAGACTACATCGGCCCTCTCTCGCTGGTACGCGTCCAGCGGCGCATCCGCCATATAATCGACCCACATGGCGCGCTCCTCGTTAGGATAGTTGACGACGTTCTGCCGCGTCCTGATCGCGTCGCGCGCCAGATCGAGGCCACGAGGATTGAGGCCAAGCTCCACAAGCTCCTGGCGCAGCGAAAGCCATAATGCGCGCAGGTCGATCCCGGACGGGCACACCGCCACGCATTGGGCGCAGAGCGTGCAGCGATAGGCGCCGGCGGCCATCTCCTTTAGCTTTTCGTCGCTCGGCATCTTCCCGCCAAACAGCCGCGAAAGCAACGGCAAGCCTCGCCCGGCCTTGAGCATCGCCCTGAACTCGCGCAGGCGCATATCCGGGGCGGCATATTCATCCTGGCTCTCCTTGAAGGCCTGGCACCAGCGCGTACACTCGCCGCACCTGGTGCAGGCGTCGAGCTCGACGAGTTGTTTGATTGTGAAGTTATTTGTAGCCATTTGCATAAACTATCTAGAGCATTTGCCGAGAGTTGATCTAGCCTCAACTCGGGCGGCTATGCATCATCCCTAGCCTGGATGCTCGATCCCCCGGGGCGTTGCCTGGCGGTTAAAACCGCGGCAACTGTTGCGAAGTCCGCCCGGAGGCGGACTGTGAGCCGTCGCACAACCCGCCTTGGACGGGTTTCGCTTGCGTTGCCCGCGACTTTAGTTGCTGGGAGATCGGGACGGGACAAGGTGCCGTGGGACAAAGTGCCGCCGGCGATCACAAGCGGACCCGCTATCAGGTGGACTAGCTTGCTGTAGGGCAGATAGGCCACAAAGGCCATGCCGCTCACGACGTGGACCCACCAGATGGCCCCCTCCACCGCCCACCAGTCCAGGCTTAGCCTCCGCAAGGCCAGCGAAAGCGGATAGCCGACGAACGAGTACCAGCCGATCTCGCCCGGCACCTCACGCGAGATCAGGCGCGTGGCCTCCAGAAGGTAGCCGGAGAGCACGATGCCCGCGAGCAAGACCATGATCGCGATATCCCCAGGCCCCGTTCGTAGCTGCCGCTCCTTGAGCACGAGCCGGCGGTACATCGCCACCCCGACGGCGAAGATCAACATGCCACCGGCGAAATCGTTCGTGAAGGCGAACCAGGGATCGTCCTTCGCTATCGAGAGCAGGCCGCGCTCGGCGAGCATAAGGCCGACGCTGCCGACGAAGAAAAGGATGACGAAGCCCCAGAAGAAGCAAAGGTGCATCACCCAGCGCAGCCGGCTCAAGCGCAGCAGGCGGCGCTGCAGCAGCCAGTCCAGCGATATCTCCACCAGCGCGCGCCGGTCGAAAACCCGCGCGGCGCTCGCGGCGAGAAAGCGCAGCTTCTCCCAGGGCGACGCGTCTCGCCCCGGCGCGATGCCACCCCCCAGCCAGAACGCCGCGTTGCCGATCATGCCGATCGAGAAGACCGCCAGAACCACTATCTGAAGGACGATAAAGGCGACGAGGTGCTGCGGCAAGGGACCCCCTAATCAGTCTTCTCGATGTATAGCCGCCAGACGCTCGCCTCTTCCTCTACCGTCTCCAGCGGATAGCCCTTCTTGGTGCAAAAGCTCGGGATCGTCGTCTTGGCCGCTGGCTCGTAGTCACAGATCACCTCGAGCACCTGGCCCTGCGTCAGCTCCTTGAGAGCATCGCGGGTTTCCATCAAGGTATAAGGGCATATCTGCCCGCGCAGGTCCACCGCTTGCGCCACCCTGGCGCGCAGAGCTTCTAACGAAGCATCAGTTGTCACGTCTACCCTCCCCTACAGTTCACCTGACAATCAAGCGAAGTTGATGACCTTGTGCGCGAAGATGAGATCAACCAGCTTGCCGTAGTCGATCAATTCGACGGAGCCAGAGAATCGATTCGTCAGGCCGCGCTTCTCGGCATCCTTCCGCAGCGCGTAGACCTTCTTACCCGTCTCGGCGATCGCGCTCGCATCCAGATAAACGCCATCCTGGATGAGAAGCACCGCCGCTTCACCGTCTTTCTTAGCCAGCTCCAGGCCGTTCCGGCCGGCCGGCGAGCCGATCAAGTATAGATTCGCCATATCTGTATCCCCCCCTGGCAGATCTAGAAATCGATCGTTAAGTCAGCGATCTTCACCAGCTCGACGACGTCGGCCCGCGAGATCACTTCTACATCCTCGGCGAGGTCCGCCGCGCTGATGCCTCGGGCTTCGAGCGATTCTCTCTCGGCCTTGAGGCGATAGCCGCCCTTGGTGAGCGTGCCGAGATAGCGCGCCGAATCCGTGCGGTCGACGTCCTTCAGCGTGAAGTACACGCCATCGCCCAGATAGACCAGGTCCACCGTGTGCTCGTCGATGCCGCTGGTCGCGCCGACCGCCGCGCGCAGGCCCTCGGTGTACCAGATGCTGCCGTAGGGCGCGTTGTTGAAAGTAAACAAAACGTGTTTTTGAGCCATTCCATTCACACCTTCTAGAGCGTTATCAATGCGTCTGCTTCGCCGATGATCTCGGCGAAATCCGGCAGACCCCCGACCTTCACGCCGTCGATATAGTCCTTGCCCTTTTCGAGGCCGCGTGCGTTCACGCAGACGCCACAGGCGATGATCGTGGCCCCCTTTTCGACCAGGGCGGCAAATCGATCTTTGGGCATGACGCTGAGATCGGGGAACGTCTGGTGCTTGATGGGATTGTAGACGCCGTCGAGATACAGAAACATCCGCACCTCGTGGCCCTTGTCCAGGGCCGCCTCGGCGATGCTCGCCGCCGTGTCCCAGTTCTCGAACTGGAAAGGTCCCAAGGTCAGCAACATTCCCAGTGTGGCCATGCTGCCACCTCCCTTCTAGATTCGCCAGTAGATTACCACCAGATTTTGGTGTCGATGCTCTCGTCGAGATCGCCGGTCTCCTTGGTCCAGAGGCCGGTGCTCAGATATTTCCAGCCGCCGTCCGCTAACAGGACGACGATGTTGCCCTTTTGCATCCGTTTGGCCAAGCGCATGGCGCAGTGAACCGCCGCGCCCGACGATATGCCCGCGAAGATTCCCTCGCGCCGCGTGAGTTCCCTGGACGCGACAAATGCGTCGGCGGAGCCGACGACGATCTTCTTGTCCAGCATCTTGGGGTCGAAGATGGGCGGGATGAAGCCTTCCTCGAGACTTCGCAGCCCCTGCACCAGGTCTCCCATCATCGGCTCGACGGCCACGATCTGCACGTTCGGATTGTGCTCTCTCAGCCGCCGCCCATTGCCCATCAGCGTGCCGCCGGTGCCGAAGCCGGCGATGAAGACGTCCACCTCAGGTAGATCTTCGATTATCTCGGCTCCGGTCGTCTCATAGTGGGCGAGGGGATTGGCCTGGTTGCCGTACTGGTAAGGCATATAGTATCTGTCGTCCTTGACCATCTCCCAGGCGACCTCGATAGCGCCGTTGGTGCCTTTGTCGCCCCGCGAAAGCACGACCTCGGCGCCGTAAAGCTCGAGCAATTCGCGCCGCTCGTGGCTGACGTTCTCAGGCATCACCGCCGTGACGCGATAGCCCTTGCGCCGACCGATCATCGCCAGACCGATCCCCGTGTTGCCACTGGTGGCCTCCAGGATCGTCTTCCCTGGCTTGAGCTCGCCGCTTTCCTCGGCCTTCTCGATCATATACTTGGCGATCCGGTCCTTCACGCTGCCGGTTGGATTGTTGCCCTCGAGCTTGGCGAAGATGTGAACCGCCGGGTTCGGGCTCATCCGCTCGATCTCGACCAGCGGCGTGTGCCCGATCGCATCGAGGATATCTCTACATCTGGTGCCTGAGCTTCTGGAGCGATTTCGTGCCGTCGTGCTCAATTCACCGGCCTCCTGCTACGGCGGGCAGAATGGAGACGACGTCGCCATCGGTCAACTCTGTATCGAGGCTATTGAGGAACCTGATATCCTCGTCGTTGAGGTAGATGTTCACGAACCTGTGGAGCTTGCCGTCCTCGGTGAACAACTGCCCCTTGACGCCAGGATACTGCTCCTCCAGGCTATCGAGCAGCGCCGCGACGGTGCTGCCACTCGCCTGAACAGACTTGGCCCCGCCCGTGTATTTTCTCAAAATAGGTGGAATGCGAACTTCGACGCTCATGTTCACTCCCCGTCAGGCCTTTCTGACCGTGATCGTCCAGTCTATGTCGTTGACCTGCACCACTTCGAGGACCAAGTGACCTTCGTTGGTGAGGCTGCGCGGCACGTTCGTCACGGCTGGCAGATGATCGACCAGCACGCGCAATACCTGGCCGCTCTCCATGTCCTCGAGCGCCAGCTTCGATTTGACGAAAGTGTAAGGGCAAACCTCGCCCTTCAAGTTCAGCTCATCGTCTATTCTCAGTGTCTCCACGATTTCAACCTCCCTGGTTATTTCTCTCACCCTGTGGCGCGGTCCGATACATCGGACCGCTCTGGTTATCTCTTTCACCTCGTAGCGCGGGGGCTTGTCCCAATACGGTTTAGTTAAGGGCAGCTAGCTCGTGCCCCCCCTCTCCTGCGGGGGACAAGCCCCCGCGCTACGGTCTTGGGGTGAGGTCTGACACTAAAGACCAGGTGCCTACGCTAACTAAACCGTATTGGGGCTTGTCCCCCGCCCGTACCTTTCACCTTGTAGCGCGGGGGCTTGTCCCCCACCCGTACCTTTCACCTTGTAGCGCGGGGGCTTGTCCCCCGCCCGTACCCTAGCGGGGGACAAGCCCCCGCGCTACGTTGCCGGGTGTGCGCTTAGCACATCCCCCGTTATCGGACGGGCACTTAGTGCGCCGGGCCGATGCCGCAGAACTGCTCGTAATCGATCAGCTCCTTGATGGTAGGATTATCGCCGCAAATAGGGCAGTTCGTGTCTCGGCGGATCCTTACCTCGCGAAACTCCATCGTCAGGGCATCGTACAGGAGCAGGCGGTTGATGAGCGGCTCGCCGGCCCCCAGGACCAGCTTGATCGCCTCGGTGGCCTGAATCACGCCGATGATGCCCGGCAGGACCCCGAGAACCCCCGCCTCCTGGCAGCTTGGCACCATGCCCGGAGGGGGCGTAGCGGGAAACAGGCAGCGATAGCAGCCCTTGCCGGGGGCAAAGACCGTCGCCTGCCCATCGAACCGGAAGATGCTGCCGTGCACGTTCGGCTTGCCGGCCAGCACGCAGGCGTCGTTGACGAGGTAGCGGGTCGGGAAGTTATCGCAGCCATCGATTATGACGTCGTAATCGCCGATGATCTCCATAATGTTATCCGAGGCGACCCGCGTGTTGTGCTGGACGACCTTGACGTCGGGGTTGATGTCGTGAATCGTCTCGGCCGCCGATTGCACCTTGGGCCGGCCCAGGTCGTGGACGTGATGGGCGACCTGCCGCTGCAGATTGCTCAGATCCACCACGTCGAAATCGACGACGCCGAGCGTGCCGATGCCCGCCGCCGCCAGATAGAGCGCCGCCGGCGAGCCGAGCCCCCCGGTGCCGATCAACAGCACCCTGGATTCGAGCAGCCTGCGCTGTCCCTTGCCGCCGACCTCCGGCAGGATGATGTGCCGGCTGTAGCGCCTGATCTGATCCTCGGTGAATGGCACCGCACCCCCGGCCATCGCCGGGATCACGGCGACTTCATCGCCGTCTTTCAGCGTGGTGCTCTTGCCCTGTAGCGAGTGGATCTCCTCGTTGTTCACGTAGACGCTAACAAAGCGGCTGATATCGCCGTTATCGTCGAGAATGTGGCCTCGTAAAGCGGGGTAACGACCCAGCAGCTCGTCCAGCAAGCCGGCGACGTCTTTAGCCTCGGCGTCGAGCTTCGCATTGTTCTCGGTCACTGGACGCAGCGGCGTGGGTATGTAAATCTTAACCGCCATCAGCGCTCCTCCTGCAATTATTAGATGTAATACATCGTCTCCGACTCGCGCGCGGCCTGGCGCTCCAGCAAAGCGGCGATGGTCGTCGAATCGAGAACCTTCTTGGTCATCGCGTCGATCTCCATCCAGATGTCACGCTGGACACAGGCCCCGGCACGCGAGCAGCAGCCTTTCTCTTGAACGCAATCGATTGGCGCCACCGAGCCTTCCAGGGCGGTGATGACCTCGCCAACCGTGATGCTCTCTGGCGGTCGCGCCAGGTAATGCCCCCCCTGCGGCCCGCGCACGCTTCTGATCAGGCCTGCCCGACGCAGCGTCGTGAGCAACTGATCGAGGTAAGGCTCGGGGATGCTCTGTCTCGCGGCGATATCGCTGCTCTGCACCGGTCCGCTCCCGTAGTTGAGCCCCAGATGGATGATCGCGCGCAAGCCGTAGTCGCCCTTCATCGAGATCTTCATAGATGATTTCCTTAGCCACAGGGAGTTGTTGATATTGTCGACCTAAAACGTCAACAATATAACACGTGCCGCTGCGGTTGTCAAGCGATTTGCACGGAATTCTCGAGAATCTCAGCCCTTGGTCCCCACGAACACCGTCACCATGCCCATCATCAGGTCGTGGCAGCGGGCCGATTTCAAGCCGACGGCGGCGTAGATGGCGAGCACCTCGCGCCGTGAGGGGAAATGGGTCAGCGAGTTTGGCAGATACCGGTTCGCGGTCATCAGCGTATTGAGCAGATCATACCTGCCCGCGATGCCGGCAAACATGCGGTGGACGCGCGTTTCCTTCTCGTGGTCCTTCTGCATCAGTCTTGTTCCTCCCTTATAGCGGTCAGGAACGCCGCTGGAGTGAGGATTTGGATGCCCTGATACTCTTTCAGCTTCAGAAGGTGAGAATCGCCGCTGATGATGAACGTTGCCCCGCCGGCGAGGGCACACTCGACGAATTCGTCATCACCCGGGTCGGCTTCCACGCCTCGAAGCGCCGCCTGGGCCTCGACGAGGATGGCAAACTGGCGAAAGCCATCGATCGATCGTTCTGACAATTCTCTCCGCGTTCATATGGTGGCGGGCTTGAACGGGTCCATAGCTTAAGGCTCTCTGGTATTCTGCCAGAATGGGTTCGGATACCAGAAGCTAACATTCAGCCGCCAGGCGTCAAGAACCTGAGCGGGCATACCATTCGGAGACAAGAACGCGCTGACGACTACGTTAGTGTCGATAACCACTCTCACGGGTGCTAAGCGCCACTGCGGACGGCTTTCACCGCCTCGTTCGCCAAACTCTCGACCTCCTCGGCTGTCAGGTTAACATGCTGTTGCGTAGTTCTCAACGTCTCGAAGAAGGCGCTGCGCTCCCGCTTCCACTGGCGGTAAACCTCGATTGGCACGACGGCAGCCACTGGTTCGCCATGACGCTCCACGACGTAACTATCGCCTCTAGCGATAACCTCTTGCAGGACTTTGCCGAACTGGCGCCTTACCGCGAATGCTCCGATCTTTTTTTCCATAAGTCCAGAATCTCCGTTGTCAGCGATTTGCGTAATTGGGGTCAACCATCACTGCCCGCAACTACACCTTGATCCTGTTTTGGGCCAGCTTCTCGCCGGTGATGTAGTGGTCGCCTTTGAGGGCAAGCTCGGCCTCCTCGGCGATCTCTTCGGGCCAGTAGCCCAGCGACGAGCCGAACCAGGGCATCTTGGGATTCAGCGCGGGCAGGCCCTCCTCTTCCCAGATCTGTCTGGCCCGCTCCATAAACTCCTTCCGCGGCAGCGAGGTGGGCGGATAGCCCCATTTCCGCGTGGCGTCGACCAGTAGCGACGATGTTGGTGGACGCTCGGTCATCTCCTCCTTGACGTTCGGGGGCGCGGCCGAGGGGTCCAGCGAGGCGGTTTTGCCCTGAAGGATATGAATGTCCCGGTGTGGCTGCATGCGGTAGCACAGCGCCCACATCACGGAGTCCATGTCTCTGGGGTCGATGTCGTCGTCGACCGCGATGATGATCTTGGAGTAGTTGGCGCTGGCGGCGCTGACCCCGTAGAGGGCCTGCCAGACCTGCGGCGTCGTGCTGTTCTTCATCTGGACCGCGCACACCATGCGGCCGCCGGTGTCCATGTGATAGCCAACGTCTACCACGCTATCGATGCCGAGGTCGTGCTTCAGAAGCTTGAAGTGAGCGGCCTCGAAGCCGATCTGGGTCATCAGACTGCTTTCGCTCGGCGCGAACTGGCTGATGTAGGCGTTCCAGATCGGCCGCTTGCGATGCGTGATGCACTTGATGTTGAGCACAAGGTTGGGGCCGCTGATGCCCATATAGCCGGTGAACTCGCCAAACGGGCCTTCGCGTTCGAGGTATTCCGTGGAGATCTCGCCCTCGACCACGATCTCGGCCGTGGCGGGCACCTCCAGATCGACCGTTTTGCATTTCACGAGCTCGACCGGCTCGCCGGCGATGCCGCCGGCAATGCCAAGCTCGTCGACGCCGTAGGGTACCTTCGTCACGGCCACCAGACCGATGTTAGGCGTGGGCCCGATGGCCACCGCCACCGGCATCGGGATGCCCAGCTTCTTGTATTTCTGCCAGGTGAGCCGTAGATGCTGCGGCATCTGGCAGCAAATCCCGGTGCGGGCTGGACCTTTCACCATAGTGCGGTAGTTGCCGACGTTCCTTGAACCCGTGTCCGGATCTCGAGTGATGTAGTTGCCCGCCGAAAAGTAGGGGGCGTTGTCGAAGCCGGGGTTTGAAATGGGGATGGCAAGCTCTTCGAGCCCTCCGTGCTCGAGCAGGTTAGCGCCGACGTGCACCTCTTCCTGACACGGCCCGGAATCGACGATCACGGGCGCGATGGGGTGAAGCTGGGCATTTTCCCATTTCTTCATTATGGCCTCGCGGCTCGGCTCGGTGGCCATCGCCAGGGCGTAGATATCCCGCGACGCGGCGTGTGAGCCCACCAGCACCATGCCGTTGTACTTCCTGCCCTTGACGTCGGTGATCTTCTCGAACAGAAAGGTTTTTCTGTCCTTGTCGGGGAGGCCACGGAACTCCCAGCGGACGAGTGGCATCAGCTCCGTATCTTTGTTGATCTCTCTCTTGATGCGTACCAGCTTGCCTCGTTCTTCCAGAATCCGGATGAACTCTCTGATGTCTTTAGGATAGCTCATTGCTCCCTCGTCCCTTTCGCAAAATAATGCTGCTACTTCGTCGCCTTATATTTAGTGAGGACCCGATCCAACTGGCCGACCAGGTCTTTGTCAGCCTTCATCGTCGTCACCCGGTCCTGCAATTCCTTGCCCGGCATGAAGGGCGTTGGGGGAACCCCCATTATCTTCTGGATGTCCTGATGGACTTCGTCGATGGCGTCCACCTTCTGGAAGGCGCTTCGCATATAATCGATTCTGTCCTGGGGGACCTCCGGCGGGAAGGCCGCGGCGTAGCCGGGCGAGGTTATGTATTTGTAGATGGTATCGTTTTCCTTCGGAACTTGCACGCCGAGCTCGAACATCGTCGGAACATTCGGCACCACTCGGCTCCTTTCCTTAGTCACCGCGAATATGTTCAACACGTACCCGGCGGCTTCGTCCCTCATCGCTCCATCGTCGTTGATGACCATGAAATCGACCTCGCCACTGCCCAGGGCCAGCGAAAGGCCCTGTCGATTGTAGCCGGTGATCACCTTGGCATCCAGCCCAAGGATCTCCGACATAACCGACGAAGACGTCGCGAGGTATCCTTTGGCGCTGGTGGCGCCGCCTTTCAAGCCTTTGGCCTTGCGCAGGTCGTCCGGCGTCTTATAGGCGACTTTCGACGACACCTCGAACACCACGCCCCCGGGGCGTATGTCTGTCAGGTAGTTGAACTTTTCGGCCTCGTAAAGCACGCCGGGCGCTTTCAGAATGTCGTTGGATACGATGGCGTCACCTTGCTTGACGACCATCGTCAGCCCGTCCCGCTTGGCCTGGTCGTACACCCAGTTGAGGCCCTCCTCGGAGCCCATGTTTTCCACCTTCACGGTCGCGCCAAGCACCTTGGTCAGATAGGGTGACATGGCTCGGACCAGGGTGTCGGGACCCGAGCCCGCGTCGCTCGAGATAATCACGGTGACCGTCTTCCCTTTGTAGAACTCCTCGGGCGACTCCGTCTTCGCCCCCTGAACGCAGCCCGCGATCAGTCCCAAAGCCAGAACCAAGATTCCGAAAATGGCCGCCAGTCTCGTCGCTGCTGTTTGCACTGCTAACCTCCCGATCTAAATTCTAGCTGAAAACCATCCGCCATTGTGTGACTACGCCGAGGCCGTTCCGTCCTGCCAGGGATGACCAGCCTGTCGACTACTGAGTAAGCGAGCTTCGATTCAGCATCGAAATCGAAAAGGCACCAGCAACATCGCTGTTAAGAGACTGCGAGTCTCTCTGGTAGAGGCACTGCCCGAGACCGGCCAACGCGGCGATGCGGTACGGGCTGATTCGACTGAGCAGCGCGAGTCGTTCTTCGAGAAACTCCACCAAGAACATCCCGATTTAGAGCGGAGCATCCCGCGCTGGGCTCACGACCCCCGCTCTTTGCGGGCGATGGCCTGTGATATCTTCTCAGGTGTGATCGGCAGCTCGGTCATCATCACGCCAATCGCGTCGTAGATAGCGTTGACGATGGCCGGCACCGTGGAGATCTGCGTTCCCTCGCCAGACTCCTTGGCGCCAAAGGGACCGCTTGGATCGTCGGTTTCCACCGAATACGATGCGATCTGTTCGGGCATATCGAGCGCCGTCGCCATCCGGTAGTCCAGGAAGGACGGATTAAGCGTCTGGCCATTGTCGTCAACTACCATCTCCTCGAGCAAGGCGTGGCCAAGCCCCCCGGCGATCGAGCCTTCGTGCTGGCCCTCGATGATCAGGGGGTTGATGGCGAAGCCCAGGTCGTGGGCCACCACCATCTTGGTGACATGGACCTTTCCCGTTTCCGTGTCGATCTCGACTTCAGCCGCCTGGGCGCCGAAGCTGTAGGCCCCGCCCACGTCGCCTACGCCGTTATCCCAGTTGGGCATGGCGATATCCTGGGCCCAGTGGCCGTTGCCGATGACCACTGCGCCGCGACCGTGAATGTATGCCAGGCGACAGAGGTCGCGGAACTTCATCTGGCGGTCGGGGCTGCCCTTGACGAAGACCTTCTGATCGCGAAACTCCATGTCCTCCTCTCGCGCTTCGAGCAGCTCGGCGGCCTTTTTCGCCAACTGGCTCCTGACGTCCTTTGCCGCGATGAGCACGGCGTTGCCGGCGGTGGAGGTGACCCGGCTTCCCCAGGTGCCAGGGTCCACCGGCGTCATCGCGCTGTCAGGCTTATAGACGATGACCGCGCTCACTGGAATGCCGAGGACCTCGGCGGTTATCTGCGCCAGGACAGTCTCGGCTCCCTGGCCGGAATCGGTGGACCCCGACATCAACGATACGGTGCCATCCTCGTGAACCTTGATGATGGCCGAGCAGGCGGAATGGCCCGCGATGCGTGCGCCTGACATCGACGTGTTGCAGGCTATCCCCACACCCCGCACCACGCGCTGGCCGTGCGTCTGCGCGGCCCTCGCTCGCGCCTCAGTCCAGTCGATGCTCGCGGCGGCCTTCTCGATGCACTCCTTGACCCCACAGCTCTTGACGTGGATCTGGTTCACGGTGACGTGGGGGACTTCGATGGCGTTCCTCATCCGGATCTCCACCGGGTCGATGCCCAGCTCTTTGGCGATGAGGTCAAGCTGACAATCGACGGCGTAGCGCACCTGGGGCAGGCCGTGCCCGCGTTGGGCCACCGAACAAGGCTTGTTGGTATAGATGCGGTAGGCCTCGTGACGGAAGGCGGGCAGAACATAGGGCAGTGAGAGCAGCGTGCCGCACAGGTACAGCGTCATGCGGCCGGTGGCGGTGTAGGCGCCCCCGTCCGCGACGATCTTCTGGTATATGCCGAGGATCTTGCCCTCGCGGGTCGCCCCCATCTTCAAGGTGAGCGCCATCGGGTGCCGCCGCCGCCCCGTCGTCAGCACGTGCTCCTGGTCGTAGACAATCTTTACGGGTTTCCCGCTCCTTTTAGAAAGGAGAACGGCGGCGAAATCCAGCGCAAACCCCTCGCTCTTGCCGCCGAATCCTCCGCCGATCGACGGCTGAATGAGGCGCACTTTGCTGAGTGGCAAACGAAAGGCGGTGGCGAGGTTGCGATAGAGGTAATAGGGGCTCTGCTTAGAAGGCCAGATGGTTATGGAATCGGGGTTCTCCCACAGCGCCACACAGGCGTGTGGCTCGAGAAAGCCGTGGAGAACGGACTGGCTGAAGAACGTATCTTCGCGCACGATGTAGGAGTCCGCCCAGGCCTTCTCGAGATCCCCGAAATCCCAGATCAGTTGTCCGCTAACGTTTCCCGGCTTGTCGTCGTGTAACTGCGGCGCGCCAGGCTTCATCGCTTCAAAAGGGTCAAACACGGCGGGCAGCGGCTCGTACTCGACCTCGATCTGGGCGGCGGCCTCCAGCGCGAGGTCCTCGTCGATGGCGCAGACCGCGGCCACCTCGTCGCCCACAAAGCGCACCTTGTCGAAGGCGAGCGGGCTCTCATCTCTGGTCTCGGGCGTCATGCCGTACTTGAAGCCCACGAAATCGGCGCCCGTGACCACCGCTTTGACGCCCGGCATTCGCTCCGCCCTGCTCGTGTCCACGTTGAGCACCCTGGCGTGTGCGTGCGGGCTCCTCACAATGGCTCCGTAAAGCATGCCCGGCAACTCTAAGTCGCCGGCATACCTGGCGGCGCCGGTAACCTTGGGGAATCCGTCCACACGCGGAGTTGGCTTGCCCAGAACAGAATACTCAGCCATCTGCCTCTCCTTTGCGGTTTCACCCCCATCCAGTCCAAGGGCCGGATGCGACTTCTGCAGGGGGGAGTCGCATCGCCCCTACACAGGCTTGAATATCGAGGTTGGCACAAGGAGCACCATGCGGCAGCTCGTGATGCCCTTCTTTGCGAACTCCTCTTTCAAGGCGGCCGGCGTATCCGCCACGGCGAGCACCTGGTGATCGTGGAGTCCGATCCAGCGCCCGGCATACTTGCTCTGGAGCTCGTGGATGTTGGCGTCGAGCCACTCCCTCTCCCCCAGCACCCGGTAAAGTTCCTGCCGGTATGGATGATCGCGATTCGGTTTCGGCGACATATCTACTCCCCCTCGAACTGTACGGCAGCGTGGCTGCGTGGCGAAACAGTTAATCCCATATCCTTCAGCACGGCCAGCGCCGTATTTGACAGTGGTGGCAGCGCTACTTCGCGGCGGTATGGCTCGTCGTGTGGGGGCCCGGGTTCGGTGCAGTCGTAGACCGCGACGGAGGTGACCCCAGGTCCGTAGCCCAGCGACGGACACGAAGGATCGAGCGCCGAGGTGATGCACTTTCGAAACATGAAGATATCCCGCGCCGGCTGGAACTTTACCGAGAACGCCCAGAGCACCTCGCCGAGATTGCGGACGTCGATGTTGTCGTCGAAGATCAGCAGGTTCTTGACGTTCGTTCCACCCTTTACGGCCTTCATCGCCATCGCGACTTTCTCGACTATGCCGTCCTTCACCGCGCGTTTGTCGATGCTCACCGCCGTGGTGAACGCCCAGGTAGAAATCATATTGACATCCTTTACCTCGGGCACCAGGGCCTGCAACTGAGCCGTGGTCACGGCCGAGGACATCACGTGCATCATATTGATGCCCTCGTTTGGCTCGCGTCCCATATAGAGATAGTAATAGATGGGATTCGTTCGCATGGTCACGGCGTTGACGCGCACTTTCACGGCGTCATAGCAGCCAGAATAATAGCCCGGGAACTCGCTGAACGGGCCCTCGAACTCTCGTTCTACCGGATCGATCATCCCTTCGATCACTATTTCCGCGGTCGCGGGCACGAAAAGATCGTTGGTTTCGCACTTCACCACCTTGAGCGGCTCACCGGTGAAGGCTGCCCAGAAGTCCCATTCGCTCTCTTTTGCCGCCGCCGGCGTCACCGAGAGCAGGTAAAACAGCGGGTCGGCCCCGACGACGAGGGCTATCGGCATCGGCTTGTTGGCCCAGACGTATTTTCGGAAGATCTGCCCCTCGTGCTGATTCATCAACACAAGCTCATTGAGCTTCCGCTGGCCTTTCAATTGGCAGCGCCGAATCGCCAGGTTGTACCAGTCGCTTTCGAGGTCCTTGATGACGGAGATGGCCGAGGAGAAATAAGGTGGATTCTCGAAAACACCGGCATACGGGATGGGGATATCTGTCAGGTCGATATCGTCGCCAAGAAACTTGACCTCTTTACAAGGTCCGCCGGCCACCACGGTGGGCTTGCGTCTCTCGCCGCTGCGCAAAACCTCGGTGATATTGGGGCCCAGGTTTTCGAGCGGCAGGCCCATGGCCCAGGCCTGGCGCTGCGGCGTCGTCAGAATCTCACTACAAATGCGCCAGTCAGGGTAACCCACGACGTTTTCGTGGAGCACGGCCGGGCCGTTGTTTTCGGCGATCCCTTTCGATACCAGGCCGAAATCACCCTTGAGGCTCATTTCACGTGGGTTACGTCGCAGATCACCCTGTTCGTCGAGAAACGCTACCCAGTCCTGCAAGGATAGGAAAGGGAAGCCTGTGGCACGGTCACTCATTGTGTTTTTCCCCCTTCATACGCAGTCGATTGTTCTCGGCTTGTCGCTTTGAATGGCGCTAATTGGTTCAAGGTCGCCGTTGGTGAGATCGTGAAGGCCGTTCGCTGGCCCCGCAAAGTAAGGGAATAGCCCGGAGAACCAGAATCGCAGGGCAATGATTGAACGTAATGGAAACAATCCTACCCGGATACGTCGCTAATTTGGCCTATTATCGCAGATGAAAAGCCGTTTGTAAACTCTTAATCACCGAGCAACAGGCGAAAATCGCTCAGCGGCCAGTAGCGGAGCACGGCGACCCCCAGCAGGTGGGAGCGAGGCACCGGGCCAAAGAAGCGCGAATCGTTGCTGGCCGGACGGTTGTCGCCCAGCACGAATACAGAATCGAGTGGCACACGCTGCGGCGCCATATAGCGCGCATCATGATTCACGACGTAAGGCTCGTCGATCGCGCGCCCGTTGATAAGCATGGTGCCCCTGCGAATGGAGACCTCCTCGCCCGGCAGCCCGATTACTCGCTTGATCAGCACTTTCTGTGAATCGGTGGGATGGACGAAGGTGACGATATCCCCTCTCGGGGGCACCCAGCCATAGCTGGCCGCGGGCTCCTCCGAACGCGCGGTGGCATACACCTGCCGTGTCAGCCCCGAGATGCCCAGGCGACTAACCAGCAGGACCTGACCTTTATGCAGGGTCGGCTCCATACTCGGCCCTTCAATGTAGCTGCGCACAGTCAGGCTGTCTATGCCGACGAACAGGGTGACGGCAACCAGCGCGCTCAGAACCAGATCGCGAACCGCGTGCATCATCGCAGATTCTCTCCTGTCCAACCCCGGCTTTGCCGGCGCCTCGCACACGCAAAGTAGCTGGCGATGACCTTTATAGCAGTTTGCAAAGGATTTTGGCTAGCGGAGCAGCCACCGATATACCGAGCCTATGCAATGTAGCGCGGGGGCACGTCCCCCGCCCTTCCCAGCGGGGGACGAGCCCCCGCGCTACGGGTAGCCATATCAAAATGCAAACTGCTATTGTAGCCCCGACAGAAGGGGCGGGTTTGAAACCGCCCCTTCTGTCGGGGCCGACCTGACGTTCCCCAACGAGAGGGTTACGAGACCACGAGCGGAATAGGAGTGAACACGAGCGCCAGAATCAGCAGAAGCGCTATCACGAGGCCCTGTTCACCCCTGCGCAACCTGGTGACATCATCCAACGGCGTCGCGTGCCTTCGACCGAACAAAAACACCAGCCCAGCCCACAGTAGCCAGCCATTCCACAGTACGCTCAGCCCGATGAGGGCCGCCACCACCACCCAGGTCAACCAGCGCGCCCTTTCTCCGATCAGCGCGTAGACCACGTGCCCGCCATCAAGCTGTCCGGCCGGAATCAGGTTCAGCCCCGTAACCAGCAGCCCGGTCCATCCCGCCCACGCCACCGGATGCAAGAAGACATCTTGGCCTCCGGACGGCAAAAGCCGTCCAAACATAACCATCTTGATCGTCGCGTAGAGAAGAGAATTCCCTTCTTGCAGATAGGAGCCACCCAAAGGGACCGCTTCGACCGTCGAGAGCTTAAGGCCGAGCACCAGAAGCGGCAGCGCCACAGCCAGCCCTGCCAGTGGCCCGGCGGCGCCGATGGCCAGCAACTGTCGCCGATTGGCCGGTGGCGCCTTCATCTGGATCACCGCCCCCAGCGTGCCCAACAGCGATAGGGGCAACGGGATGAAGTATGGCAGACTCGTCGCGACGCCGAAATGGCGACTCACCAGATAGTGCCCGAATTCGTGAGCGACAAGTATGGCCAGCAGACTCGCGGCAAACGGCCAGCCAGATAGCAAGGCCAACGGATCGACGCCGACCTCCTGCTGTTCCGACCCAACCAGGAGCACAGATGAAAGCGTCGCAAGGAAAAGGAACAGCGCCAGCCATGGACGGGTTGGCGCGGCGCTCAGCTTGCCCGGCACCCCGGTGATCACGTCCTGGTCGCCCACCCTGCGGAGGATCGCGATATAACCGCGGGAGCGAAAGTGGCTGGCCACCAGCTGATAAGCTTCCGCGGATGGCCCGCGAAGCCGCCCAGACAGCTCAAAGGTTGTGCCGCCGCGTATGGCTAGCGGGCCGTATTCGGCGCCGGCGGCGCGCCGGCGAATCGACTGCACCTCGAATACATTCTCGATCCCCGCGATCAAGCTTTGGGAAAGCTGCTCAACATCAACCGAACTTGCCGACGACGGTAAGTCATCTCTCATATAGCCTATTGTATCACCCGGAGGCAGAATTTAGCCAGTTGTGAATGGCTTTCGCGCTACGACGGGTGCGGAACAAGATTCCTCGGACGGGCGCCTGTCTCCCTGCCCATACGAACGCTCGCCTGCCGCGGAATCTTGAACCGCACCCCGCCACGACTCCTACCTTGTTCCACTGTACCACTTATGCTAAACTAGCTTCACGTTCCGTCAAGCTGTCGTGCGCTAGCGTCAGCCCGGATCGGGGCTGGTTCGATCGCCGTTGGGAGGTAGCAAAGTGGTGCAACAGGATCAGGTGGCCGACGCTTCTCAGTTGAACCAGATGGTCTCCTGGCTGGAAGAGCAGCGGAGGCTGGACAAGGATCAGGTGGTTCGGGCGCAGCAGGACTTGGAACGCCTGGCGCTGCGCATCAAGGAGCTGGCTGCGCAGGTTCAACAAGTCGGCGAGGACGCGAAGCTAGAGCGTTCCCGCCTGGCAGGCATTCCTTTTATCGAGGAAGGAATCCGCCAGCTAAGAGAGCAAATGGGCATCGTGCAACAGCGATTGGATGCCCGCGAGCAGGCTCAGGACCGCGAAATAATGCTGAGACAGGCGGAAGCAGAGCGTGAAAAGAAAGCGCTCGTCGAGCTTGCACACCAACTAGGGGAGCTTTCACGACAGGACGAGCAACACAGCTCTAAAATACAGGGGTTCGCCGAGGATGTCAGGCGAGCCCGCACCGACCTTTTGCCGGTCTCGGAACGCTTGGATGCAGTCGAAAAGACCGTCGCATCCGTTTTTAACCGCATTAGCCTGCTCGAAGAGCACTCGCGACGGGCCGACGTGCGCGTCACAGCGCTCGAACAGATTCAAGAGACCCTGAGAGCCGACTCCGCTAAGGTGCTGCAATGGCAGCAGGCGGCAGACCTTCACTGGGACCGCCAGATCACCCAATGGCAAGAGAAGGTGGAAGAGTGGAGGAGGGACGCCGGCGAACACGGGAATACCATTCAGGTTCTGGCGAAGCAACTGAGTCAGGCCAAAGATGATGCCTACGAGCTACGCGCCTTAGCCGGAGAGAACCGTAAGGAGATCGAGGATCATGCCGCCAGTTTGCTACGGCTGGAGGCCATTCGCGCCCACGATCGCGAGGATGTCACGCGGATCGAGCAAGCGATCGAGTTTCAACGGCGACGCGTCGACGAACAATCCCACGCGCTCAAGCTGCTCCAGGAGCAACTGCTTCAAAACGTCCAGGGGCTTGTCGACCTTCAAGGCCGGTTGGAAGATGAGCGCAAGCGCACCGACGAAGCGGGTATAGCGTTCAGACAGGTCGAGATGAAGCAGAGGCAAGGCGTCGACGAGGTGGTCGAGCTGCACAAACTGCTGCGCGAGCAACAGCTCGCTACCACCCAGCAGGTCCAGGCGTGGCAACGGCATCTTGACGATGTCAGGCGCGACTGGGAGGTGCAGATAGCGGAGCTGCAGCAACTGATCGAGCAGCAGAAGAACCGCGAGGCCGCGGAGCTGCAGCGACAGATACTGGAAGTCAGGGAAAGACTCAACAAGTATAAGGGCAGGGTGAGCTCGTGAGGAAAACTGGCGTCGAGCCGATCACATCTCTGGAAGACCCGGTCGAAGAGCCGGATCGCGAGCCGTTTAACGGGCGGGTGCTGGCCTTTAAGCTGGTCATCATCGCGCTCTTCGGGATTCTGCTGCGGCAGCTCTGGTTCTTGCAGGTTATCCAGGGCGAAGAGTACCGCCAGCGGGCCGACAACAATCGCTTCAGAGTGATGGCCGTCGAGGCCCCGCGAGGGGTTATGTACGATAGGAATCGTATCCTCCTGGTCAGGAACACCCCCAGCTACACGATATCCATTTTCCCGGCCGATCTGCCCAAGCAGTCCGATGCCGTCTTCGAGCGACTGAGCACGATACTCGATGTGCCCGCGAGCAGGATACAGGAGCTGGTGGAGCCAGCCCCCAAAGGCAGCCGCAAAACCGATGCCTTTACTCCAGTACCAATCAAGGCCAACGTGAACTGGACGACCGCCTTTGTGGTCGAGGAGAGGCATCTGGAGCTTCCCGGCGTTCTGGTTCAGGCCCAGCCCATCCGCGAATACCTCGATGGCTCGGTGACGTCGCAAATCCTCGGCTTCGTGGGGGCCATCTCGAACGAGCAGTACCAAAAGCTCAAAGAGGTCCCCACAAAGGGCTACGCTTTGAACGATAGAATCGGACAAACCGGCCTCGAGCAGACTTTCGAGTCCGAGCTGCGCGGCGAGCCGGGCGAGCGCGATATGGAGGTGGATTCGACCGGCAGAGAGGTCGAGACCCTCTTCGTGAGGAACCCCGTCCCCGGCCACAACCTGAGACTCACCATCGACATCGGGCTTCAGCGGGCTATCGCCCGCATTGTGGAGCAAAAGCTGGAAGAGTATGGTGGTCTGGCCGTCGTGATAGCTATGGACCCACGCAATGGCCAGGTTCTGGCGATGGTGTCGATGCCGTCGTACGACAATAACCTGTTCTCCAAGGGGATTACCGAGAGACAACTGAGCGCTTTGTTGGAAGACCCAAAGCGGCCGCTGGTGAACCACGCCATCAGCGAGGTCAATCCGCCTGGCTCGACGTTCAAGATCGTCAACGCGGCCGGCGCCTTACAAGAGGGGGTGGTCACTCGGTACACCAAGATAACCTGTCCCGGCTACATAACCATCCCCAATCCCTGGGGTGGAGCGGCAGCGCGCATGGTTTGCTGGGCAGCCCACGGCATTCAGGATATGATCAGTGCGCTCGCCAACTCCTGCGATGTGTATTTCTACAACCTGGGCGGCGGGCCGCCGAATGGCGAATGGCAAGGTCTGGGCGTCGATCGCCTGGCGAAATACGCGAAGCTGTTCGGATTCGGCGCGAAGACCGGGATCGATTTGCCTGGAGAGGCCGAGGGCTTGATCCCGACCGAGGAGTGGAAGAAGATAAACCTTGGCGAGCCCTGGTACAAGGGCGATACGTACAACATGGCCATCGGCCAGGGATTCGTCACCGCCACGCCATTGCAGCTCGCCGTGGCGACGACGGCGCTGACTAACGGTGGCTACGTGTACAAGCCCCAGCTCGTGATGGAGATAACCGACAGCGAGGGCAACGTGGTCAAGCCGTTCAAGCCAGAGCTGATACGCGAGCTGCCCATCGATAAGAACTATCTGGAGATCATCAAGGATGGCCTCCGCGCCGGGATGCTGATCGGCAAGACCGACAACGGCACCTCCTACGTCGGCACGTCCTACGATTCCGATGTCGATGGACTGAACATCGCCGGGAAGACGGGCACGGCGCAGTACGGTATCCCTGACGAAAAGGGTGATATGCCGACCCACGGCTGGTTCACAGCCCTTGCGCCACGAGAGAACCCGGAGGTCGTCATCACCGCGTACATCGACAAAGGCGGCGGGAAGAACGCCGGCAACCTCGTGGCCGAGATAATGAAAGCCTACTTCCACGTGCCAGAGAAGAAGAGTTGAGCGGAGCAAACGGGTTTGGGAGCTAAGGTCTGGCGCCACCTCGACATACCTCTCTTACTGCTGACGTTGCTGCTGGTTGGCTATGGGCTGGCGATGGTCTACAGCGCCACTTACCAGCCGGATAGCCACCTGCTATCAAACGATCTGCTCGTCAAACAAGGGATCTACGCGTTTATCGGCTTGGCGCTATTGACCGTGATGCTGACGATCGATTATCGCATTCTTGGCAACGTGGCTCACATCACCTACGCGGTTGCCGTGGGGCTGCTCGCGCTCGTGCTGATTATAGGCCGCGTCACACACGGCTCTCAGCGCTGGGTGGACCTGGGAATATTCCCACTACAGCCATCCGAGCTGGCGAAATTGCTTCTCATCATCACGCTGGCAAAATACATGGCCGATCACGAGGAGGAGATGGGTGAGTTTCGTCACGTGGCTATCTCCCTGGGGATCGTGGCCGTTCCCGCTGCGCTAACCTTCATCCAGCCCGATCTGGGCACCGCCGTCATCCTGCTGTCGATCTGGACGGGCATGGCGGTGATGGCCGGTGTCCGCCTCGTACACTGGGCGATTCTCGGCGTCGCCGCCATCCTGGCCGCACCTCTGGGATATTTAGGGATGCAAGATTATATGCGGACGCGCCTCACCGTCTTTCTCGACCCGCAGAGCGACCCGCTGGGCGCGGGCTATAATATCATTCAGGCTCTCACAGCGGTGGGGTCCGGAGGGTGGCTCGGAAGAGGCTTCACCAGTGGAACGCAGAGCCAACTGAACTTCCTCAGAGTACAATATGCCGATTTCATCTTCTCCGTCCTTGCCGAAGAGCTAGGCTTCATCGGCGCTGTCTTACTCTTCGTCTTGATAGTTTCCTTGCTCCTACGGGTGCTCAAAGCCACGGCGCTTTCTACAGAGACCTTTGGCCGGCTGGTGGCGACAGGCATCGTGGCCTGGCTGACCTTCCAGAGCTTCGTCAACATCGGCATGAACATCCAGTTGCTCCCCGTCACGGGTGTGCCGCTTCCTTTCATTAGCTATGGCGGAAGCTCGCTGATTATGGCCCTGGTGGCCATCGGCGTGACCGAGAGTATCATCATGCGCCATAAGAAGATCGAGTTCTGAAAGCGGAGACGAGCCGACCAAAAGTGCTATAATCTATAATTGAACTCGATCCAGACAGGGGGAACGACGATGGCTAAACTGATGATAGTGAGAAAGATAATACCTCAACCGGGCAGGATACCCGAGGCGATCCAGTGGCTGAAGGACAAGGAGGCGCAGCGCAAGAAGCGCGGCCAGATCTCTCAGACCCTCGCGCGCAGCCAGACCGATCCCAACGAGTATCTCTTCATTCAGATCTGGGAGAGCAGAGCGGCTTATGACAACTGGAGAAACAGCGAGGAACGAGCAGGACTGGCAAAGGAAAGGCAGTCCCTGCTTGCCCACGACCCGATACTATTCTACGACATTCTTTGAGACCGGCCCGCGGCCGAAGAGACGGCGGAAGTCCCCATCGAAGTCCTTCAGAAAGATGTATATATCCAGCACATCGTCGGCCGAGACAGGCGCCGGCGGGCGGAGTGCTGCTGGCGGTGTAAACGATGCGCTGTGTTCGCTGATGCGGGCGGTACCGACACCGTACGTATCACAGGCGTGGCAATGAACGAGCACCTTGTACAGATCTCCTTTGCGACCGAGAAACTTGACCAACGAATAGGCACCTCGACAACTCGGACATCGCACGCCGCTGAGCACGTGGTGCTCCTGTTCCTCATTCCCCACCCTGCTACCTCCCTGGCACAGAATCAAGTCTTCGCCCTTAACAGGCACAACAATACATAGCGGTTTGCACTGGACATTGAGCCAGCAACCATCGCCGTAGGGGCAGGTTTCACACCTGCCCCTACCAGGCAGCCGACCGACCAAGACTATAGCAGTTTGCAAAGGATTTTGGCTAGCGGAGCAGCCACCGATATACCGAGCGTATGCAATGTAGCGCGGGGGCTCGTCCCCCGCCCCGCCCAGCGGGGGACGAGCCCCCGCGCTACGGGTAGCCATATCAAAATGCAAACTGCTATAATGAAAACCGCGTCAACGCCCTCACCCAGCCCGAGGGCAGCACCAGTTTAACCATTGATTGGCAGCTTGTCAAGAGGGAAATGGGAACATGCTCACCACGCGGTTTAGCACTTCGTCGGCCACCGCCCGCTTGGGGAGAAGCGGCAATTCGGTGACGGCGCCGCTCGCGTCGATCAGCGTTACCCTGTTGGTGTCTACCCCGAAGCCACTTTGGGGGGAGGTGATATCGTTGGCGACGATGAGGTGCAGACTCTTTCTCTCCAATTTGGCTCTGGCGTTTTCGATCAGGTTCTCGCTTTCCGCCGCAAAACCGACCTTGATAAGGCGTTCATTGGAGATCTGGCCCAGGATGTCGGGGTTCTTCACGAGGTGGATGCTCAAGTCGTCGCGCGCCTCTCGCTTGATCTTGTGCGCGGCGGGCTGCTCGACGCGAAAGTCGGCGACAGCGGCAGCCATCACGAGGACGTCCGCATCCTGGACGGCCTGCTCGACCGCGTCCTTCATCTCCAGCGCGGTCTCCACGTTGACGACCTTGACGCCCTTTGGTGGCTGCAGGTAGGTTGGCCCGAGGATAAGCGTCACCTCGGCCCCTCGATCTCTCGCCGCCTCGGCCAGGCTGAAGCCCATTTTCCCGGAGGAACGATTGCCGACGAAGCGCACGGGATCGATGGGCTCGTGGGTGCCGCCGGCGGTGACCACCACGTTCTTGCCCGCCAGGTCTCCTTCGCGGGCCAGAACGCGGCGGATGGCGACGAGAATCTCGTCCACCTCGGCCATCCTCCCTTTGCCGACCTTGCCCGAGGCGAGCCGCCCAAAGCCGGATTCGACGAACGTGGCGCCACGCGCCCGCAGCCTGGCGATGTTCTCCTGCGTGGCGGGATTGGCGAGCATGTTCTCCTCCATCGCCGGCACGATGAGAACGGGCGCACCCGTCGCCAGAACCGTCGCCGTCAGCAGATTATCGGCCAGACCGTTGGCCAGCTTGGCGATCGTGTTCGCCGTGGCCGGCGCGACGACGACGATATCCGCCCGCGCCGCCAGCGATATGTGGGCGATATTCGTTTCGGAGAGCAGGCGAAACATGTCGATGGACACGGGCCGCTTGGTCAGGGTCTGAAACGTCAACGGCGTGACGAATTCCGTCGCCGCACGGGTCATGATCACGTCGACCAGCGCCCCGGCCTTGACCATCTGACTCGTCAGGTCCGCGACCTTGTAGGCGGCGATGCCGCCGGTCACGCCCAGGACAATGCTCCTATTCGCCAGCACTCTCAACTCCTCGATTGAGCTCGTAGATGAGCCTCAAGCCTTCCAGCGTGAGCCGTGGGTTGATGATATCGATCGTCGGCGTTTCTTTCGCGACCACCTCTGCCAGGCCACCGGTGGCCACCACACGCGACTTGCCCAGCTCTTGATTGAAGCGGTTGATCAAACCTTCCACCAGGCCGACGTAGCCAAAAAGGATGCCAGATTGCATGCTGTTGATCGTGTTCTTGCCAACCGCGGTCTTTGGCCTGGTCAGCTCGACGTGCGGCAGCTTGGCCGCGAATTTGAAGAGCGCCTCGCTGGAGATACCGATTCCCGGCGCGATCGCGCCCCCCAGGTAGTCCCCCTCGGGGGAGATGGCATCGAAGGTGGTGGCCGTGCCAAAATCGACGACGATAAGGCCGCCGCCATACAGGCGAAACGCCGCCAGAGCGTTGACGATCCTGTCGGCGCCGACCTCCTTGGGATTCTCGTACAGGATGCGCACCCCGGTCTTGACGCCCGGCCCGACGACCAACGGCGAGAGCTTGAAATATCGCTCGCCCAGCTCCTTGAATGTGGTCACCAGCGGCGGTACGACGCTCGAAACGATCATCCGCCTGATCGACGTCATCGGCAGGCCATCGTTGGTGAGAAGGTTGCACAGCAGCATAGCGTACTCATCGGGCATCCGGTGGCTTTCGGTGGCGATCCGCCAATCGGCGATAAGCTCGGACCCACTGTAAACGCCCAGCGCGATATTCGTGTTGCCGATATCGACTGCCAGGAGCATAGGCTAGACCCCCAGCACCTCATTCATGCTCCCCGAGCGGTAGCCCAGCAAATCCACTGTAACGTACGTGAAGCCGATCTCCTTCAGCTTCTGGGTGATGCGCTCGGCGTTGTCCTCGGCGATCAGTTGCGCAATCGTGTCTCGTGGCACTTCGATGCGCGCGATGGCATCGTGGTGCCGCACCCGCACCTGGGTGAATCCCATACCGCGCAAAAACTGCTCGGCCGCGTCGATCTGGGCGAGCTTATCGATGGTGATCTTGTGGCCATAAGGAAAGCGCGACGAGAGACAGGCAAAAGATGGCTTGTTCCACGTCGCCAGACCCAGCCGCCGCGATAACTCTCTGATCTCGTCCTTCTTCAGCTCGGCCTCGATCAGCGGGCTGCGCACGCCAAGCTCCCCGGCGGCCTGGCGACCAGGGCGGAAGTCGCCAAGGTCGTCGTGGTTCGAGCCATCGAGAACGTAGCGCAAGCCGCTTTCCCTGGCCATCTCCGCCAGCCGCGAGAACAACTCGGACTTGCAGTAGTAACATCTGTTCGGGGGGTTGCTCGCGAACTCATCCTTGGCCAGCTCCTCCGTCGCGATCAGTCGATACCGAACGCCGATTCGCTCGGCCATAGCCTGAGCGTCTCTTACCTCCTGCGCCGGGTAGGTCTCCGAGGTGGCGATGACGGCCAGTACGTTATCCCTCACTACATCCTTGCAAATCCTCAGTAAGTAGGTGCTGTCCACCCCACCGGAATAAGCCAGCAAGACGCTGCCCATCTCGCGGATGATCGATTTTAGTCGCTCTTCTTTGCGTTCGATGCCCGTGGCCCCGCTATTCATCTGGTAGTATCCCAATCTCCTCTTCATTGATCTGCCCATCGACGATGCGGAACGCCCGCATGACCGGGTTGTCCTGGTCCATCAGCGAAACGATGACGTAAGTCGATTCTGGATAGAATGCCAGGGAAACGTCGGTGGCCGAAGGGTAAGCCTGGGTGTGAGGATGCGAATGGTAGATGCACAGCAGCTCCCAGTCGTTGTCGTCGATCTCCTTCCACACCTTAAGGATCTCTTTCGGGTCCATCGAATAGCGGACGCGTCGGTTGGCGTCGACGTTCGTCCCCCGAAAGATCTTGACAGCCCGTCCTCTCACGCCGGCGACCATGCCGCAGGCCTCGTTGGGCTTCTCCACTCGCGCGTGCTCGATTATCTCCTGGCGTTGTTTCTCTTGAAAATAGATCACAACTTCCGCCCCTACATTTTGAACGACTGCGCCAAACTGAGATAGCGCTCCCCTGTGTCCGGCAGCATGACGACCGCCGTCTTGCCCTCGCCGAGGTCGCGACAGAAATCCAGCGCGGCGAAGACGGCTGCCCCGGCGGAGATGCCCGCCAGGATGCCTTCCTCCTGGGCGAGACGCTTGACCGTGCGAAACGCGTCCTCGTCGGTCACGGCGACGACCCTGTCGATGATAGCTCGATTCAAGATGCCCGGCACGAAGCCCGCGCCAATCCCTTGTATCCGATGAAGGCCTGGCCTTCCGCCGGATAAGACCGGGGAGCGCATCGGCTCGACGGCAACAATCAGCACGTCGGGCAGGCTTTCCTTGAGAACTTCGGCAACCCCTGTGATGGTGCCCCCCGTCCCGACGCCGGCAATAAAGGCATCCAGGCGCCCGTCGGTCGCCTCCAGAATCTCCCGTGCCGTGACACGGCGATGGACCTCGGGGTTCGCGGGATTCAGGAATTGCTGCGGCATGAAGTACCCGTGCTTGCGAGCCAGTTGCTCGGCGGCGAAGACCGCCCCCGACATCGCCTCAATGGCGGGCGTCAGCACGATCTCCGCTCCGTACAGCGCAAGCAGCGTGCGCCGCTCGATGCTCATGTCTTCGGGCATCGTCAAGATGAGGCGATAGCCCTTGACCGCCGCCACCATTGCCAGCCCGATGCCTGTGTTGCCGCTCGTCGGCTCGACAATCGTGTCGCCTACCTTCAGACGACCGGCCTTTTCCGCTTCCTCGATCATCGCCAGGGCAATGCGGTCCTTGACGCTGCCGCCAGGATTCGCCAATTCAAGCTTGCCCAGCAGCCTGGCCCACCGCCCGTCGATCAGATGGCTGAGGTGAACCATCGGGGTGCTCCCAATAAGCTCTAGAACGCTGTCGACTACCCGCACCCTCATCCGGCAATCCTCTTCCGATTCGCAAACTCCCCGCAGGCTCGCAAGTATTCTACCCTCCATAAGAGTCTCCTGTCAACTCGAATTAACAAAGCCTGAACCTGAGAATCATTCCGCATCAAGCTGGCTATCGAGAGCCATCGTGTGAGGGTGTCTCGGCATGGAACTTGCACGACTGGCGATGGCCGTCTCTATATGATAGACCGACGCGTTCTTCAGCGGAAGGATGCGTCGGTCTGGACACCGTCACCAAGGGGACGAGCGATCGAGACTAATGAAAACCGCTGTAAGGATCGAGGTGGGAAATGATCGACAAGAGGCTGAGCGCCGGACTTCGCTTGATAGCCAACGGCGTCTTTGTGATCAGCACCGAGTATCGTGGGCAGGTGCGGGGATTCACCGCGACGTGGGTATCACAGGTATCTTACGAGCATCCGCTGGTGATGGTGAGCGCGTCGAAGACACACGACACCTACCCTCTGATCGTAAGCTCGGATAAGTTCTGCGTGAATGTGCTGGGCGCGTCGCAGGCCGAGATCGCACGCCATTTCGGCAGAAGAAAAGGTCCGACCGAGACCGATGCGCACTATTTTCGGGAAGAGCGGGGGCAGGTTACGCCGGTCTTGAAGGATGCCATCGCCTTCATCCAGTGCAAGGTGATCTCGACCCACGACGCGAAAGACCACACGATATTCGTCGGCGAGGTTCTCAACAGCCAGGTGCTCCGGGAAGAAGCGCCGTTAGTCTACTGGCGGGCCGTGAGGTATGCCAGGCCAGAGCCATTGGAGCAGATACGTTAGCGAGTGCCCTTCCCCGGGTCCGAGGCATTGCTACCATCGACGCCGACTGTGCCAGAATATGAACCATGCCCTCCTATCGAGGGTTTGGCACGAATGTTGCTGCTTCTCCTTTGTGTTCTTGTCCGGGAATCGTTTCCGCAACGACGCCCACGTTCCACCGGCGGTGCCGCTATGTGAGGATGATCTCCGAATAAAGGTGCGTTCTTCCTATTGACAGAATAGATTTGACGGCTGCCTTCCAGATGCAGCGGCAGTAGGCACAGCAACTAAGTACGTAACAGTTAATTTCTTTCATGCTGCCGCCCATACCAGAGCTTGATCTGGCGACATTTCCTTGAAGAACCGGGTCACGGCGTCGAGCAACAGTTGCATTGACCCATAGAGGCGGTCGGCCGCGATCTTGTTCTTCATTCTGAGCCAGATTTGCTCGACCGGGTTTAGATGCGAGCAGTACTTCGGCAGGTAGAGTAAGTGCAGACGAGAATGTGTTTGCAACCACTCCGCAACAACGCCTGCCGTATGGCTGCTGTAGTTGTCGACAATCAGGATGATCACTTCCGTCGGATAAACTGTCAGAAGGTGATCGAGGAATGCAACGAAGTCCTCCTTCTTCAGCTGGCGACGTTCGAGATATGTCCATTGCCCTGTCCGGATGTTCAGTGCGCCGAACAGGGCACGCCAGTCATTAGTGCCAGGGGTAGGCACCCGTATCTGTTGACCGACCCAATGCCACATCGCCCGAATCAGAGGTAGCAGTTGTACACGACACTCGTCAGCATACAGGATTACAGCCTCTGACCCTGCCTCAATCACGGTCTGGGCAATGAGCCATTGTTTCCGCGCCTTGTCAGGATCGATCTTACTGGGCATAGCCAAACGCGGCCGTCCCCAACTCAAGTGCAGTTGCTTGAACATCGCTCGCACTGTGCTCTGGCTGAGTTGCACCCCCAACTTGCCCACCAGGGCCAGGACCATCATCGCCGCCGTCCAGAAGGTTGCTAAATAACCTTCCCGCTGCGGATCATGGCAAATCATCTCGGCAGCGGTTTCGATCACTCGCTCCGTCGCCTTGCGCGGCCGACCGGGGCGCGGTTCATCAAAGAGGCTGGCTGGCCCCCCCTGGTTGAATCGCCCAATCCAGGTGACCACCGTCACAGTGGTAGTCTCAAAGATCCGGGCGATCTCCGTGTACATCCGTCCTTGCGCCGCGAGCAAAATCATTTGGGCCCTTTGGCTCACTCGACCGATTTCCTGGCGGGTCATCCGTTTGAGTTCCTTGGTTTCCTCGTCTGTCGGCTGTCGCAGCAGCATACGAACTACCTCCTGCATTTTTCGACAGACAGGCTGCAAGATTCTTACCACTACCTACTTAGACCGACTCGGTTTTCGAAACGAGCCGGTCTGAGCCGCAGGAGGCAAAGAAGAAATGCTATGTTTGACTTCGCAGGCAACGCACACTGGAACGGCCGGGCTATTTCTCCGCGCGGCATCCTTCCTGGCTATTTTCGTCATCGCTTCAGGTCTGTTCGCCTCGCCAGCGCCGGCCGGCGCGGCCACGGGCGATCTCCTCCGTACCATCGCGGTTAATCCGGACCCCGGTTGCCCCAATGAGTTCCTTTTCGGTGTCGCCTTTGACGGGCAGGACCTGCTAGTGTCGTGTTCCCTAAACAACGTGATCACCCGCGTCAACCCGGCGAATGGCGCGGTCCTCGGATCCATCAGCGTCACGGAGATCCCGAGCGAGCAGGGCATCCACTCCATCTCGTGGGACGCTAAGAACAACCAGCTCTGGGCCGGGACGATGAAACAGGGCGTATCCATGAACAATGTGAGCGTATACACCATCTCGTTGGACAAGACCGCGGGTACCAGCACCGCTATGCTCCGCTTCGAGGCCACCCTCGGCGTCAGGTTCGCTGCCATCCTCGACGGGCTGGCCTACGACGGCACCGACGACACACTCTGGGTCGGCGTCGACAGGTCGGGAACCATCGTCCACTTCAGTCAAACAGGAACGCAACTGGGCTCCATTGACGTCTTGGGGAAGTTGGGCGGGCCGGGCAGGGATAATTCTGGGATTGCGATCGCCGACGCGGCGACGCTTTACGTCGCTAACGCCGTTGGCAGGCAGGTTTTTTCGGTGACGAAAGACGGCGGGTCCATCAACTTCTTCGCCAATGCACCGCTGCCGCCCAATTTCCCCTTAGAGGATTTGGAGTGCGATTCGACAACATTCGCTCCCAAAAGCGCCTTTTGGACCACGGCGGGTCTGGGCCTGGACTTGTTTGCGTTTGAGGTCCCCGCCGGCCAGTGCGCCCAGGGTGGCGTTCTCGGGCCAGTGCCCCCACCAGGGCCCACACCGACACCTACACCTCCGCCTGGCCCCCCACCACCGCCAACCCCCGGCGACGTCTGCCCGCCGACGGCTCCCTTCTTCCCCGAGACGGGCTTTTGCATCGATAACCCCGCCATCCAGGCCTACTTCCAGGGCCGTGGCGGCACCGATACCTTCGGCTTCCCCGTCTCACGCTCCTTCGTCCTGCTCGGCTTCGCGGCTCAGGTCTTCCAGCGCCACGTCCTGCGCGTCCATCCGGACGGCGTCAGACCCGTGAACCTGCTCGACCCCGACGTCCTTCCCGTCACCACCGTCAACTTCGCCACCTTCCCGGCCAACGACCCGGCCCTCGCAGCAAGCGCTCCTCCACCGACCACGCCGAACTATGGTAACGCCGTCCTCGCCCACCTGCAGGCCAACGTCCCCGACTCCTTCGAAGGGGTAAACGTCCAGTTCCTGCAGTCCTATCTGGCCGCCGGACAACAGGCAGCTCAAATGGGAGACTTCGGTCCCCTGGTCGCCCTCGAGATCTGGGGCTTCCCTACCAGCCGTCCGGCCCGCGACCCGAACAACGCCAACTTCATCTACCAGCGCTTCCAGCGGGCGATACTGCACTCCTTCCCTGATCCGAACAATCCAGCGGTTCGCATAACGCGCGGCATCCTGCTGGCCGACAACCTGAAGTTCGTGCTGACCGACGACCCCGTCCTTTTGTCGGCGGACTTACGGGCGCAGGTGCAGAACAGCCGTTTCTTCAACCAGTACTGCCCCAACAACCTGGCCTGGCTCTGCCGCCCCGCCGAGCTGCCCGATACCGACCTTACCGCGGCTTTCGAGAAGCAGCAGCCGTAGCTTCGGCATAACTGTTACCCTATCACCCCCCTCTTCCTTAACCATCTCGGGCAGGCAGCCCTTCTGGCATGCTTCTTGCAGTTCTAACCATCGAGCTTGCCTAATAGCAGTTCTTGAACACTCTTAGCTATCATGCGAGTCCTTCCTGAGAAGGACCTGTAGTCCCCTCTCCCTTCCGCGAAGGGAGAGGGGGAAAGCCATCGGGTTGCTCCATAGCTATACACAATAAGCTATACATAATAGGAAAACGCTACAGGTAGCGACGTCCAGAGGCAACTCGCTACGACGCCACGACTTCAGAGTAGAGGCGATGGTAACATGCAGACAGAGAAAGGTTTCCAGAACGAGCGCACGCGACCGGCGCAGGGCTCCAGATTGGACCTCGCGATCATCCATCTCACCTTCGAGGGGATTCAGACCTTCGGGGGTGGGGTCGCCACCGTCACCCGAGGCCATCTTGGCGCTTTGCCCACGATCAAGGATGAGCTAGCCAAAGAGGGCGTTGACATCACGCCTTACTTCGCCGAAATAGCCTACGCCAAGGGACACGAACGAAGAGACCCGCAATTCCAGAAACAGGCCGAAGAGCAGATCGCCCGGATGGGCGGCAGGTTCGAGTACCTCATCAATTTTACACAGGGATACCTGCCCAGCGCCCCCTGGGGCGTCGCCGATATCGGCGATATCGAGAACTGGAAGGCCAGTTCGGCCGCCGGCGCCGCGGTGGCCCTCAACATGGCCCGCCGCCACCAAATGGCGGTGGCCTACTGCCACGATTCGCTGTTTGCCCTGGCCCCGTTGTACGCGACGCTGCAAGAGGATGCCTGCGACGCCGATCTGACCGCCATTTACGTCGTTCACGCCACCGCGCTAACCCACGAGCTACCCCTGCCCAATCCACAACGACTGATGGTCGAAAGCGTGGGCATTCACTGGCCCAAGGTTACGCCCAAGGCGAAGCTCGGGTACATCAGCAAGTTCATGTCCCGCCATATCATCGAGGACTATGGCGCCAGGGCCGAGAACATGGTCCCGACCGGCAACGGCGTCAACCCCATCAGCCCGGCTTTCCGCCTGCGCGACCGCAACCAGATCGTCGGCAAGCTGCAGCAATACAAGATCCCCACGGATAAACCGCTGATTTTCAGTTGGGGACGGTCCGTCGCTTACAAGCGCTACGACATCTTTCTGAAGGCGGCGGCGAAGCTGAAAGGAAAAGTGCACGCGGTGGTCATGGTCTCACCCGAGTATCCGGAGCTCAGCGATCTCGCCCGGCAGCTAGGCCTCGATGCGAGCCTGATCTTCGCTTTCGATCCAGAGCTGGTAGCCTGCATACTGCAATGGGAGAAGACCATCGCCGCGGCAAGCCTCGCCTATCTCGAGCCTTTCGGCCTCACGCCCGTCGAGATCAGAATCCACGGGCGCCGGCAGGGCGCCCTCGTCGTCGTCTCCGACACGGGCGGCCTGGCCGAGCAGGTGCGGGACGGCGTCGACGGCTTCGTGACGCGGCAGGATGATCCCGACGATGTGGCGCGAACGTTCCAGCGAATTCTAGACATGAGCGAAAGGGAGAAAGAGGCCATTCGCAGAGCCGGCTTGCAGACGGTTCTCGATCATTACACCTGGTCGAGCCAGATTCTGACCACGCTGTCGGCGGTGGTCCCTCAGATCACCGAGGCCGCCAGCAGAGCCCGCGACAGAATCAGCCGCCAGGTGCTGAACGAATTGCGCTAGATCTGTTTAGATTGATGGCAAGAGAACAGATACTCGATTTCGGCACTATCAAGGGCAGGCGGCTCGACGATATCGATCTCCTGTACTTTATCAGCGGCAAGCGTCTTTACGAGATAGGCTCGCAAAGTGGCGAGTACCCGCCACTTGGCTGGCGTCGCCCTGGCTTTCTGGTTGGCAAGCCAATTGGCGTCGTCGGCGCGGCAGAGCGCCCCGAACAGGCCGCCCATTTGCTGAGCGAGATGGGCGGGGTCTGGGCGCATCCAACCAAAGCCATCGAAAGCTTCTATTTCAGCATCACCGAAGACGACGAGACCTGGGTCCTGAAGAACAGCGATACGTTCGTCAATCACCTCGCGTACGTCGATTTCGTCTTCAAGCGCAACGGTTTCGAGGTGACCCGCACCGACTTTGTCGTCGAGGATCTGCCAGCGCTGTTCGCGCTGGTGCGCATCGTCAACCGGCGGGAGCACGCGGCGCTGTTCAAGCTCAACTTTCTCACGATGGTGAACATTTTGCCTAGCTGGTTCAGCGGCCTGCCTAATGGCGACGACATCGTGTTCTACGATAACGGCCGGGCGATCGCCTACGACAGCAAGAGACCGGAGCACTGGGCCGTGGTCTTCGGCACGAAGGCGAGACCCGAAAGCGAGCAGTTCGGCGAGCAAGACGGCAGGAAAACGGTCAAGTTCACGTACGGCATCAACCTCGGGGCGGGGGAAGAGGCTTTCTTGCCCTTCCTCTTCATCGCCGAGAATCAGCGCGGCTATCCCGAGGCAATCCACCGCTTCAACCTCCTCATCGGTCAAGGCCAGCAGTTGCTGCAAGATAAGATCGCCTACTACGAGGAGAAGGTCTTCTCCGGGGTGCGTTTTGACTGCTCGGATCCCTGGCACACCATGGCCTTCTACACCGCCAAAGCCAACCTGGTGATGCTGACCGCCGATGTTACACCGTACGTGGGGCGGTACCTGTACGCGGGCATCCCTGAATACGTGCAGTTCTTCGGCACCGACACGGCCTACTCCATCCCGGGGCTGATGGTGGTCGATTACTGGGACATCGCCAAAGACGCCCTCCTGGGCCTGGCATCGTATGGCGATAAGCTGTGCGGCAGGATTCCTCACGAGATATCGACGGGTGGTAGGGTCTTCCACCCCGGCAACACGCAGGAAACGCCGCAGTACACGATTGCCGCGTGGAATTACTTCAAATGGACGGGGGACAGGGTATTTCTCGAGGACGTGTACCCGATCTGTGCGATGGGGGTTCTCGACTACGTGCCTGCACACTGGGATGTGGATCTCGACTACTACCCTGACGGCAACGGGGTGGTGGAGCGAACAGGAATGGGCTCGGAGAAGCTCGATTCCATCTGTTATTTCACCAGGGCAATTTATTGCCTCGCAGATATGGCCGAGGCCCTCGGCTCGGCCAGCGATCGCGAGCGATACCTGCAACTGGCCGATGACCTCAAGGACGCGATCAACGCCGACTGGTGGATCGAGGAGGACGCCCTCTACGCCGATTCCCTGAACGACGACCATAGCCCGCGATCCGATGGCCACTGGACCATCGCCGTCCCGATGGAGACAGGGATGGCCCCGCCGGATAGAGCGGTGCGCTCGCTGGAGCGAATCCGGCGTGAGTGGGTCAACCGCTGGGGGATGGTTCACACCAAGGACAAGGAGGATTTTGTCTGGACATTGCCCACCGGCGTGCTGGCGATGGCCGAGTTCCGCTACGGCGACCCCGATTTCGCCGTTCGCCTGCTACGGAATATCACCGAGACAACCGAGACCGGCACGCTGGGGACGTATAAAGAGTTGATCCCCGAGGGACTGTCGTTCATGCAGCTCTGGTCGCCCGCGATGTACCTGCAAGGTCTGATCGAGGGCGTCTTCGGGCTGCGACCTGAGGCCAAGGACAATTTCCTCGAGGTCTCGCCAAAGATCCCGAGTTACTGGGAGCACGCCGAGATCGAGAATCTGCGCGTCGGCGAGCACAGGGTCTCCATCTTCTGCGACAGAACCCAGGGAGAAAAGACCAGCGTCGCCTACGTTTCAGGCCGCGGCAGGTTCAAGTGCCGCTTGAAGCTGCCCGTCGAAGCGCAGACGCGTGTGTTGCGCAAGGTCAAGAACAAGGAGATGGTGAAGTGCCGGAAGGAGACGGTCGCCGGCCGGCACTACGTCGTCTTCGATTTTGAAATGGAGCCAGCGCAACGAGTTGAGGCGACCTACGTGCGAGGTAAGGTCACGCTGGAGATCAAGCAGGAGGCGAGCGATGGGAACGAAGGTAGCGGTGGTTGACGGCGAGCCGGCGATGCACGAGCTCGCCGACCGCCTGGAAACAGAGAACTACGAAGTAAGCCTCTGCCCCTTCGACGCGGAGGTCCTCAACTGCATCAAGCGTGTACAGCCTGACGTCGTCGTCATGGACTTGAGCGGGCCGCCGGAGGCCCTCGGCCTCAACATCATTCCGATTATCAAGACCGATCCGACGTTGAGCGTCACGCCCCTCGTGATCTGCACCTCGCCCACCCCTGAAGTCGAACAGTTGGTCAAACAGCTCGCCAGGGTGGGCCTCTACGTCATTCGCGGCCCCTGCGGGGTCGACGAGTTTATCAACGCGATCGAGCAGGCTGTGAGCGAAGGCAAATGAGGGCCTGAAATCCCTCACTCTATTGCCAGCAGCCTGGCCGCGTTCTTCCCGAGCATTTTCTCTTTGGTCTCCTCGGCGATGGGCAGGCTGCGAATCTGCGCGATGTTGCGCTTCGGCTGCGGCACCGCCGGCCAGTCGGACCCGAACACCAGCCTGTCGGCAATGCGCTCCAGTTCGGGGAAGTATTCCAGCAGCTTCAGGGGCGGCAAGCCGGCGACGTCGATGTAGACATTCTGGTGCAGCCGGACCAGGAAGAACGCCGCCTCGTACCAGAAGCCGCGACCGCCGTGGCACATCAACAGCTTGAGGTCGGGGAAGTCCGTCGCGATGTCGTCGACGAAGATGGGATCGCCGTACTTCAGCCGCGCCCCACCGAACACCGAAGAGCCGGTGTGGATCATCACGGGAAGGCCAAGCTCCTCGGCTTTGGCGTAGACAGGATATATCCGCGGGTCGTTGGGATAGAAAAGGTGGTAGCAGGGATATAGCTTCAGACCGCGGCAGCCCAGATCTTCGACGCACCGAACCAGCTCGCCGGCCGCGCTAGGCACCAGCCCTGGATTGATGCAGCAGAAGGGAATTAGCCTCGGGTGGCCGCCGCAGAGGGCGGCTACTTCGTCATTCGAGATTACGCCGCTGGTGACGGGACTCTGCTCGGGCACGGCCACGGCATAGTCGATGCCGCAATCGTCCAGGTAGCTGATCAGAGATTCCGTCGAGGAAGACACGCGATTGATGAACCCGACGGCCTCCTCTTCGAGGCTGGCCTGCGCCAGATCCAGGACCGAGGAATACCAGCCGTCCGCACGGCCGGCGTGGAAGTGGAAATCGATCACAGGCATCATGTACTACCTCGTTAGTTCCACCAGGGACGGAAGAACTTTATTTGGTCTGTGGCGATGAGCCAGATTACAAGAGTATACCAAATCAGCTAACGAAGTGGTAGCAGTATGGTGTCCCCAAATCTTCGCGGAGCAACGTTGCCACAATCGCCACTACTGACAGGTACGATCCTTTTCCAGAGGAGATGAACCAGCGGCTAGTGACTTCGCTTGCGAGCCTCCACTTCGCGCCTACCAAGATCGCTGTCGACGCACTTCTTCGTGAGGGGTCGGTGCTGAAAGCATCTTTCTAACCGGCAACACGGTGGATGCCTATCGACTTTGTCTGGCAACAGGCGCTTCTGAGGCTGTTTGCGGGTCTGGAACCGGGCACGCTGTTAGACCTGGGTTGCGCGACGGGCAGGCTTATGACGCTTGCCGAGGGCGCCAGGCTTTCGGCGGAATAGATGACACAGAATCAGTGGGATTTCATAAACTTGCCGAGTGCCTGTTCTTGGCCAAGACGCCGGTTCCACCTCCCCGGTTAAGCTGTTTGAATACCTGGCGGGCAGGAAGCCAATCGTCACAATGGGGATGCATGAGTGCCGTGAGTACCCCGTGGTGTTAATAGCGAATAATCCAGCGGAGTTTGTCGAAAGGCTTGACGAGGCGTGCGACGCAACGCGCAAAGTCCAAGGCGCAAATGATAAGACAAGCGTCAAGCAGGGCGTGGAAAAGGAAGAGATGCTTCGCCAGCTCTATTTCACCTTCTCCAATAACTGCGATAAAGAACTGCATCGTCGCCATCGCTACCAGTAACGCGTGCACACCGGCTACAGAACGGTCGAAATCGGTCCTATTCGGGCCAAGCTTGATCACAATAGAGCCCACGTTGGCAATGAAAAAGCCTAACAGCAGCCAAATAGAGCCAGGAAAAAAGTCTCGCTTGAAGCTACTCCACAGACTGAATACGTCGCTTTGGGACCTTGGCGGTAGCGTGCTAGCCTTCTCAAAGTTACCGAGATGACTGGAACGAAGCGTGAAAGCGCTTTCAGCCGCACGTTGTAGCAAATCAAGAAAGCGATCGGGGTGCGTGGCGTAAAAACCAAGAAGTTGAGGGAAACCAACACGGCCGAAGAAAATGGATCTAAATGCCGCGTCTTTGATTGGTGCGCCCGACGAATAAGCTGAAGTTCCGACGAATTGTCGAAATTCGGTCGGAAGGCCCAGCGATAGTAAGTCCTGGTCTAGTTGTGGGTCAGAGCTCTTCAACATCTCGTGGAAAACGGCGTTGTAAACGTTGGCCTCCTGCATATACGTGGGGTTGCCAAAGCGAAAGTGCCCAATGGCAGTTAACAGCACCAACGTTGCTACCAAAAGCCTGATACGACGCGTGTCTTCGAGTCTAGGGGATAGCAGGGCAAATATAGCAAGAGGCAATCCCAGAAGGCTGTTTTGTGGTTTTGCCACCACCAGAGATGTGGAAGCGACAAGGAATGCCAGTGCGTTAAACCGAGTATCCCCTTTCAGCGCGAAGCCGACGACGAACGCCAGGGAAATGAGCGACGCCGGCTCGCTATAGAAGGAGTTGAAGAACGCAATGTAGCCCACATCTCCGAAGACGAGAACGATTAGCACCGCTAGCACTATTTGCTGATAAATCGCCGCTCGCTTTGCCGCCCACAAGACCAGCCCAACACCAACTAAATAGGCGAGAAGGTGGACCATGCTAAGAAACCTGATGTCGAAAAGGCCGTCATTAGACAATAGGGCATTGAACCATAGGGCAACCTGAATGAACAACATCTCCGACGAAAAATATCCACTCCAATCGTTGCTCGGTCCTAAGGTGAACTTGGCGTTGATGTATCCGAAAAACTTGTCCTCGTACTCCAGTGGAAGATAGTAGAGACCAAACCTGCCCATAATCCTTTCGAAGTCGCCATTGTTGGCAACGCCGACTATCGGGGGTACCAGGATCTGGTACAGAGCTATAAGCCCAAGTACGCACACGGTAGCGTACGGAACAGCGGAAGTCCAACGGAGCCACTCTCTGTTCATAATCAACCAACAATCAGATTAACCTGACCACGGCCACGAAAAGGATCGCCTGCACCACGATCGCCACGCCCAGCAACAGGCGAGTTGCCAGCTTTTCGCGCGCGTGTACGCCGATGCCGACCACTATGTCCGCCAGGATCGCCGCCGTGCCGATCGCCGGAATCTTGAAGGCCTCGGCGCGGGTGCCGATGAAGTCGATCTCTCCCAGCGAATTGTAGTGCAGCGGCAAGAGCGGCGGCAGGCCGGGGAACCGAAAGCTTACGTAAGCGAAGACCGCCAGATTGCCGACCAGCGCCGCGAGAAACAGCGCCTGCGCCAGCCGGTCTTGCCAGAACGTGAGCCGCGCGAGCCCCGGCGTAATCTTCTGCACGGGCGCCGGCTGGAACTGCAGGCCACCCCGCCGGGCGTTGAGCTCTTCTATGAACATGTCTCTGTTGGCCGGCGAGACGGCGAAAATCCCCTCGGAGGCCGTGATCACGACCATTCTGGCCAGCGAGCCAGTCGTGGAGAGCAGCAGCACGTCGCCGATGCCTTCGATGTGCCCGGCGCGGATGGGATAGCCGACCAGCGGTGATGACGCCGCCCTCAATTTAAGCGAGTGCGTCCTGGAGCCTAAGCCCACCACGTTGCTGATGCTTCCGAGCGCCACGACGTAGCGCACGGCGCCACAGACGATCGTCAGCTTGTTGGGCCCCAGGACGTAGGACGTGCGGAGGAGGGCATAAAGGGCGTAGACCTGAATCACGGCTTGACACGCGATCAGGAACGCCAGCACCCCCAGCATGAAAGAGCCTATGTCGTAGTCGTGCGCAAGGAACTGATAAGCGATCGCAGCTTCGGCCGCCAGCAAAACGGCCAGAGCGCCCAGACTTTTCAGCAGACTGGCGACCAGCGGTGGTCTCCATATGGTCGCCGGCGTTTGCAGGTGTTGCTCACGATTTCGGGTATACAGGAGTACACCACTCTCGATAAATCTCCACCTCGCCGCGGACGATGCTCAAATAAGTCTCTTGCAGCTTCGCGGCGACCGGCCCAACACCACCGCTGCCGATTGGCCGGCGGTCGATCTCTGACACTGGCGTAACCTCGGCCGCCGACCCTGTCAGGATCACCTCGTCGGCCGAGTACAGCTCCGCGCGGCCGATGCTGCGCTCGATCGTTTCGATGCCGAGCTGCTCCCTGGCCACCTGAATGACCGTGTTGCGGGTCACGCCCACGAGGATGTTGTCCGATGCTGGGGGAGTGATCAATTTTCCGTCGACGACGATAAACACGTTCTCGGCGCTGCCTTCGGAAACCGTGCCGCTCTGCGTCAGGACGATGGCCTCGTCGTAGCCGTCGAGCATCGCCTCGCTCTTGCTCAGCGCGGAGTTCACGTAAAGGCCGGTCACCTTCGCGCGCCCCGGAATCGCGTTGTCGTCGATGCGTCGCCAGGACGAGACGCAGCAGCGAATGCCACGGTCCGGCGGCAGGTATTTGCCGAATGGAGCCGTGTAGATCAAGAAAGCGTCGTTCAACTGGTGCAACCGAACCCCGATCAGCTCGGAATCCTTGTAGGCGAGAGGCCGTACGTAGCAGTCCTCACGATGGGCGTTGCGCCTTGTGATATCGACCGTTATGTCGCACAGCTTCGGTATGTCAAAAGGCAGCGCCATTGTCATGATGCGGCAGGACCGCTGCAAGCGCTCGTAGTGTTCCTTGAGCCTGAAAAGATAGAGCTGCTCCTCTTTCCCGTTCCAGTAGCCCCTGACGCCTTCAAACACGCCGGTGCCGTAATTGAAGGTATGGTTCATAATGCCGATCTTCGCGTCGCCCAGGGGAACGATCTCTCCATTGAAATATGCGTACGTTGACAATATCACGCCTCCTTACCCCGCCCGAAATTCAGCAGCAATTATACCACTTGCGGCGGAAAATACAACCCTAATCAGCCTGCCAGCCTGCATAGCAGGCTGGCGAATCGCCTCCCCACCCCGAAAGATAGATGGTGTTGAGGTTTTGCCCCGCTTCGCGGGGCAAAACCTCAACACCTTTTCCAACCGGGGAGGGGCGGGGCACCTCGGCAGGGAGACACATATTCTTGTGAATCGAAACCGGGGCACGCCTGGCAGGGCATGCTCGCCAAGTCGTATTTTAAGAAGTGGGCCTTTTATGGTAGAATACCAGGGCGATGAACACTCTGAGAGTCAAGCAGGAATCGTCCCCGGGCGTGATCGACACGCTGTCGGTAGGATTTGGAACCGTCAATAAAATAGCCTGGATCGTGCTGCTGCCGGTGGCGCTCGATTTCCTTCTGTGGCGGGGGCCGCAGTTATCGATCGCGACTTTCCTCCAGAACATGCTGGCCTGGTACAACTCCGTCGTCACGGCGGAGATGGGTCAGGGTATGGGCACGTCGATTAATGCGGATGCTGCCGCGAGCATCGAACAGCTACAGCAGACGCTGGAAGCGGGCATCGGGCAGGTGAACCTGGTGCGAATGCTCGGCAGCGGCGGCGTGCTCGCCGGCCTTGTGCCGTCGGTGCCCAGCTTGCCCTCGCTGCCATCGCTTGGGGTCGCGACGGAGGTCACCCAGCCCCTATGGATCGCCGCGTCGTCCGTCGGGCTGGGATTGCTCGGCCTGCTGCTCGGCTGCGTCTATTTCGGCCTCGTGGCGCAGCAGATTCGCGACGGCCACGTCAGCCCCGCCAAGCTCGGGCGAAACATCTGGCGGTACTGGCTGAGCGCCCTCGGCTTCATCGGGCTGCTGATCGGCCTGGTCCTTTTCGCGGGCCTGCCCACGGGACTGTTCCTGAGCGCCGCCTTCTTCGTGTCGCCGACGGCGGGGCTGATTCTGTCGAGCCTGGTCGCGCTGGTGCTCCAGTTGGGCGCCATTATGATATTGCTGTATCTATTCTTTGTCGCGGACGCGATAGTGATCAGCGAGGCTGGACCGTTTCGTGCCGTAGCCTTGAGCGCGAAGGTTGTGGCCCGGAACTTCTGGGCAGCGATGGGCCTGGTCCTCCTAGTGCTGGTCATCAGCATCGGCACGCAGGAGATCTGGCGCTATCTCGCGGCGGAGCCCTGGGGGCCACTGGCTGGCATCGCCGGCAACGGCTACATCGCGAGCGGCCTGACGGCGGCGCGCATGACTTTTTACAAGACCAGAGTGGCAAACATACAGGAAGGCAAACCCGCCGGCGTTGGAAGGGGGAACGGGTAGGAGAACAGATGGTGATGGTGGAGCAAGAGAAACAAGATTACACAGTAGATAGCATTCAGGTACTGGAAGGGCTGGAGGCGGTACGCCGCCGCCCTGGAATGTACATCGGCAGCACCGATATTCGTGGCCTGCACCACCTTGTGCACGAGGTAGTGGACAACTCCATCGACGAGGCGCTGGCAGGTAGCTGCACGGAGATCACTATCACGATCCATAAGGATAAGTCCGTCACCGTGACCGACAACGGACGCGGGATCCCGATCGAGATCCACCCCAAGACCGGCAAATCGGCACTCGAGACGGTGATGACCGTGCTGCACGCCGGCGGCAAGTTCGGCGGGGGCGGCTACAAGGTGGCCAGCGGCCTGCACGGGGTCGGCGTTTCGGCGGTGAACGCCCTTTCCGCCTGGCTCTGGGTCGAGGTCACGCGCCACGGCAAGCGCTATCGCCAGGAATACGAGCGCGGCGTGCCGAAGGGCCCCGTGACCGAGATCGGCGACTCCGACCGCCCCGGCACCGTCACGCGTTTTCTGGCCGACAAGCAGATATTCGAGACGCTGGATTACAGCTTCGATACGCTGGTCCAGCGCTTCCGCGAGATGGCCTATCTGACCAAAGGGCTCAAGCTGATCTTCAGAGACGAGCGCACCGACCGCGAGATGTCCTTCTATTTCGAAGGCGGCATACTATCCTTCGTGCGCCACCTGAACAAGAATCGCGGCCTGCTGCATCCCAAGCCGCTGTACATCGACCGCGCGATCAACGGCACCAGCGTCGAGGTCGCGCTGCAGTACACTGACGGCTACTCCGAGTCGGTCTACAGCTTCGCCAACAACATCAACACCAGCGATGGCGGCACGCATATGACCGGCTTCAGGTCGGCGCTGACGCGCACGATCAACGACTACGCGCGCAAGCTGAACATGCTCAAGGAGGACGAGGCTAACCTGAGCGGCGACGACGTGCGCGAGGGCCTGACGGCGATCGTCAGCGTCAAGCTCACCGAGCCGCAGTTCGAGAGCCAGACCAAGGCCAAGCTGGGCAACGGCGAGGTGCGCAACCAGGTCGAGACGGTGGTGGTCGAGGGGCTGCGCACCCATTTCGACGAGAATCCGGCCGACGCGAAGAAGATCATCGACAAGTGCGTGACGACGGCCCGGGCCCGCAAGGCGGCGCAGATGGCGCGCGAGACGGTGATCAGAAAGAGCGCGCTGGAGGGAATGACGCTGCCCGGCAAGTTGGCGGATTGCTCCGAGCGCGACGCCGCGAAGTGCGAGCTTTACCTCGTCGAGGGTGACTCGGCCGGTGGCTCGGCCAAGCAGGGGCGAGACAGAAAGTTCCAGGCGATCCTGCCGCTGCGCGGCAAGATCTTGAACGTCGAGAAGGCGCGCGAGGACAAGATGCTCGGGCACGAGGAGATTCGGGCGATCATCACCGCGCTAGGGGCGGGCATTGGCAGCCACTTCAACCTCGACAAGCTGCGCTACCATCGCATCATCATCATGACTGACGCCGACGTCGATGGGTCGCACATCCGCACGCTGCTGCTGACCTTCTTCTTCCGCCACATGGAGCCGCTGATCACCAGCGGGCACCTGTTCATCGCCCAGCCGCCGCTTTACAAAGTGCAGGTCGGCAAGGAGCGCCACTGGGTCTACAGCGACCGAGAAAAAGACGAGCTGGTGGCGAAGCTGAACGGCGGGAACCCGTCGATCCAGCGCTACAAAGGCCTCGGCGAGATGAACCCCGACCAGCTCTGGGAGACGACCATGAACCCCGAGCAGCGCACCATGCTCCAGGTCACCGTCGACGACGCCCTCGCCGCCGACGAGGTCTTCGACATGCTCATGGGCGAAAGCGTGCCCCCGAGGAAAAGGTTTATCCAGACGCACGCGAAGAGCGTGAGGAATTTGGATATATAGGGGGAGCCGTTGTAGGGTCTCAAAGATGTTGAGAATCGCATCGGAGTTAATGAGACTGTGAGTCAAATATAATGAGAACGGCCGGGCGCAGATAATGAGACCGGCCTAACTTTTTCCCGGCGCAGAAATTCGCGCGTACAGTTGAGACTGGCCTACCTCCGCGCGAGTATAACCAGACGTTGAGACTGGCCTATTCTTCACTATAAAATACGTCTCGCGAGAGTGGCAGGTAACCCGCCGAGAGGCGTCCCGGCGGATCATAGACAATTGCTCCATTCATTTGATCGTTGAACACGATGAACGCATTTTATGTTTGCCGAGCACCTAACGGTGGCACTTCTCGCACTCTGTTACGATCGCGCCTAAATCTAGCTGATTTGTGTTTTCGATTTGTGCTTTCGCCCCTTGCATTGGTAGCCAAGCAAGTGTACACTAATGCGACGAAGCTGCGCCGGCGCTCACCTGACCAAACCGACCGACGTAAGTTGTTAGTGCACGAATCTATGCGAGCACAATGTGAACTATGCCTAGTCCTTAGAGACGGTGTTGCTCAAGGGTGTTTCTTCGCTATGGGGTCAAAGATTGAGTGGACAAGTGTCACGTGGAATCCTATAACCGGTTGCAGCAAGGCCAGCCCTGGTTGCAAGAACTGCTACGCTGAACGAATGGCATTGCGTTTGCGCGCGATGGGCCAAGCCAAATATCGTAACGGATTCCAACTGACACTACATCCAGACACGTTAGAGCTTCCACTTAGCTGGAAGAAACCTTCTCTAGTATTTGTGGGTTCGATGACTGACATTTTTCACGACGACGTGCCCTTTGACTACATTGAGAAGATCTTAAACACAATGCGCCGCGCTTCCTGGCACACATTCCAGGTGCTAACGAAAAGATCGGCGAGATTGCTTGAGTTGAGGACACTCATCAGTTGGCCCGACAACGTATGGGTCGGGGTTACCGTAGAGGATCAACAGCATACTTTCCGCATTGATCATTTGCGGCGGGTAGATGCTCGCGTCCGGTTTCTGTCTGTAGAACCACTGCTGGGGCCAATAGACGATGTTGACCTCACTGGTATCGACTGGCTTATTGTTGGCGGCGAGTCTGGCCCCGGCGCTAGACCAGTGGCCGAGGAATGGGTGATTGGTTTAAGAGATAAGTGTGAGGCGAGCAATGTTCCTTTCTTTTTCAAGCAATGGGGTGGAGTAAACAAAGGTGCCACAGGTCGCAAGTTGCAAGGCAAAATCTACGATCAACGTCCAGTCACGTCAAACCAATCACCAAACCGGCAGTTCCGTATGTATCGGCCTCTCCACGGTGTTGAATAACAAATGACAATTGATGCGGTGGCGACGAAGCCGATTAACAGTCCGTTCAAGTGGGTCGGCGGCAAATCACGACTGCGACAAACCATCGTCAAGATGATGCCTGAGTGCGATTGTTATGTGGAGGTATTTGCTGGTGCGGCTTGGGTTCTCTTTGGGAAAAGGCCAAGCCACGTCGAGATATTGAACGATCTAGATGGCGAAGTCGTGAATTTCTTTAAGGTTATCAAAAATAAACCCAATGAGTTTCTCGAATCGTTCGAGTTGGACCTGGTAAGCCGTGAAGAATTTGAACGATTGCGCTCTATAACCGCGGAATCATTAGCTGAGTGGACTGATATTCAGCGGGCGCACAGGTTTTACTATCTCGTTATGGCTGCCTGGGGTGGTGAGTTTCATAGTCCCAGGTTCCAAACCAGCGTATCAGATGGGGGGCATGGAAATCGTCTCATAGGGGCATTAAAACATCTTCGAGAGCGCATTGATCCAGTTCACAAGCGGCTCCAAACTGTGATCATCGAGCATCTTGATTGGAGAGCGTGCATCGAAAGATATGATAGGTCTTACGAGGACAATCGAGTGGTGATGTACCTCGATCCGCCATACCCTCTCAATCCATGTAATTATCGCCTCAATATGCGCGCCCGTAAGCAACATGCTGAATTAGCGAAGGTATTGCGCGATGTGAAATGTAGATTCATATTGAGCAGCTACGATCTACTGGATATGAAGGAGTTGTACAAGGATTTCTTTGTAACCCCTGTATCGTTTACTGCAGGGATGCCAGCGGGCAAAAAAGGAAAGAAACAACGGACAAAGAACCAGGAAATCATCGTAACCAATTACGATCCTATTCCTGAAAAAGTTGGCGATGCTCCGCTCTTGCCGGTGGCGTTCAGTACGCTTACGACCAGCGATAATGATCTGATTTAAGGTGTTTCAGTTTGGAGGGCCTCAGCGGTGGTTAGCGGCAGGAAAAGCTTAAGAAAATTACAAGACACCTTTACGTTGAAGGATGTCGGTTCCACATTGCTGGATGATCTGGCGAAAGGGCTTTATCAGCCCAGTGAGGTAACCCGTGAATATATACAAAACGCCGTTGACGCGCACCGTCTCTGGATGGCTCTAACGGGATTAAACCCCGAAGGCCCAATCCAGATTGAGATTCGTAACGATGGCATCAGCATATTGGACTATGGCATCGGCATGGACGAAGACGAAATTTGTAGAGTTAAGTCCATTGCCTTGTCCAGCAAGCGCGATGCGACAGTGCGCCTCACGGGCCATAAAGGCGTCGGAATCTGGGCCGGCCTGTCATATTTCGAGAAACTCACCCTTTATTCTACCAAGCGCGGCGTGAACCGCGGGTATCAATTGACAATTCAATTTAGGAAGATCGTTGATGCCATCAGCGATCAGGCCAATATCAGCGATGTGCTGAATCCGAACTACGATATTCTCGAGTTCGAGGAGGATCCGGAAAAGCACTACACAGATGTCACATTGGAGGCACCAACTCGCGCCGCGGATTTTTTCCTCGACGCTAACGCTATTAGAGAGGCCGTGCGCAGAATATGTCCTTGCGAAATCGACCCGACATTTGTGTTTCAACCGGATATTACCGCTTGGTATGAGAGACATGATTTAGGATTGTTCCAGATCAACGTTGATGGGAGTCCTGTTTATCGCTCCTTCCCTAGCGCCGTCGATGACTTCGAGGCAGGACCGATCACCATTAACGACACACCTGTTGCAGAATACTGGCGCGCGATAAACAAGGTAAGTAGGATAATCACCCCGAAGGCAGATCAGCTCGTAGGTTTTCGGCTTTATCTTGAAGGATTCGCTATAGGCGGACAAAACCAGTACAGCGAGCCAATAAACCAGATGCCTCCCCTGAAAGTAGAGTCGTACTTAGATTGGCATATAGGCGAAATCCATGTTACCACACCTGAGTTGCGACCGAACTTACCGAGGAAAGAGCTTGAGGAATCCGAGCTAAAGCATCAGTTTGTGGTGCGTTTGAGAAACTGGTATCAGAATCAGGCCAATAAGGCCAGGGTGATTTCGGAAATACGAAAACAGATGATGATTTATGATCAGTATGGAAAGAAGCTGACGGAGATTCAAGGATTCGGTGCCCCAATGTTGCTGGCCCTTGCAGATAAGGATTGGCTTGAAAAAACCAGAACAGAACTACAGGAGCAGGAGAATCGAGTCCAGCAAAATAAGAGGAAGAAAGACGTTCATTATCAAGTAGAGGCGCTTCGCGAGCCCGGCATCCAAAGGCTTCGCAAATCGCTCATAAAAAGAATTGAAGACATCTTACCGGCGTATTCAGCCAGCACATACGAACAAACTACTGCTGAGGCCGCCGATGCCGAAGCAGCACCGACTGAACAAACAGAGACCGACCGCGGGCAGAAAGATGATGCTAAAGGCGAGAATGCGGCGGAACGAGATGCGACTTCGGCGGGAGCGGCCACCCCTGGTCGGGCAGGCGCTAGCCAACAGCAGGCCGGAGCTACAAAGACAAAAAGCAGCGATACCCAAACTGATGGCGCCGCTGAAGCTCCGCGAAGTATCCTTGTGGATGTCGCGTTAGGGCTGTTCTCCCAAGTTCTAACAGAAGAATTCGCCACCGATCCGTTGAGAAGCAGCCGAATTATGGACAAACTTCGGCAGCGGATCAATTCCTTGATGTACAGTGAATAATACTAACCCATTTCCTGAGAGTCACCAGAAAGCATACTTGCGGCGAATACACCTTAAGTGGCTTGCAGATCGCAAGCAGGCCATTGGTAGAAATCTGGCGTATTTAGGATTACCATCGGCTCTAATGCTGGATGTCCGGATATGGCAGGAGGTCTTGGGGCATATAACAGCCATCGAAAGATATGCAGATGTGGCACTGGATATGTGTCGCACGGCGCAGCTCATTGGAGTCAGGGGAAGAACCGCAGTCATCGAACTGCCGCTCGCGGAGGCAATGAGACTTTTGGCCTTAGGCGAGCAGGACGCAAACTTAGCAATTTCGCAATTACCATTCCCTCTGCAACAAAGGATCAGATGTATCAGAAGCGTTAAGCACGATGTAATTAACGTTGACCTTTGCGGTGGATTCCTATACCCCCGTGAAAATGGAGAAGCGGAGAATGCTGAGCTACTTAAGAATCTTGTTTTGTTTCAGGCGAGGCAGAAGAACCCGTTTCTGTTAATCATTACGTTTAATCTCCGAGACACTGGGAAAGACGACTATGATCAGTTCATTGCCGAAACGCTGATTGCGCTCGACAATATCGATATAAAGACTGACGAGCTACGCGAGTTCTATTTGGGTAAGGGTGTGAGGGCCGAGCAGCCTGCTAATCTCAGGCGCCTCAGGTTTTGCCTGCCGACTTTCTTACAAAAGATCGCCTATGAGAAATTTGAAGTAACGAGTCTGGGAGCCTGGTATTATAAGTCAGCCTTCTACCACACAGCACTTTTCTTCCAGCCACGCTACGGCACCAGTGCCCTCGGCCTGACCTGGCCACCAATCGATGAGTTTAGAACGCTGCTGCGGGCCGAATTGCAGTTGGTAAAAGCTGATCCTGAAGGGAACGTTTCAATCAGGGAGCTTCCGGCCCCCGTTTTGGAATGAGACGGAGCTAGATTGCGCGCTCTGCTGATTCACGGGATTAGTGATCTGGTCCGAGACAGGCAAGCTAGCCTATTTGGGCGCCGATTCGATTTAGCTTGAAAACAAACGTCCCACGTACAAAGTTGATAGGGGCGTCTCGCGGTATCCATTGATTGCTCTGGCGCGCCGACGAAGTGCAGGGAGATATGCTGCTGGAATGCCAGCTTGTTAACAATGGATTGTTTTGCGGTAACGTGACCGCACTGCCGATTCGAGGGCAGCCATCTCCGCCAACGAAAGTGGGTCTATGCCGGCTGATCGAATTCGGTCTTTGACTGCATGCAACAGATCATTGTTCAAAGTGTTCTCACGCCGATGTAAATGCTCATCGCGACGCTTGATGTTGTGCGGTAGAGTACGACAAGGCCCCAAATGCCCAGGGTGATGATTGTCAGCAAGATACTGTCCGTTGGGAAATACGTCCGGGGATCTATTTCGGCCCGAGAGTTGACATTGCCAGTAAGCGCAGTCACGACGTAGCTAGACGTCCCGTTCCTCCTTATGCAATGCGAGTTCTCTCAGAAAGTCCGACGCCTTCTGTGATGCGGACTTTCTCAATCGGGGCAAAAAGTTCACCCCCACCTAATTTCCGGGTAGAATTGGAGTTGCTTAATCACCCGCTCCACCCGGAGCCTAGATGGGGGCACTCCAATTTTACCGCCTTTGCGTTTTCACGACCAATACGTTTCTTTCGTCAAGCAGGCTTGCATCCCGATTAAGGAGCCCTCCCGTCACCTCCACGTCAAGTACGAACTGTTCCTGCTCAACCTTGATAGCCTGCGGCCCATCGTCGCCCATCTGTACTCCTCAAATATGGGCGCTACCGCCAAACCACCAGAAGATATGCTCCGTTCCCTCCTCGCGATGGTGATGTGCGGCGTCTTCTCTTTCGACGATTGGGTCGATATGATGTGCTCTCAACCCTTCTACGCCGTCATAAGTGGCTTCGAGCCCGATCCTTCCAAAGAAAGGGTTCCAGGCGTCGGCACTTTCTTCCTCTTTATTGACCGACTCCTCGGCCTTGTCGACAATCCGCCCAGGCATGTGCGCAAGCCCAAACCCAAATCCCGCGATACCAAGTCCCAGTCCAAGGATAAGAACAAAGATACCGCCAAGCATTAGAACATCATCAATAGGCTGGCCAAACGTATTATCAAGGCTGGTAAAGCCTTCAAACACGATGACTGGGCTTTCGATCCCTCCGCCAAATATCACCGCTACTATTCGGTCTTCAGTTGTTAATGTGCGGACCGGCAGCCTATCTCTGTCTTCTCGCTGCCTGATCGAGTGCCTCACTCTGATCTTCGGCTCCTATGGGTTGCCTTTGCCTCCTCAGTACAAGCTACCGACCTTCAATCGCCGTTCCGCTGCTTGATTACTTTGTGAGAGATCTCCACTGGTTTTCGGTGTCATATTGCTGGCACCTTTATTGCTACGTCTCAGTTGTTGCAGATCGCCTCGCTATCACCACATCAAACGTGCGCAGGGTATCAACGCTGACAGATGCCTTGGGCTTACGCTTGTACACTAGGAACTTGGTTGGTTTTCAAAAAGAAAGGAGATAGTTTATGCGCCAGTTTCGATTATTTGTGCTCATTACTGTGCTAGCCAGCGTATCTCTTCCTTCCACCGTCTCTTCAGATGCTGCCAGCGCGGACTCGTGTCGATTCGTTCTGGGGTTCAAAACTATTCACGACCTAATCCCTGGAGTTGTCGGAACTTGCCTAGCTAACGAGCATTACAACCCAACGAATGGTGATGCTCTCCAAGAAACTACCAATGGACTATTAGTTTGGCGTAAGAGCGATAATTTCACAGTCTTCACCGATGGGCACCGTAGTTGGGTTAACGGTCCCTTCGGCCTACGGATGCGTCTCAATACGCAGCGCTTCCCTTGGGAAAGTGATGCGGCGCGTTTTCCACCGGCTCCGGAACAGCTTTGCGATCCATCATATCCCACCGTGTGCATTCCTCCACCACCGCCGGACTTGGATTGCCAGGACATTCCATTTCGAGACTTTACGGTCTTGCCGCTTGATCCTCACAGGCTCGATGGAGACAATGATAGAATCGGCTGTGAGACATAATCACTACCAGTGACACCCGCCGTGGCAGGAAGAGCTAATACTCCGCTTCGCCGAGCTGATGCACCAGCGCTACGGCGCGATTCTTTATATGTTCGGGTCGCGCGTGCGCGGAACCGCGCGGCGTGATAGCGACTACGATCTTGTGGCCGTCTCGAGCGAGTTCGCCGGTCAGCACGTGATGGATCGTGCACCGGCCCGCAGGGATTTGTGGATCGCGGCGGGCGGATGGCGCCTCCCGCTCGATCTCCATTCTTACACCCCAGAGGAATTCCAGGACGAGCTGCGGGGGCTTGGCTACCTCGGCCAGGCCAGGCGACGCGGAGAACTGGTCAGGGTTCCGCTTCGCAGGACGGCAAACTCCAGGGAACGGAGGGCGGCGCGCTATAGCAGTTTGCATTTTGATGTGGCTACCCGTAGCGCGGGGGCTCGTCCCCCGCTGGGCGGGGCGGGGGACGAGCCCCCGCGCTACATTGCATACGCTCGGTATATCGGTGGCTGCTCCGCTAGCCAAAACCCTTTGCAAACTGCTATAGAACGCTGGCGTTATCATCCCCGAGGACGGGGCCGGACAACGCACACTACGGTGTTTTGCGCAAAGATTGGTCCTCCCGCTCCCCATTGGGATGCGATGAATCGCGTCCCTTCCATTCACGCGCGAACCAATGCTTTCGCAAAATCCCTTGAACAGGCGGCAAGCCACGGTGAAGAACGAACAACCACCAGCAGGCAGATCCACTATCTCTGATCGTGCAACGCCCGGTCCAGGCGCTCAACCCCGAGCGCATTTATCTTTTCAGCTCGCGGGCGCGGGGTGAGGCTGACCCCGACAGCGATTACGATATTCTGGTCGTGGTAGCCGACAGCCAGGAGCCCCGCTACGTGTGGGCGCAGGCCGCCTACAGGCCGTTGTGGGGTGTGGGAGTGCCGGTCGACCTGCTCGTGCTGACGCGGCAGGAGTTCGAGCAGGAGCTTCCGCTTATAGCATCGCTGCCAGCTTCAGTCGCACCTGAGGAGCGCTTGCTTTATGCCACCTCGCCTATCAGTTAGCCCAATATTCAGCATCGATCCACGGAAAATGGCCTCGATCTTACTGTGTGTATGATACACATGTTCTTGCGTCAGAGACATGAACGGTGTAATATACACACAGGAGGTGTACGATATGCTGACCAGAGAGCTGCTGGGAAGGCGAATTGCCGAGCAGCGTGAGAAGGCTGGGTTGACACAGGCTCAGTTGGCGAAGGCCATCGGTCTGGAGCGTACAGCTATCAGCCGTATCGAGCAGGGACGGCAAGGCTTGGATACACTGCAACTCACAGCGATCGCCGATGCGCTGGGGAAGGCGCCGCTGGTATTCTTTGAGCCTGTGGACGAGGAGCCCATTCAAGTATTGCTTAGAGCCCAGGAGGCCGCTCACGACGATGTCCGCCCGCACCTGGAGTGGCTGCGTGATCTCATCGATGACTACGAGTTCCTTCTTGAACTAACGGGAGAGGTGCCTGCGTAATGGCCCTGGCGCTATTTCGTCCACAATTCATGGATGAAGCGGAGGGACGCGCTCTTGCCATCCGTGACGAGCTCGGTCTTGGCTCCGACGCATTAGGCGATGTGTTCGAGCTCCTCGATCATCTTGGACTCGCGGTTGTGAGGTGGCCTATGGGTGAGGAAGGCCCAGATGGCTTCTACATCACCAGGCAGGAACTTTCCGTCGTCGCGGTTAACAGTGCGAAACGTCTTGGGCGGCAACGTTTTACAGCGTGCCACGAGCTAGGTCACCATTTGTTCGATCGGCGAAGCCGCATCGACCGCAACGTTCTCGGCGCTTCCACCGTACCTGAGCGCCGTGCAAATGCCTTCGCCGCGTTTTTCTTGATGCCGGCGGCAGGTGTTCGTCGTTGGCTGGAACGCGACAGCAGACGGGCCCAGGGAAGCCTGTCGCTCGATGCCCCTGCGGTGGTCCACCTGGCGCGCCACTTCGGGATGAGCTATGAAGCTGCCCTTTACCAGTTGCGTGCCCTGGGCACGTTATCTTCCAGGCAAATCCTTGCCCTGAGGAAGGAGCAGCCCGAGCGGCTGGCGCGTATTCTGGGCTACGACGTTGACGTCGAGGCGCAAGAGCGGCACCGCAGGGTCTTGCCACCGGATTTCGTCAGTCGTTCGCTGAAAGCCTATGGTGCAGCCGACATCTCCCTCGGGCGTCTTGCTGAGCTTCTTAGAACAGATGAGGAAACAGCACGCCGCATCGCTTCCGAGGCAGGGATTGAGCCTGCGGAGCCAGCCCTAGAAATCCAGCCGAAAAGTCTTGCTCGGCCGGTTGATTATGGTATAATACTGCCGATCTCTCGTGCGGAGGCTCGGTGTGCTTGGCAAACGATCTAATCAGCTTGGCCTCTTTGAGGC